>CAMDCH010000001.1:0-45116 GCA_945889655.1 bacterium HR33
GTGTCGCACGGGGGCACTCGACCGGCAGCCAGCGAGGATACCTGAAGGCATGTCGCTGCCGGCCGTGTGACCCCGTGCTCCACAGCGCTCATCGGGTCTCCCCTCGCTGTGCCTACGCTCGGTTACATTCGGACTTAGGACAGCATGCCTGCTACCCGGATCCAGCTCACACTCACGGCACTGATGCTCGCGGCACTCGCCGCGTGCGGTCGTACTCCGGCCGCCGCGCCGGTGCCGACCGCCGCCGCGCCGTCCGCAGGCGCTTGCGTCGTCGCGGGTGAAGGACCTTCGGCCGAGCGGCTCACCGTCGCCTTTACCGAGCCGCTGTCTCCCAGCCGGCCGGCCGAAGCCGCCACGCGCGCGGCAGCAATCATTTTTCGCCACCTCTACGAGCCGCTGGTCCGCGTGACCTGCGACGGCCATGTCCTGCCCGGCGCCGCGGAGTCGTGGACCACGCCTGACAGCGGGCGGAGCTGGATCTTCAAGCTCCGTCGTACCCTGCGGTTCTGGGACGACTCGGGCGTGCCAACGTCCGAGATCCTCGAGAGCTGGAAGGGTTACGAGACCGAGGCGGGCTACGTCCCATGGGCGGGCATCGCGCGCGCGCGGGTAGTGGACGATCAGCGCGTCGCGGTCTACATGAAGAATCCCTCGGCGGAGTTCCCGAAGACGCTGGGCGACCACAGGCTCGCGATTGCGGTCCAGCTCCGGCGCTCCGAGTGGCCCATGGGGACCGGGCCGTACCGGCCGGTTCTCGAGACGGACAGCACCCTGACGGTCGAGTGGTGGGATGGGAACCGGCGACGTCCCGAGGGCGCACCCAAGTCCATCGACTTCATCTCGATGGGGACGCGCGGGGCGCGGGACCGGCTGGACCAGGGGCTGGACGCGCTCATCGCGGAAGATTCGACACTGCTCGCGTACGCCGTGGCGCGGGGGATGGCGGCGACGCCCCTCCCGTGGGACCGCACGTATGTCCTCTTCGTGCCGACCAACGACCGCCTCCATGCGCCGGTTGACGGTCCGCGCGACGGGTTTCTCGAATCGGTGGCGCGCGACGCCGTCGGTGCCGAGGCGCAGGTGTCGCCGCGAGGCCAGGGGTGGCGCGCTGAAGCATGCCCGCGCGGGGCGTCGGCCGGGGTGGACCCGGTGAGCCAGGCGCGGCGCGTGGTCTATTTCTCGGAGGATGCGACGGCTCGTGAGCTGGCACATCGGCTCGTCGCCTTTGCGGGCGCGCCGGGCCAGGGCGGGGAGTGGCTGGTGGAGGCGTACCGCCAGCCGACGGGAGCGCGCACGTTTCCGTTCGCGGTGGGGCTGGAGCGGAGCGCGTGGCAGCAGGCGCTGGCGCGCGGGAACGAGGTCGCCTTCGTGATCGGCCTGCCAGGGCTGGGTGAGATGGTCTGCGCCAGGCCGGGGCGGCCCGAAGGCGCCTGGTTCCCGCTGATCGACACCCGCGTGCGCGTGGCCCTCCGTCCCGGCGCGGGCGCCTGGTCGGCGGACCACGATGGCGTTCCGCACGTGCGAGACCTCCCGTGAAATTCCGGACGCGGCTGCTGCTCGCGTTCGCGGCAGTCGTCGTGGCGCCGCTGATCACGCTGATTGTTGGCATCCGCTACGAGTTCGGCGAACGGCTCGAAGGACAGTACCGGGAACGCCTGGAGCGCATCGCGTCGCTGATTGACGCTGATTTGCAGGTGGAAGCGACGGATCTCGAGCGCCGGATCCAGACGATTACCGCGGACATAGCGTCGGACAATCGTTTCAGGCTCGCGCTCGCTGGGCAGGCCGACCGCCGGTACATCCTCGACTATTCGCCGCGCATGATGGAACAGGGTGGACTCGCCACGCTCTGGATACAGGATTCGTCCGGGCGAATTCTCTCTTCCGGTCACTACCGCAACGAGTTCGACCGCATCGTCCGTCTGTTGCCGTCGGCGGACGCCCGGTTTCTGAAGGTCCGACTCCCAGACGGGAACCGCGTGGTCTTTGCGCGCAGGGAAGGCATCGCGGTCGGGGCGGCCCGTCTCTCCCTGGTCGCCGGCGTCGACGGTCCCGCGCTACTCGCCCGTTACGCGTCGCCGGATTCGCAGGTCACCGTCCGGCTGCTGCTTCCGGAAGATTCGCTCCCGTCCCTCCCCGGCGCGGTTTCGCAAGTCCTCGCGCAACCGTATGAGGACACCACGGTCGAAGGGGTTGCCGGCGGTGTGCGGATCATGGTGAGCCAGTCGCTCGGGCCGCTCGCCCAGGTCCGGCGGAACGTGGACCGCTGGTTCCTGGTGGCCGGCGTGGTGACCCTGGGGGCGGCGCTCGCCATCGCGTGGGCGCTGGCCAATCGTGTAAGTCAGCCCCTCGAAGATCTCGCCGAGAAGACCGCTCGGCTCGACCTCGAGCGGCTGGATGTTTCCTTTGTTGAGGAGGGGCAAGGGGAGGGGCAGGGGGAGGGTGAGGTCGCCGAGCTGGCGCGCACGCTCCAGCAGATGACGGACCGCCTGCGGGCCAGCATGGCCACGCTGCGGGAAGCCGAGCGGCGCGCGACCGTGGGCGACCTGGCCCGGCAGCTCAACCACGACATCAAGAACGGTCTCGTGCCGGTGCGGAATGTCTTTCGCCATCTCTCGCAGGTGGCGACGGAGAACCCGGCGCAGCTTCCGGCGATCATGCTCGAGCGGCAGGGAACCATCGAGGCGGGGATTACCTATCTCGAGAACCTCGCCCGCAACTACGCGCGCCTGACACCCGCGCTCGACCGCCAGCCCAGCAATCTGAATGCAATCATCAATGAGGTCGTGCCCCCACTCGGCACGGGGGCACACCTCGAGCTGGATCTCGCGCCCGGGTTGCCGGACGTGGCGGCGGACCCGCTCGTGCTGCGGCGGATACTGGAGAATCTCGTGAGCAACGCGGTCGAGAGTCTCGATGAGGGAGGGGGACAGGTGACCGTGATCACGCGCGGCGGTGGAAACGGAACGGGCGCCTCTTCCGTAGTTCGGCTGACGGTGGCGGACCAGGGGCGGGGGATGACGGAGCAGGAGCTGGAGCGCGCGTTCCAGGATTTCTACACGACCAAGGCGGGCGGGACCGGCCTGGGGCTCTCGATCGTTCGCCGCCTTGTGCTTGATCTGAACGGAAGCATGCGCGTAGAGACGGCGCCGAAGAACGGCACTCGCTTCATCATCGATCTGCCGGCAGCGGGCCCACCCGCCAACCCGCCTACCCGCCTACCCGCCCCATGACGCTCGTTCTCATCGTGGATGATGTCCCCGCCATGTCGGAGCAGTACGCCTACGACCTCAAGCGGCTCGGCGGATTCGATACGCTCACCGCTGCCGATGGCCGGCAAGCGCTCGAGGTGCTCGAGCGTGAGCCGGTGGACTGCATGATCCTGGACCTCGAGATGCCGGTACTGGACGGGTTCGGGGTTCTCCAGGCGCTCAAGCAGAAGAAGAGCGACCTGCCCGTGATCGTCTACACCGGCGCCGGCAACTTCGAGCGCTGCATCCAGGCGGTGCGGCTCGGCGCCTACGGGTTCATCGACAAGGCGGAGCCGGTCGAGCGGGTTGTCGCGGAGGTCGAGAAGGCCATCGAGCGCCGGCAGCTCGTGGCCGAGGTGTCGGGATTGAAGCGGAGGCTGGGACCGGATTCGCCGCTGGTTGGCGGCAGCTCGGCCATCCGGAAACTCCAGGAGTCCATCGCGCGCGTGGCGCCCATTCCCAGTCCGGTCCTGATCGTCGGCGAGAGCGGGACAGGCAAAGAGCTGGTCGCGCGCGAGCTTCACCGCCTGGGTCCCGGTGGTGCCAACGCGCCTTACGTCGCGGTCAACAGTGCGGCGTTACCGGAGCAACTGGTCGAGAGCGAGCTGTTCGGTCATGAGCGTGGGGCGTTCACCGGCGCGGCGCAGCTCAGGCAGGGGGCGTTCGAGGCGGCGGGGAAGGGCACCATCTTCCTGGACGAGATCGGCGAGCTCCCTCTTCCAGCTCAGGCCAAGCTCCTTCGCGTTCTTGAGGACCGGAAGCTCACCAGGCTCGGCGGCAACCGGACGGTGAACGTCGAGTCGCGTGTCGTTGCTGCTACTAATCGCGACCTCGATGCCGAGGTGGCGGAGAAGCGGTTCCGGCAGGATCTCCTGTTCAGGCTGAACGTCCACATCATCCACGTTCCGCCGCTCCGGGATCGCCTGGCGGATGTGGCCGAGCTGGTCGAGCGCTTTGTCGCTTCCATGTGCGTGCGCTTTGCCATGAAGCAGAAGACGGTCGAGCCAGGTGTGCTCAAGGCGCTGGCTGGCTATGACTGGAAGCGGAATAACGTTCGCGAGCTGCGCAACGTGGTCGAGCGGATGATTATTGCTTCGGATGGCGATCTCATCACCGTCGCGGATATCCCAACCGAGATCCAGTTGGAGAGTCGGGTGGGTGGGCCGGAGGCGGGGACCTTCGCGCGGATGAAGGAAGACGCCGAGCGGGAGATCGTGAAGGCGGCGCTGGAGCGGAATGAGTGGCAGATCACGAAGACCGCAAAGGAGCTGGGTCTCGCGGATCATGCGAGCTTGCACAAGATCATGAAGAGGTTGGGGCTGGCGAGGGCCAAGTAGCCACTATTGCCTTGCTACTCGGTCGTCGTCAGCAGCGGGCTTTGACCTAGAAGTCGTTCCCCCTTACGGGACCAACTCGCGTATCACGCCATCGGCCTTGTTCAATAGGAAGACGCGATTCTCGAGCCCGACTCCGAACCTGAGATCGGCGCGGCCGGCCGGTGAGCGTCCGGCCGCAGTCGCGGCGTCGCCCAGCACCTGAAGAAACCGCCTTGGCGCACCGCCGCCGCTCGCGAACAGAACCCGGCGGAAGTTGCCACCGCCCTGCGGAAGGCGGTCGGCATCGAATGCGAACATCTCGCCGCTGGGGAAATCGGCGAACAGCACCTGGTTCCGCAGCGCGGTGAGCGGTCCGGCCCGGTAGACGATCACGCCGGTGACGGCCACGTTGCCGAGGAGCAAGGGATCGCGATGATCGTATTCGACCACCGGGTACAGCACGTTCGTGTCGCCGCGAACGCCCTCGGTGCTCACGATGCCGCGCCCGGCCACGCGATAGCTGCCTTCCCAGATGTTCCACCCCAGGTTGGCCCCGGACCGCACGAGTGAAATCTTCTCGACGGCGTTCTGGCCGATGTCGCTCATGAACATGTTGCCGTTGGCGGGATCCCAGCCGAACCGCTGGGGATTCCGCACGCCGGAGGCGTAGATCTCCTTCAGCGCGCCTGACGGTCCTCCCTGCGCCCACGGGTTCGTCGCCGGGATACCGTACTTCCCATTGGGCGAGCTGGTGCCGAGGGGATCAATTCGAAGAATCTTGCCGAAGATCGAGGCGGCGTTCTGGGCCATGTTCAGCGGGTCGCCGCCGCTCCCGCCGTCCGCGACTCCAACGTAGAGGAGCCCGAAGTCGGGCTGTCCGGAACGCGCCAGCGGATTGAAGGCGAGCATGCCGCCGTTGTGGTTGGCGAACGGCTGCTCGATGCGGAGCAACTGCTTCGGCGCGTCACCGTCATAGGTGGGAGAGGCGGGACTCCTGGCGCGCCACTCGTGCAGCGCGGTGTGGTGCGTGTTGCCTCCGCCGCCGGGCCGGTAGTCGACCGGGACACTTGTGTCGACCACATCTGACCAGGTGTAGAAGCGACCGTAGCCCGGCGTGCCGGCCTGGGCGAACTGCGGGTGGAACGCGAAGCTCTGGACTCCGCGTTCGCGTCCCCCCGACTGCACCTGGACGTTCCACTGCGCGGCATTCACGTCGAGGTACGGCGTGACGGTGCGGCCGTCGTAGCCAACGCTGTAGACCGGGCCGCGCATGTCGTTTACGAACAGGCGGCGCGTGCCGGGCTCGTCCACGAGGAGCATCATGCGGGCGGGAACGCCGGCGATGTCCGGGACGCGGGCAAAGTCCGCGACGTTGACCACGATGGCGCGCGCCGTGTCGATGGGTGGAAGCGGGTCGCCGGTTTGCTGCGCGCACGCCGGTGCGGCGAGCACGCTCATGACGAGAAAGGCAGACAGGATCGCGGATGTTTTCATGTGGCCGTCGGGGTTCGGGGTGGAGTAGGTGAAACGCTACCCCGGGATGTAGCTCGAGGGCAACGGGTGGGCGCGTCGCGGGCCGTAACCCAGGCGGTGTGGAGTAGCGGCCTGACCAAGCGCGCCACCTGTCACACCTTCCGGCATTCATTTGCGACCCACCTTCTCGAGAGCGGTGCGGACATCCGGACCGTCCAGGAGCTCCTGGGCCATCGGGACGTTTCCACCACCATGCTCTATACCCATGTCCTGAATCGAGGCGGGCTCGGCGTTCGGAGTCCGGCGGACCGGAGTGACTTCCAGGACCTGCTTGCAGGCATGGCGGATTAGGCTGCGAAGGCGTAGGATGAGCGTGTTAGGCTGCAAGACGGAACCACGACCACGCAGGTCCAATACTAGTTAGACGGCGCCACCGGAGGCTAACATGTCTCAACCCGAGTCCCCGCTAGGACGTTCAATTGGCCTCGCCGGCGTCATTCGCTGGCTCATCGCCGTGGTGGCTGCGATCGCAATCGGTGCGGCATTCGCCGACGGCTACTACGCTTTGGCCATCGCTGGCATCGTATTCCTTGTTGCTGCGGTGGCTCTTGGGTATCGGGCTTGGCGCGCTCGG
The DNA here is from genome assembly GCA_945889655.1 of bacterium HR33. Lineage (GTDB taxonomy): Bacteria > Gemmatimonadota > Gemmatimonadetes > Gemmatimonadales > GWC2-71-9 > SHZT01. The sequence continues at coordinate 6,675 of CAMDCH010000001.1, forward strand.
CCGGCGGCCGGTGCTCCCCGCTCTCCGCAAAGGCCCTTGTGAACCAAGGCGCCGTCTAACAAGTGCTTGAAGCTGGCGAGCGCTCGCAAGTAAGGAAGAATTGCATATGTGCCCGCTGCATTTGATACACGTTGCCGGCCTGCACCTCCTTGCGCCGGATGAGCCGGCGCTCGCAGCTTAAGCGCAGCTCGGTTAGACGGCAGCAACCTTCGTGGCTAGATTCGAAGTACGATGATATTCCGCATTGAGATCGAGCGTGAGACGGACGGTCGCTGGCTGGCCGAGGTGCCGGACTTGGCTGGCGTCATGACGTACGGCGCCTCGCGCGATGAGGCTATGTCGCGCGTTCAGGCCCTGGCGCTGCGCGTCATTGCCGAGCGCCTCGAGCACGGCGAAGCTCAAGCCCAGCTGCAGATCACCTTCCAGGCTGCGTGAGCACGTGGGGAGCCGCGCCGGCGCGTCGCGTGCTGGCTGCTCTCCTTCGTATCGGCTGGTCCCTCAAACGCTCATCCGGTTCCCACATGACACTCAGCCGGCCAGGCTGGGCCGACTATGCATTCGCCTTCCACGACTCCGAAGAGATCGGTCCCAAGATGCTTCCCGGATTGGAAAGCGGACCGGTCTTCAACCCGAAGATCTCTGATCAACGGCTGCCGTCTAACAAGCGCTTGAAGTTGCCGAGCGCGTTGTTTGGAACAATTGCATTCGTGCCCGCCGCCTTTGATCAGACGAGTCATCAATCCACCCTCCTTGCGCCGCAGCAGTCTACGCTCGCAGCTTAAGCGCAACTCCGTTAGCCAGCAGCTCCCGTAGCTGCCGCTCCAACCCGTTCCGCCGTAAGATTCTGTGAATGCCCACGGTTCTCAGATCTGGCCCGTACCGCTTCTTCTTCTATTCGGCCGATCGGGAAGAACCACCCCATGTGCATGTAGCCCGGGATGATTGCCATGCCAAGTTCTGGCTCGAGCCGGCGCGGTTGGACCAAAGCACCGGGTTCGGCCGGGCAGAGTTGAGAAAGCTTGAGGTCCTAGTGCATCAGAACGCAGGCCCGCTTCGAAAGGCGTGGGATGACTACTTCACCACATGATCTCCGACAGGCATTGGCCCAAGACGTCCGCGTTGTCGATGAAACCCTCATCGTCGACCTAGTGGACGGCCGGACCCTGTCAGTGCCCGTTGCCTGGTACCCTCGCCTCGCCCACGGCACTGCTGCCGAGCAAGCACAGTGGGAGTTGATAGGCCGAGGCCATGGGATCCATTGGGTGCAGCTGGACGAGGATATCGGCGTCGACGATCTGCTGGCGGGGCACCGTTCGGGGGAGTCCCAAGCATCGTTGCAGCGCTGGCTCCAATCCCGGAAGGCTGCTGGCTAACAAGCGCTTGAAGCTGACGAGTGCTTTACCAGGAACAATTGCATTCGTGCCCGCCGCATTTGTTCAGACGGGGCACCAATCCACCCTCCTTGCGCCGCATGAGCCTGCGCTCGCAGCTTAAGCGCAACTCCGTTAGGCGGCAACAATGCTCTCCAGGCCCACCCGCTGGCTGACCGTAGTTGGGGCGTTTTTCCTACTGAGCGCTTGCTACACCTGGCGTCCTGTGCCAATGACAGCCTTCGGACCTGAGTCCGTTGTCCGCGTCACTACGCAGGAAGGGGCCACGTTTCTCTTGCACGACAGCCGCCCGATTGGAGACAGTGTATGGGGCTGGATCGACACCGCACCCCGTCTTCGATCGGATACTGCCATGGCCCGGACAGCCCTACGGCAGTTGGAGGTTCAGCGCCTCCATGCCGGACGATCAATCGCTCTCGGAGCGGGAGTTGGGATACCCGTAGCCTTAGCCTTCGCTGCCCTCACGACCCGATGCTTGTTTGTCTGCGTCGAGTATTGAGTGCCGCATAACAAGCGCTTGAAGCCGACAAGCGCGTTACCCGGAACAATTGCATTCGTGCCCGCCGCATTTGATCAGACGGCGCACCAATCCGCCCTCCTTGCGCCGCATGAGCCTGCGCTCGCAGCTTAAGCGCAACTCCGTTAGGCGGCGCCACGACCGTAACCCACGCAGTCCGTTCATCGACGACGCGCGCGGGGCGCGCATTCTACGCCGCGGCAATCAGCACCGCCCTGGCTGTGGGTGCACTCCAGATGTACCGCGTCCGCGGAGGACTCTTGACCGACTACGGCGCCGACGTGTTCGGAACGGCGTGGCTGTACGCGATGACCCGTCAGGGCCGAACAATCATCCAGCGCGGTCGAACGACGGGCGCCACGAGCGCAGCGGCGATCGTCTTCGCGCTTTGTGCGCTCTCGAACTAGGTCAGCGGGTGCACCTCGTACCAGGCCACTTCGATCCGTACGATATAGTGGCGTATGGCGTAACCGTTGTCGCCTGCTGGGGCGTTGACCGACGTTTCCCCTTCGTTGAGTCGGCTAATTGCGTTGAGTGAGGCCAATCAGGAATGATGCAAGCACAATCTGTTTTCCTCTTACTCTGTATCACCATGTATGGCTGCGCTCACGGTGAGCGGCCTGCCGCTAACTGCAAATGGCCCACAGAAACGCCAGCCACGCTGAATCTCCGAGACCGCACCGATCAGAGACACCTCAGGGATGATGCGCTAAGAGCAGAGGATCTCGCGATTCGGTACGCCGATTCCGTCAATGCCCCGCATTCCGGACATTTCGAGGGATTCCTGGTCTACAATCAAACAAGAGACAGCTGCATGACCGCCCTCTTCGACGCGGTTGCGCGGAACCACGCGGTACCTCCCGACGATGTTCGGACATCTCTTACGCGTCGTCCCGTCAGCGCGGATTTAGCCATAATGCTCTCTTTCGCCATCTGCTATGCCTTCCTGGCCTACAGTATGAGTGGGCAATTGGCCCGTAACTTTCCATTCGAGGAAGGGTATGCCGCCCCTGTCGTGGCAACCATCGTGGCTTCAGTCGTGATCAGCTTGTCCGGGGTGTTGGTCGGTGAGTGGTATTCACTCGCCGCCGAGAACATTCGCGTTGGCAGTGGTCACCTGAGTTATCGAATCGGGCGCATCCCTTGGAATCAGCACCGGCCGGGGCTTTTCTTGATTGGTGTTGTTCTCTTTTGGCTGGTTGCGGCCATTCGCTATCGGCAGAGAAGCGAGCACATGGGTCGGCCCTCGCCACTTCGCGGACGTTGAGGGCTGAGCGGTTAGGGATATAGCTGACAGATCACTCGTGGGACATCGCTAACACCTGGTGTGACGGTGCTGACGGCCTTGGTGGTCCACGATCTTCCCTGGCGTTCGTCGAACCAGCCGAGCGTAACCATCCCGAAGGACACCGTCCAGATCCCGTCGTCGATCTCTTCGAAGCCGATGTATTCCTCCGCCAGCAAGTGACTGACCGGGACGCGATGGGCGTGCCAGCGAATCCCGCCGTTGCGACTGACGCGCCGGACTTCGAAGTGCGGCGGATACTCGAGGAGCGGCAGCCGGCGCGGATAGAGCCGCGGGGACGGGGAATAGAGGCGAATCGGCGGCCGCTGGCCGAGCGCTTCATGCGGTCGCTCGTAGTTGTAGTCAAACCGAAAGGCATCGAAGCGGCGCTGTTGGGCGCGGAGCGTCGCCTCGGCCGAGTCGCGCTACCTGGAACAACTACATTCGTGCCCGCCGCACCTGATTGGACGGAGTACCAATTGCGCCGCACCAGCCTGCGCTCGCAGTTTAAGCGCAGCTCCGTTAGGCGGCTGATACGCGCTTTCCGCTACAACGATTTCCGCACGCATGGTGGCGGGCGGATAACGTGAAAGCAAAACAGAAGGAAATAGAATCATGAAAATACAAATTTCAGTCGTTAAGTCGCTCGCTGTAGCAGTGACTCTAACAGCCCTTCTCGCCGCGACTTCCGTGCAAGCTGCTGCGCAGGTCGAGAAGAGTCTGTACGAACGGCTTGGCGGCGTCTTCGCGATCGCCGCGGTAGTTGACCACTTTAGCGACGCGGTGGTGAAAAACCCGATCGTCGGAAAGAATTCGACGAACCCAGCCCTCAGGAAATGGCACAGGGAGAACTTGAGCAGGCTGCCGGGCCTCAAGTTCATGCGAACCCTGTGGGTCTGTCAGGTCACGGGCGGGCCATTGAAATTCTCGCCAACAAAACCGGGAAGGACTGAATTGGGTCTTGAGGAGGCGCATCGCGATCTCAAAATCTCGCCAGCAGAATTTGACGAGGTCGCGGCCGAGCTAAGTCGCTCGCTTGACTTCGCCAAAGTGCCTGCGCGTGAGAAGGGAGAAGTCCTCTCCGCTTTCGCAGCGCATAAGGACGAGGTAACGGCTGGCTACAAGGCGAAGTGATTACCGGGCACGCGCGTTTCAAGTCGCTGATTCGTGCCACTGGGGTCAGCGAGCGCTCGGATCCAACCCGGGCAGGAAGACCAGATGCCAAAAACGCGAGCCGAGCGAACAAAAGGGCGTGGTATGCCGCCGACTAAGCGGGCGTTGAAGGGGGCGCAGAAGCTCGGCCGCCAGGATCCCGAGCGCGGCGTTACGAGCCGCGCTCGCAAGCGAAAACAGGGCGCGGAGGCGGTCCCCGACCCTCGGTACGGCGGCCGTCCGGGGCGAAAGCATTCGAAATGGGGTCCACCGAAAGAAAAGCTGAGTCCCAGGCAGAAGAAGGCCGCGCGCGCGAAGAACTAGCGGCACCGCGCGGCCTAACATGCGCTTGAAGCTGGCGAGCGCTCCCAAGTAAGGAACTATTGCGTATGAGCCCGCCGCATTTGATCAGACGGCGCGGCACTCAACCCTCCTTGCGCCGCAACAGCCTGCGCTCGCAGCTTAGAGCGCAAATCCGGTATGCCGACGGAGGAGGACCGCGGCGAGCATCGTGCCGCGTCGCGCGACTTAGACAACGCCTGACCCGTCCGCCGCGAGTCGCCCAGAACTACTTCATCGCGACCACGTGCTCCACGAACTGATCGACGGCGATCTCGGTGCCCTGGTAAAAGCCCGACGTCTTGTTTGTCTCGAGATCCGCTTCATTCCGGTGCAGCGCCGTGAAGACGTAGCGGGTGCCGGTTCCCACGGTTTCCATCGTAACGATGGCCGTGATCGGAATGTCGTCAAAGACAGCCGGGCGGTAGCCGGGGAACAACATGGAGGTCCAGACAAGTCGCTCCATCGGAATAACTTCCAGGAAACAGCCGAGGTTGGGAACCTCCTGACCGCCTGCCACCGCGATGTTGATGCTGAAGATGCCGCCCGGTCGCAAATCCATTTCGGTTCGGGCCACACGCCCCCAGGACCTGGGCATGTACCACTCTTTCAGATGCTCCGGTTTCGTCAACGCTTCCCAGACAAGCCTCGTGGGAGCGTCGATGAACCGTTCGATACCGAAATCCAGCTTCGGATTGATCGTGAATTGCTTGCTCATGACCCTGATTCCTTCTCCTTGAGCTGTTTGACGTATTGGTCGAACCGGTCCAGTCGAGCTTCCCACAACTGACGACGCGCGGTCAGCCAGTCTTCAACGACCTTGAACCGTTCGGGCACGATCTCATACGTCCGCACACGCCCGTGCTTTTTCGACCTCACCAGTCGGCTCTGTTCGAGCACCGCCAGGTGCTGCACAAACGAGGGGAGTTGCATGTCGAATGGTGCCGCCAGCTCGCTGACTGTGGCTGGTCCGACAGACAGTTGCTCCAGGACCTTCCGCCGAGTCGGGTTGGACAAGGCATAGAAAACACCGTCAGCGACTGCGGATTGAACCATTTCAACACCAGTCGATTGGTTGGGGTGCCCGATCTGACGGAGAGACTATATCGCCGGTCAATACTAAGGTCAAGACATAAGTATTGTCGCTTCCTTGCGCTGGCGCAGCCTGCGCTCGCAGCTTAAGCGCAACTCCGTCAGGCCGCAGGTCAATGCTATTCGTCAAAGCGTTGCGAGAGCGGGTCCGCAGTGGAGAGATCACCTGTAGCGTTCGGCTTTGGCAGCGGCCGCACGTCAGGGTCGGTGGCCGATACTCCCTGGCACCAGGAGAGATTGTAGTGACGTCTCTTCTTGAAATGTCCCTGGACGACGTCACCCCTGCACTCGCCCGCCGTTCGGGTTTCTCGGGAGTCGTGGAACTCCTCAAGATCGCCAGGCATGGACGCGGGCGGCGCGTGTTTCTTGTCGAATTCCGCTACGTGCGAAGAAAACGCTGATGGCTGCGTTGCTCGGCAGCCATCAGTGTTTGTCCGCGGCTATGGTGCCACGTGAGCGAACACGGCGATACAACCCTTGCCCTTCACGTTGAATTGCGCGCACGCCGTGTTATCGGTCGTGGGGTCGGCGATCTGCGCGGCGTTGACCTGCACGACGGCGAATATGTGATTGTTCTTTTCAAACGCCGTGGGGTTCGTGGCCCCTGGAGCGGGCACATTCTGCAGCCACGTGTTGGTCACCGCATCGATAACGCCGAGTGACGTGACGCCAGTGACGGCGTCCGCTCCCGTCACGTAGAAGCGCTTGTCGCCGGGATTGTACCAGGTCTCATTGCCTCCCCCGACCTGGGTAATGACGGTCAGGACCTTGCCGGTTCTCGCATCCATGATGACCGGCCTGCCGCATCCCGGTATGATCATGTGCCCGTCGGGTCCCAGCGCCGGATCGTTGATGCCCAGCTGGACGGTGCCGGTGAGCACCCCGCAATCGATCACCCACTTGTCTTCGATGGCCCGCGTCACCGGGTTGATGACCGCGACGTACTGCGGGCTGACGACGACGCCCCCGACAATCCTTCCGGTCACCGCGGAAAGCAGGCGGCGCGACTCGGGGTTCCACAGCGGCGCTTCCTGGTTGCCGGCACCCTCAAACGTGACCGTGCCCTGGATCGTATAGGGAGGCACGGCGGAAATGAACGTCGCATAGGGATCGAGGGCCGCATGGGTGCCGCCGACCGCGAGGGGCGCAGGCGACTGGACGAAGACGAGCTTGTGCTCGGGATCGTAGGTCATTTCGTTGGTGCGTCCACAGTAGCGAGTGGTGGCCGTTCCGCCGTCACACGCCGGGATGCTGACGTCGATGGATGCGAGAATCTGCATGGTGTTGTTGTCCACCACGCGCACCATGCTATTGCCGTCCGAGACGAACGACGTGTTGTTCGGGGTGAACGTGATGCTGCTGGGTCCGTTGCCGTTGGTGGTGGGGGTGCCGCCCCCGGCCGTCGCGTTCCCCGCGAAGCCGGTCACCCGGCCCAGGTAGGTGTTGTTCTCGGCATCGATGATGTCCACCCCGGCGTTCGATACGTCCGTCAGATAGTATCGCATGCTGCCGAGGTAGGTGCCGTGCGAGACCTGCGTGGCGTCGACCCAGGACTTGGTACCGCTGCCGATAGGGTTGCCCGGAACCGTGATCACGGCGATGAGGGCGACCGGGTCGGTCACCTTGGCTGGTGCGTCCCCGTTCTCGAAGACCATGCAACCCGGAGAGAGCGCCGTGATGAAGATGAACAGGAAGGCGAGAAATCGCTGAGTAGGCTTCATGACGAACCTCCTGCGAAGGCCGATACCGCTGTGCCAACGAATCTCATACCAGGCTCAACTCAGATCCCGGGGACGATGGGCACCCCGAGTCCGGGAATCTTGAAGGTGTAGTGGAGGCCGAGGCCCACCACGAGCGTCTCACGCTTCTGAAGGGTGACGATCCCCGACGTCTTCCTGCTGAACATTGACCAATCCAGGGCGGCGTGCAGGCCGAACCCCAGGGGGAGGCCCAGGTTCACCCCGCCGGAGAGTCCGTACCCCGTCTGCGTAGCCGAATTGTCGCCGGAGGAAACCGCGTTGAGCTGTACCCGGGCTGCCGCCCAGGGCGACAACGACACTCCCGGGGTCGGCACGTTTACCGCCGCGCCAACGCCCAGCGGCACGCTGATCGTCGTGGTCGAAAACGGCCCGCTGACCTGCTTCAGGTAACCCACGCCGGCCTGAACGCTCACCGAGACTGGAACGAGGGGGCCCCCGAAGACCTTGAGCGCGGCATTGCCCATGAACTGTTTTTCCTTGTTCAGCGTGATGTACTTGGGATCGTAGGTTGCGGCGCCCACACCGACGGTCAACATCGGCAGGCCGAGGGATACTCGCCCGCCAAACGCCGTGGGTTTGGTGGTGGTGTTGATGCCGTCGAGCCTGGTGCGGGCCGCCTGTCCGAAGTCACCCGCGATGGTGAGTCCGATGCCCCCCTTCGGGGAGAAATACACCGGAAGATTCTGCAGCTGCGCCGCTGCCGGGTGGGCAGCGAAGATCACTCCCAGCCCCGCCAGAAGGACACGGGCTGCAAGGTGCTTCATGTTGACCCTCCTTTCACGTGAGATTCGCGAAACCAGGGCGCGCATTCAACATGCGACTCGAGGCGATGCCGCGCCAGTCCTTGGGCCACAGATATGACCGATGGCCCTTTGCTGCTATTATCGGCGTCGAATGAGAATCATCGGCGGGACGTTCGCGGGACGGGACCTCGTGTCTCCGAATGACTTCCGCGTTCGGCCGACCGCGGAGCTGGTACGCGCCGCCATGCTGGAGGGTCTCGCGCCGCTCGTGAAGGGTGCCCGTATCCTCGACCTCTTTGCGGGCACCGGCGCGCTCGGACTCGAGGCGCTGTCACGCGGCGCTGCGACCGCGGATTTTGTCGAGACGAGAGGTTCGAGTCTTCACGCGCTCAAGGCGAATATCGCGCTGCTGCGCATGCGGAAACGGACACGCGTGTTCAAGAAGGACGCCCTCCCCTTCGCCGCCGCGCTCGAGGCAAACAGCTACGACATCGCCTTCGTCGATCCGCCCTACGAGTCCCGGATGCTGGACCGGGTGATCGAGGAGTGGCTCGTGACCCGATTCGCGCCTGTCCTGGTCGCTGAGCATGCGAGGACGCACGCGTTGCCACCTGGAGCGAGGCGACGGCACTTCGGCGATACGACGGTGAGTGTCTACAAGTGATCATTCGTCGAACCAGCCGAGCGTAACCATCCCTATGCTCCAGGCTCTTCTCCCCCTCCCATTGCTTTTCGCTGCGTTGATCGTCGGCACTGATCGACGCATCATCCGAGAGCTACGACGCGCGGGTGCTACCGCGAAGCACGCCTCCATCGCGCTTCGTTCGTCTTTCATTCGCCAATATCGCCTTCGCCGCCTCTCCGCAGTCGGCGCCCTTGGGGTCGTGGAGGGGAATCGCTATTACCTGGACGAAGCTGGGTGGGCCCACTATCGGCGGGTGCGCCGGATCCGGGTGCTGGCAGTTGCTGTTGTGTTGACACTTGGCGGTGCAGCGTGGTGGCTCCGCTTCCCGTAAAAAAGCGTCTTCGTGCCCGCCCCTTGATCGAGCGGTGCACCAATCCACCCTCCTTGCGCCGCACTAGCCTGCGCTCGCAGCTTAAGCGCAACTCCGTTGGGCCGCACAAACGAGGACTATGTGAACGATCAGCTCAAGCACTACTCGGACAAGCTCGCATACGAAATCGACTCATGGGACCTCCAGGTGGCTCTCGATGCGGGCGAGACTATCACCGTCATCGACGCGCGGTCGCCGGACTCCTTTGCGCGTGAGCACATCCCCGGCGCCATTAGCGTTCCGCATCGGACCATGATGGCCGACACCACGCGCCACATCGACAAGGGTGCTCTTGTTGTCACGTACTGCGACGGCATTGGCTGTAACGGGTCCACCAAGGCGGCGCTCAACATGCTGAAGCTCGGGTTCCGCGTAAAAGAGCTGGCCGGCGGCCTCGATTGGTGGAAACGAGATGGACATAAGACGCATGGCAGCGTGGGGTCTGACGCAGCGGTGTCTTGCGGCTGCAAGTAGGCGTGAACGGTACCTGGGGCCGGTGGAGGTAGGCTGACGATGAACATCCTGTTGTGGGTCCTGCAGGCCGTCGCCGCGCTCATGTACGGAGCGTCGGGCGTCATGAAGGTCTTCATGTTCGACAAAATCAGCCAGGAGGTCCCGTCCTTTGGCGCGTTGCCGCGGGAAGCCTGGATGGCCCTCGGCATCCTCGAACTCGTATGCACGGTCGGGCTGATCGTCCCCGCTGCTTTCCACTGGAAGCCGACACTCACGGTGGTGGCCGCCACGGTCCTGGCGATCGAGAGCCTCTTGTTCATCTGGGTGCACGTCCAGTACCGAGAGATCCCGCCCATCATCGTGAGCGGCGTGCTGGGCCTCATGATGGCGTTCATCGCATATGGTCGGATGGTCCTGAAGCCAATCTCTTGAGGGGATTTCCGACCCTCCCTCTGGTGCTGTCATGATCCGGACTCCGCGTCGCCCGGAAATCGATGAACACACGATGAAGCTCATCGTTGGGGTAATTGCCCTCTCGCTGGCCAACCTCACCGCCCTCTTCGCCGGCGACAGCCTTTCCTCGATAAGCGCCTCGTACTATCACACCGGTTGGTCCCAGTCGATCTTCATCGGGTTTCTCTTTGCCACGGCAGCATTCCTCCTGGCCTACAACGGGAACTCCACTCCGGAGATGATCGCGAGCAAGGTTGCTGCCCTGGCCGCCCTCGGTGTCGCGCTCTTCCCATGCGGTTGTGACGGGAAGCCGGAGCTTGTCCGACACGTGCATGCCGGCTCTGCTGCTCTCATGTTCATCGTGCTTACCTACTTCTGTTACTGCTTCTTCCGCCGCGCCTGGGCGAAGAATCACAGTCGCGCCAAGGCTCGCGCCTTCATCTATGGCTCGTGTGGCATCGTCATGATCCTGGCGTTACTTGGCCTGGTATTGGATGCGCTGGCTGGACAACCCCTGACGCGCATTGATCCCTGGTTCATCTATCACGCTGAGTATGCCAGTCTCACCGCGTTTGGCGTCTCGTGGCTTACGGCCAGCCGAATGTTGCCGTTCATCACGCGTGAGGACGAACGGATCTCAGTAGCCCCATGAGGTGTGACGCCTCGTCGTGACCGCCGCATGGTGGTTCACCAAAATGTCGCGACTTCACGGAGTGCAGCGATGGTCGTCGGTGAAGTCGCCCGAGGCAGTGCGTTCCACTTCGCGCTCCCAGCGGAGGTCCTGCCTGAGCCATGAGGCACGTGCGCCACACCGGCGAACGTTTGGGCAGGCCGGGTGTTGCACCCCACTATCGGTACTCCAACCTGGAGGGTGGGATGGGAATCTTCGACAACATGTTCCGCAAGAAGGAAGAGCGGAAAGCGGACTTTTCTAACGTCAGATCTGGAAGCTCGAGCACGGCACCAGGTGCCACAGCGGCGCCGGCCTTTCGTTCATATACGGTCGTGAAGGGGGACAGCCTGTCCAAGATCGCCAAGCGGGAATACGGCGACGCGCAACAATGGACCAGGATCTTCGAAGCCAATCGGGACATGATCAAGGATCCGGATCTCATCCATCCCGGCCAGATGTTGAGGCTGCCATGAAGATGCTACTGGCACTACTGGCCGTGGCCACCATGATCAGCGCGTGCAACCGGCGAGAAACGGCAGACGCCGGATCCAGCAGTGCGCGTGAAGGGGAAGCCACGATGGCCGTGATGGCCGTCAAGGACGTGGACCTTGGTCGCACCCTGAACCCGGACAAGACCATCGGGGACAACACCGGTGAATTCAAGCCGTCAGAGACCGTGTACGCCTCCGTCCAGACGGAAGGCGACGGCGGCGGAGTCCTGAAGGCGCGCTGGACCTTCCAGGACGGCCAGGTCGTGGACGAGACGACGCAGAATGTTGCGACGTCCGGCCCCGCCAATACCGAGTTTCATGTGGCGAAGCCCGACGGTTTTCCGGTCGGGAAGTATCGGGTAGAAATCGCACTGAACGGGAATGTGGCTGCATCCAAGGAGTTTGAAGTAAAGCGCTAAGAGAAGAAGCACGCGCGAAAAAAGGGCCGTCGGTTGACCGACGGCCCTTTTTCCTGGCGCTCGGTGCCGAGACGTCAGCTGGTGGGTGGCACGATCTCGACCAGCCCAAACCGGTTCGAGCTGCTCTGGTGGATGATCAGCTTGCCGTCACGCGTGTGGGTCATGTTTCGGATGATCCCCACTCCCGAGGGAACCGGGAAGCTCTGGAACTTCTCGGTCTTCGGGTCGAAGCGGAGCAGCACGTCCGGCCGCCGCGAGGACTCGTTGAACCAGATCACGTCGTCCACTATGTCGATCGCGTACGGATGCGACAGGGGACCACTCGGCGTGGGCCACTCCTTGACCGCGCCGGTCTTCGGGTCGAGACGGCCGAGACGGCCCTGCGACGAGTTCACGAACCAGACGATGTCGTGGCTGTCGATCGCCAGGCGCCGTGCCTGCGTCTTGGGATCCGGGAGCTTGTAGATGCGGAACTCCATCGTCTCCGGGTTCACGCTGGTGATCATCGCGCCGTCGACCGTCTGACCGCCCGGCTTGTCCAGCGCCGGCCCGTTGTACGCGATCCACATCGTGCCCTTGGAATCGATGCGCAACCCGTACGGGTTCGCGCTCGGCGTCGGCACCTCTTTGAGCTGGCCCGTCTTCGGGTTCAGCCGTCCGAACATGCGCGCGCCCTGTGCCGTGAAGTAAAGGTTGCCGTTCGGGTGCCAGAGCGGCGTGTGCGGGTCGCGCGCCTGAGTTTTGTAGACCTTGACGTCACCCGACTTCGGATCGACCCGGCCTACCGTACCGTTGCCGTTCCCAGTGAACCAGATGTTGCCGTCCGGGTCCTCGGCGATTCCGTGCGGGCGCGACCCTTCTGGCAGCTTGAATTCCTTCATCTCGCTGGTGGCCTTGTCCCGACGACCGACCAGGCTCGCAAACATGCCGGTCCACCAGATCGCGCCGTCCTTTGCCTCGAGCGGATCGCGCACGCGCTGGCCGAGGGTGGGAGCGATCCACTCCGTGTACCTCACGTTCCAGTTGCCATCAACGAGCGTGGCGCGCCGGGCAGGGACGGGCGGGAAGTTTTTCGCGAGATAGGCGGCGACCGTCCGGGCCTGGCTGTCCGGCAGCGCGACCATCGAAGCGAAGACGTGGCGCCATCCGGCTTCGTCGTAGCCGGCGGAGCCGTGAATCATGTTGACCCCGTGGCAGCTGGAGCACGCGGCCTCAACGATCTGCTTGCCTGCTCCATCGGGAAGCGCGCGCTGCTGCTGGCCGCCCTGGGCCGACGCCGAGGCGGCGGCGAGGAGCGCTGCGCCCGCGATCACGAACGACCGAAGCTTCGACATTTGCTCTCCTTAGATGGCGTGTTCCCGAGCCAGTGTTCCGGCCGTCCTGAACCTACACCGGCGCTCGGCAGTCGGTACAGCCGCTGTCGCGCGTTGTCGCGAAAGCCGCAGGGGCAGGGCGCCGAGGGGACACGTTCACCGCTCAGTCGTACCGCAACGCTACGATGGGATCCACGGCCGTGGCCCGTCGTGCCGGTACCCAGCTCGCCGCAAGCGCCACCGCGGCGATGACCAGCGCCACGCCACCAAAGACCAGCGGGTCCCTGGGACTTACCCCGAACATGAGCAACCCGATCAGGCGTGAAAGAGCCAACGCCATTCCCAGCCCGATGACGAGGCCGAACCCGGCCTGCCATGCGCCCTGCCGTACCACCAGCCTGATGACGTCCCCGGCGCTCGCGCCCAGGGCCATCCGCACCCCCATCTCCCGCAGGCGCCGGCTCACCGAGAACGCGAGCACGCCGTAGAGGCCCACCGATGCCATGAAAAGCGCGGCCGCGCCAAACACGATGAACACGGTACCAAACACCCTGAAGAACCAGGTCTCCTCCCGCATCGCGCTCTCCATCGACCGCACATCGAAAACCGGCAGGTCGGGATCCAGCGCACGCACCAGCTCCCGCAGCGTGGGGGCCAGGCGTATGGGGTCCCCCTCCGTGCGGATGGCGATCGCCGCACTGCCGCGGTCCAGCTGCGCGAGCGGGTAGTAGTACCGCGCGAGGTTGCCCTGGCCGGGCTCCAGCCCGCGGACCGCAAGCGTGGGTGCCACGCCAACGATGGTGAGCCAAGGCCAGGTGCTGGGCGACTTGATGGATCCACCAGGCCGGATCCGACGGCCGATGGGATCAGCGCCGCGGAAGTACAGGCGCGAAAACTCCTCGTCCACGATCGCGACGCGAGCGCCCCGTTCGTCATCACTCGCGTTGAAGCCGCGACCATTCAACAAGCGAACGCCAAACGTGTCAAAGAATCGCGGCGTGATGGCCGTGGACCCCGCCGTCGGGAAGTCGCGGTCAGTGGCGTAGGCCTCGCCCTCGACCGCGACTCGGCCATCCCCGCTGCCACCGGGCAGCTCGGTGGTGAGCGCCACACCTCCCGCGCCGGGCATCGTGGTGAGGCGCTCTTCCAGCGTCTGCCAGAATCGTCGGCGGGCGACCGAGTCGGGGTAGCGCGCGTCTATCAGCGCGACCCGCGCCGTAAGTACCTGCCCGGTCTCAAACGGGAAGTCGTAGGTCTCGATCTTCGTGAGACTCTTGACCATGAGGCCGGCGCCGACCAGCAGCGCGCAGGAGAAGGCCACCTGGGTCACGACCAGCGCGCGACTGATCCGGCCGCCACTCATGCTGGACGCGCCGCGGCTCTCATCCTTGAGCGTGGCGCCGAGGTTGGCACGGAGCACGTGGAACGCGGGCGCCGCGCCAGCCGCCAGCGTCGTGAGCACGGTGAGCGCGGCGACGAACGCCAGGACCACCGGGTTGAGGTCAAAAATCATGTAGTACGGCTTGCCGACATCCTGGGTCGCGCGGTCGAACAGGGTAATCCCGCCGTACGCGATTGCCGTGCCGATCACCGCCCCGGCAAAGGCGAGCAGCCCGGTCTCCACGAAGAACGGCAGCACCACCTCGAACCGGGAGGCGCCGACCGCGGTGCGCACCGCCGCCTCACGAACCCGGAGCAATGCGCGGGCGAGCACCAGGTTTGCCACGTTGGCACAGGCGATGAGCAGCACGAGGACCGTCGCCACTAACATCGCGGTGAATACCGTGATGACCTCGGTCCCGTTGTCATCCTCGACGAACGTCTGGAAGACGGTGGTAACGCCTTCGTTGGTTGCGGGGTATTCCCGGGCCAGCGCCGCGGCGATGCTCTTCATGTCAGCGTCGGCCTGGTCCCATGTGATGCCGTCCTTGAGTCGTGCGGCGACCTTGACCTGCGGGCCGCCCTCGCGAGTGGGCGTGTTTCCCCGGAGGTCACGCTGCGCGGTCCAGAGCAACGACTCCTGGGGAAACAGGAATCCCGGCGGCATCACGCCGAGCACGGTGGCCGCGGTGCCGTCGATATAGACAGAGCGGCCGACGATGGAGGAGTCGCCGCGGTAGCGCGTACTCCAGAGCCAGTGCGAGAGCATCACGGTGAGCGGCGCCCCGGCCTTCTCGTCATCCGGGCTGAATCCCGTTCCCAGGATCGGCCGGACACGAAGGACATCAAAGAGAGTGGAGGAGACGCGCGTTCCCTCGTAACGCTCCGGGCCCAGGCTGTCGCGCAGGGAGACCGTTCCGCCGCCGGTATAGGATCCCATGCCCTCGAAGGAGTGTTGTCGCTCGCGCCAGTCGTAGTAGTCGTGCTGGTTGGCGGCCATGAAGTCCTGGTTGCGCGAGGGGTTGGAGCGCTGGATCACCCGCACGCGGTCGGCCTCGGGGATCCCCAGCCCCCGGATCATGACTCCGTAGAAAAGCGAGAAGGTGTTCGTACAGAGACCGATCCCCAGGGCCAGCGTCACCACCGCGACGAGAGCGGAGCCGGGCTCACGGAGCAACGCGCGGAAGCTGAAGCGGATTTCGCGGGCCAGAGATTGCATTGGGAATCCGGAAGGGGACGCCGGGGCCTACGTCCAGAGAGAGGATGGGGTTTCACATCCCTTCTTGCGCCCCACCCGCCGGCACTGGCAGGTTAAGTTCAAACTCCATCAGGCCGCCAGCACACGTCCCGAGGAAACACAATCGTGAAGCGCTTTGTCCTGGGCGGGTACTGTGCCCTCGTTACGTTCGCGCTGACGGTCTGCTCGGGTGACCCATCAGCCAACGATGTCGAGACCTGTACAGGCTACGCGGACTGGAGAGTCTCCGAGTACGTCCTTCCTTACCCAGCTGGGGCCTCGTTCAAGGTCATCCAGGCGAACTGCTCCCCCGCGGGGAATGGGCATCGCGGCGCGAACAAGTTCGGTTACGACTTCGACATGCCGATTGGGACACAGTTTCTCGCCACCCGCGCCGGACGCGTCCTTGCCGTCGAGCAGTCGCATTTCGATGGCGAAGTCGCGGCCACCGGACTGGACAACTACATCGTGATTCGGCACGGGGACGGGACCGCGGGATTGTACGGCCACCTCACGCGCAACGGTGCTCTCGTCGGGGTTGGGGACTCGGTGCAGCAGGGAATACCCATCGGGCGAAGTGGCAACACGGGCAACACCGGCAACATCCCGCACCTGCATTTTTCACTTCAGGCGTGTGATCCGGTGACCGGTGGATCACAGGCGTGCCCAACCGTGCCGAGCACGTTCAGGAACACGGAGGCGAATCCATCCGGCCTCGTCCTCAACCACAGCTACGTGGCCTTACCGCTTACACCGTGAGTAAACACGGGAGGTTGTCATGCGCGGTCTCGGGGTTCTTCTCACTGCGACACTCGCCTGCTGGTCGGCATCCACAGCTGCGGCACAGGCTGTCTTCCTCGAGGACCTGACCTGGGTCGAAGTTCGCGACGCGATCACCGCGGGGAAGACCACGGTCATCATCCCGACCGGGGGCACCGAGCAGAACGGTCCGCACATGGTGCTCGGTAAACACAACTACCTGGTGAAATACAAGGCGGAGCAGATCGCCCGCCAGCTCGGCAATGCCCTCGTCGCGCCGGCGATGGCCTACGTGCCGGAGGGCTCGATTGATCCTCCGAGCGGGCACATGCGCTTCGCCGGTACGCTCTCGCTGCCGGTCGAGGTCTTTGTCAAAGTCCTGGAACACACGGCTCGCAGCCTGAAACAGCATGGTTTCACCGATATCTGCCTGATCGGGGACAGCGGTGGAAATCAGACGGGCCAGCAGACCGTGGCGGACTTACTGAATAGGGAGTGGGCGGGGACGAACGTCCGCGTTCACCACATCACGGCCTATTACCCCGGCAGAGGGGATGACTGGGTCGTGTCGCAGGGCGTCAGCAAGGAGGATGTCGGTTCTCACGCGGGTACGCACGATACGTCCAGCCTGTTGTTCCTGAATCCCTCGATGCTTCGTCTCGACCGGATGGGGCCAGGGAAGAGCGGGGATGGCCAGGGGCAGGTTGGGAATCCCGCCAAGGCGACGGCCGCGTTTGGAAAGCAGATCCTGGCGATGCAGATAGAGGATGCAGTGAAGCAGATCCAGGAACTCAGACTGAGCAGTCGCCGCTAAGATGTGGATGGAAGTGGCGGTGGTTGCAATAATCTTCGCTGTCGGCAATATCCTCATGGG
This sequence comes from bacterium HR33, assembly GCA_945889655.1. Lineage (GTDB taxonomy): Bacteria > Gemmatimonadota > Gemmatimonadetes > Gemmatimonadales > GWC2-71-9 > SHZT01. Next base: position 24,061 of record CAMDCH010000001.1, read on the forward strand.
CCATTGGGAGGCCGAAACTCCCAAGTGGCGCCGGCTCCTCAAGTTCGTGGTGATCCTCGGCATCACGCTCGGGATCTCCGCGACCGTCGGCAAGTCCTGGGCCTTTCTCTTCCTCGCTCTCCTGGCGCTTTTTGCTGTGATCGTTCATGCGTGGTGGCTGCCGCGGAAGGGCATCAACGGGTGGACTGGTGAACCGAAGGAGAAGTACTACGCGATGCGCGGCTGGAAATACCCGCCGGGCGCTGCGTGAAAGGGATCGTTTCATGACCGCGACTCGCTGCCTCAGTCTCTTCGCCGCTTTCGTACTCATGCTGGCCTCGCCGACCGCCGGCGACACCCTGGTTCGGCCAGGCTTGCATCCGCTCCTCGTGACCTTCACGCCCCCCGACTACGTCGGCGGCGAGCCGATGTTCTCCGAGGAGCCAGCGAGTGTGCGGGGAATCGAAGGCGGCACGATACTGATTCGCGGAAGAGGAGACCTGGAAGACGTTACGGCGCTCATGGGCGGCGATACCGTCTTCGCAGAACCGGACGAGATTGGCTTCAGGATCGTGCTGGAAATGCCGGCCGAGGGGGTTGAGGTCTACGTGGCGGACGGCATGGAAGACCACAACATCACGCTGGACCCTGTCCGTGACTCGCTGCCGGTCGTGACACTGCTAGAGCCTCAGCGGGACTCGGTGGGGTCGGCACGCGGGAAGGTTCACCTGGTCGCCCAGGTTTCGGATGATCACGGCGTGACCGAGGCCTGGTTCGAACTCACCCAGGCGCGCACCGGCCGGGTGGGAAAGCTGTCGGGTCCGAACAGGGGCTCGCCCCAGCGACTGGATGCCTTCCTCAACCTTGACAGCCTGAAGCTCAAGCCTGGCGACGTACTCGGCCTGCGCGCCGTGGCCCGGGACCTCGGGCCCGCCGCCCGCGGCCTTGGCGTTTCGGAGATACGAACTTTTCGCGTGGCCCCTTAGTGGCCGGAGGTTGTAGCCATGCTGATACCTGATCGCCTGCCCAGCCTGGTGCTTCTCGTCGGATGCTGGGTCCCGCCCGCGGTGGCTGGTTGGGCCGCGGCCGCGTTCGCCCATCAGCGCACCCCGCGTCTGCGCCCTGTTGCGATGTACGCGATGCTTGCCATCCTGGTGGTTGCGTGGGCTGCGGCCTGGTTCGTCTTCCAGCTCGATCGGATTCCGCCGTATGTCCCCGGAGCAACAGAAGACCCAAGGTACGCGCCACCGGAGGCCGTCAGGGGACTCCTGGTCGTGGCGAGCGCACTCGTGCTGCCGGTCAGCGCGCTCGCGTGCTGGCTGGCTTTTCGCAGCCACGGGCGGTCGCTCAGTCGCAGCACTCCTGCGCGTGCGTAAGTGATGGCAACGCCAAAACGATTTATCGACGTCAGTCATACCGTGGAGCACGGGATGGTCACCTACAAGGGATTCCCGGCCCCCATCATCTGCGATTGGCTGAGTCGCGAAGCATCCCGCACGAAGTACGCGAAGGGCACCGAGTTCCAGATCGGCAAGATCGAGATGATCGGCAACACGGGCACGTACGTCGACAGCCCGTTTCACCGCTATGAAAACGGCAAGGACCTCTCCGAGCTGCCGCTCGAGTCTGTCGCCAATCTCAAGTGCCTCGTCGTGCGGGTTGATCCGACGGCCGGGCCGGCAATTGACCAGGTACCACTGGCAGCTAGCCAGGTTGGCGGTCGCGCAGTGCTCTTTCACACCGGGTGGGATCGGCATTGGCGCACTGACGCGTATTTCGAAGGGCATCCTTTCCTTACAGAGCGCGCGGCCGAGTGGCTTGCGAAGGCCGGCGCGGCGATGGTGGGGATCGACTCGCTGAACATCGACAGCGTGGCCACCGGGGAACGCCCGGTCCACACGACCCTGCTCGGCAGCGAAATCCCGATCTGCGAGCACATGCGCGGCCTGGCTGCGCTTCCGGATCAAGGCAGTCGTTTCTTCGCTGTGCCGGTGAAAGTGAAGGGCTTTGGGACTTTCCCCGTGCGGGCATTCGCGCTGGCCTGAGGGCGGACTGGTGACGAACCCCCTTGTCCCTCCGCAGGTCGGATTCCGCCTTCGGGCCGGTGAGTTCGATTCGATGGAGTTCTTCCAGATGATGAAGAAACGGGCTCCAGGCTACGCCATGTTGACGATCCTGGATGAAGTGGACGGAGAGATGCCGGGATCGGTCCAGTTCCCGGGTGGAACGGCAAGCTCCCTGGTGGACGAAGTCGCAGAATGGCTCCAGACACTGCCCTTCGTAGTGAGCGTTTCTCCCTCATACGGGTGATGGCCGTGAGCGCTCCGTGGACGCCGTTCACCGAACCGCTGGGGCAGACGCTCCGGCGGAACCTCGCCGTCGCGGCGGGCGTTGGCCTCGGCTTCGCGCTCGGCAAAGGGAATCTGCGGCTGTTCGTGCCCTGCTCCGTCCTGGCCCTCTGGTTCACCCTGGGCGGGCACTACGTCGAGATTCTTTTCCTGAACGGCCTTCGCCCGCTGGTGCCGTCTGGTCGCGTATCCCAGGTCGCCCTGCGGCTCATCACCTGGTTTGTCGGGGGCGCCATCCTGTATCTCTGCATCTCGGCGACTGCCCGACTGCTCCCCGTCAAAGTCCCTAATCCGTCCTGGTGGTGGCGCGGCGGCCTGCTGTTCATCGGGATAGAGTTGATTGCCCACGCCGTCATGGCCGCGCGTCGACTGCCCAACTTCTACGACGGCCGGAGCTGATCGCCGACCGAACACGCCGCCGACAGCCAGGGTGTTCGGAGGGACACGCGACCACCATCCCGCGGTCGCGGAGCCAAAGCCTAAGTCCAACTGAAACAATGACATAGCAAAAAGGCCGCCGCCCGCTCCAACTGGCAGCGGCCTTGCTCTTTCTCCCACCCGGAAACCACGCCCTGCGGGGCTCAACCCGGGAGAAGGAAATGTTCGAAAGCAGAAAGAGCGGTCTTATCGCGGCCACGATCTGGGGAGCGCTGTTGCTCGCACAGGCGGCTTGCGGAGAGAAGAAAGAGCCACGGATCTCGCAGATCGAAACGGATGGACGCGGATCCACTCCGGTCACTTCGGAGACTACGGTCACGCCCGTGGTGAAAACGACCGAAATCACCGGCCCGGTGACTTTCGAGGATGGAGAAGTCGCGTTTGGCGAGAAAAAGTACGATGAGGCCACGAAGATCTTTCAGGTCTACACCACCGAGAAGCCGCAGAATCCGTGGGGCTTCTACATGCTCGGCCTCTCTTCGTGGAAGTCAAACGACCTCGAGACCGCCGAGACGGCGTTCCTCAAGACCGTCGAGCTCGACCCCTCGCACGTGAAGGGGAAGTTCAACCTCGGTCGCGTCTACCTGGACAAGGGCGAGCCGGACAAGGCGGTCGAGCAGTTCACGGCCGCGCTGCTGATCGATTCCAATTCGGCCGAGGGGTACCGGCTCCTTGGTCGCGCGCAGGATGAGCAGGGCCTGCTGGTGGAGGCGGAGCATTCGTACCGCCAGGCCATCAAGCTGGACAGCGCCGACTACTGGGCCATGAACAACCTGGCCATGAACTTCATCCTCCAGGATCGTCCGGGTGAAGCGCTCGGCGTGCTGGCCCGCGTGGTCGAGATCAAGCCCGACAACACGCTGTTCCAGAACAACCTCGGCATGGCGCTGGAGCTGAACGGCTACTTCGTGAAGGCCAGCGAGTCGTACGCGAAGGCCGTGGAGCTGGACACCGGCTCACAGAAGGCGATGGAGAATCTCGCCCGCGTGACCGGCCATCCCGATGTGGAAGGACTGGATGAACTCAATCTCGACGCTCTCGCCGCCGGTTTTGCGACGGAGGTTTCGAGTCCGCAGGTGAGTACGAACTAAGTAAGAAGTGAGAAGTAAGAAGTAAGAAGTGAGAAGTAAGAAATGAGAAGGCGCTGTGGGTGGGATCGGATCGCCACCACAGCGCCTTTTTGTTTTCTTCTCACTTCTCACTTCTCACTTCTTACTTGCTATCCGTTAGACCAGTTCAACCCGTCGATGAGCTGCTTGCAGATATCCTGCCCCGACCGCCCGGCCGCTTCTGCCGCGAAGTTGGCGACGACGCGGTGGCGGAGCACGGAAAGAGCGACGGTCTTCACGTCGTCGAGATCCGCCATCGGCCGGCCGTCGAGGGCCGCGCGGGCCTTGGCGCCGAGGACCAGGAATTGCGAGGCGCGCGGTCCTGCTCCCCAGCTCACGTACTCGCGCACGTAGTCGGGGGCGTCGGCGTCCTTGGGCCGAGTCATGCGGGCGAGCCGGACGGCGGCTTTCACGATCGCCTTCGGCGCGGGAATGCGGCGCACGAGGTGCTGCATGGCGAGGATGTCTTCCGCCTTGAGGACCGGCTTGACGGTGTGGGCCTCGTCACCGGTGGTCTCTTCCACGATTTCTTCTTCTTCGCTCTTGCTTGGGTAGGGGACCTCGAGCTCGAGCATGAACCGGTCGAGCTGCGCTTCCGGCAGCGGGTACGTGCCTTCCTGCTCGATCGGGTTCTGGGTGGCGAGCACGAAGAACGGCGCCGGGAGCGGGTAGGTCACGCCGGCCGCCGTGACCTGGTGCTCCTGCATGGCCTGGAGCAGGGCTGCCTGGGTCTTGGGCGGCGTGCGGTTGATCTCGTCCGCGAGCACCACGCTCGCGAAGATCGGTCCCTGCACGAAATGGAAGTTGCGCTTCCCGGTAGCCGGGTCCTCTTCGATGATCTCGGTGCCGGTGATGTCGCTCGGCATGAGGTCCGGCGTGAACTGGATGCGCTTGAACTTGAGCGCCAGCGCCTCGGCGATGGTCGAAACCATCAGGGTCTTGGCGAGGCCGGGCACGCCGACCAGCAACGCATGGCCGCCGGCCAGGATGGCGGTCATGACGCCTTCGAGGACTTCATGCTGGCCCACGATGCGGTGGGAGACCTGCTCGAGGAGAGCGGACTTGCTGACCGAGAGCCTCTCGAGCAGCTCGACATCATCGTCTTGTATGCGCAGGGCTTCGGCGTTCACGACCCGTCCTTAAGACTTATGCGTGGGAGCGCAGTTCAATTAGCCGTACTTCCATGAATAATCATGCAGCCGATAATGCTACATGCAATACTACGTTTAGGCCACCGTTTTTGCTTGCAAAGCGTTTCACCCGGGAATAGCTTTCGCGCGTGAAAACCCCGGGGCCGCTTCGGTTTGCAGGGCTCGGGATCCAGCTTGCCGTGACCATCGTCGCGGGCGTGTTCGGCGGGCAGTGGCTGGACCGGAAACTGGGCACCGGCGGCATTTTCGCGATCGTCGGCGCCCTGGTTGGATTCGGCGGAACGCTGGTCCTCCTGATTCGAGACCTCTCCAGGCAGGACAGGAAAGACGGTGAAGGCGGGCCGTAGCTACCCCCTGGGCCTGGTCGCAGTCTTCGCCGGCGGTTGGCTCCTCTCGTTCGCCCTGGAGCCCGCCGACCGGTACGCCCTGCGGCTGGCAAGCGGGGTGGGCCTGGCGATCCAGGGCCCGGCGGGATGGTGGCTGGTGCGGTCCATTGGCACCCCCTCGTTCCTCGCTGCTTGGATCGTCGGGATGGGAGTGCGGGTGGCGCTGGTCGCCCTGTTTGCACTCGTGGTGGTCCCAGCGATGCAGCTGCCGATGCAGTCGATGCTGTTCGCGCTGGTAGGAGTCCTGCTGGCGCTGCTGGTGGTGGAAGTCGTGGTGATCAACCTGGCTAATCAGCGGACGGAATCGTCATGAAGTCTTTCTCGCGCTCAATCGTACTCGCCGCCCTGGTCCTGGGGTTCGCCCTGCCGGCGCGCGCGCAGGAACACGCGGAACCGGCAGCACCCGCGCCGGCCGCGGCTGCCCACTCCAGTCGCGAAATCGACATCCAGCATCACCTCGCCAACTCGCGGACGCTGGAATACCCCTGCTTCAAGGTCCCCTACGCGTGCGAGATGGAGCTGCCCCACTGGGAGCCGGTCCATGTGGGCTCGCTGGCAATCGACCTCTCGCCCACCAAGCACTCGGTATACGTGCTGTTCGCCGGGCTGCTGGTGATCGCGGTTCTCCTTTATACGTCGAGCGCCGTGAAGCGGGCGCAGGCGAAGGGTGACGTTCCCCGCGGGTTCGCCGGGATGATGGAAGCCACGACCCTGTTCGTGCGGAATGAGATCATTCTGCCGAACGTGGGGCACCATGGAGAGGGATTCGTCCCGTTCCTGATGACGGTCTTCTTCTTTATCCTCACCTGCAATCTGCTCGGATTGCTTCCATGGGGCTCCACCGCGACGTCCAATATCTCGGTGACCGCGGCGCTCGCAGTGATGGCGTTTTTTGTGATTGAGATCGCCGGGATGCGGGCGCTCGGTTTCAAGGGTTACATGGGGACCATCTTCTACCTCCCCCACGGCCTGCCGACGCCGCTCAAGCCTGTCCTGCTCCTGATCATGACACCGATCGAAATCATCGGGAAGCTTGCGAAGCCGTTCGCGCTGGCGGTGCGTCTCTTCGCCAACATGACCGCGGGTCACGTGGTGGTGCTGGCGCTCCTCGGACTCACGTTCTTTTTCGCGAACTTCTGGGTGGGCGTTGCTGCGTCGGCCATGTCGACGATGATCATGCTGCTGGAGCTTGGTGTCGCGTTCCTCCAGGCGGGCGTGTTCACGCTGCTGACGAGTGTATTCATCGGACTGATGAGGGCCGAGCACTGATTTTCGGGCGCGCCTACAGGCACGCCGAGTAGTTCGCAACGGCCGCCGGTCCGACGACGGACTCGACGGCTGGGTTGCGGGAAGAGATCAGAGATCGAGCAATGGGTCGCCGCCGGGTCCATCGTCGTTCCGGCAGGCCGTCGCGATCCACTCGGCAGCGCCCGCAGGACGCGCCCGAGACATTCTGCTCGCACTGGTTGTCAGGCCGTTTGCGCCGCGCGCTCGCGACCGCTGACGGATGTAGTCCGCTGAATGGCGGACGATGCCCACTGATCCCTCGCGATGCTCGGGATCACCGGTGGGTTCCGTGACGATGCCGATCCGGGAGAATCGGCGCACCGCACGGCGAGCGCACACAATCACGATCTCCCGCGAACACACATGGAGTTCACAATGGTGCACTTTGACATGCTTCCCCTGGTCCAGGCTGCGACTGACACGGTTGGCAGCGGCAAGGGCTTCGCGCTGATCGGTGCCGGCCTCGCCGCCGGCCTCGCGGTGCTCGGCGCCGGTATCGGCATCGGCCGCATCGGCGGCCAGGCGGTCGAGGGCATGGCCCGCCAGCCGGAGAACAGCGGCAGGATCCAGACCGCGATGATCATCGCCGCCGCGCTGATCGAAGGCGTCGCGCTGTTCGCCGCGGTCGTCGCGTTCGTCATGCAGGGCAAGGTCAACTTCTAGCATGAAGACGTCTCTGTGGTTCCTCGCCTGGCTGGCCGTGGCGGCAACGCCCGCGATGGCCCAGGAAGGGCACGAGGCGGCGGCGTCCGGCCCGCTCACGGTCGAAGGCGGCCTGGTCATCTGGACCCTGGTCGTCTTCTTCGCGATGCTGGCCATCCTGGGCAAGTATGCCTATCCCGTCATGCTCAGGATGGTCCGCGAGCGGGAACAGGAGCTGGAACGGCGTTTGAGCGAGGCCGCGAAGGCACAAGCAGAAGCGGCCAAGCTCCTGGAGGAGCACAAGAAGCTGCTGGCCGGCGCGCAGGGACAGGCCGTGGCGCTCATCGCCGAAGGCAAGTCCGTGGCCGCCCAGGAGCGGGAAGTGCTGCTCCAGAAAACGCGCGAGGAGCAGGAGCAGATCCTCGCGCGCGCCCGCAAGGAGATCGACATGGAGCGCCAGCGCGCCGTGGCCGATCTTCGCCGCGAGGCGGTCGATCTCTCGCTCGCAGCCGCGAGCAAGCTGATTGGCGAAAAGCTTGATGACGACGCCAACCGCAAGCTGGTGACGCAGTACCTCGGCTCGCTGGAGATCAAGCATTGAGGGAGCCGACGATTGCCCGGAACTACGCCGAGGCGCTCTTCGAATCGGGTGAACGCTCCGGGGCCACGGCGCAGTACATCAACCTGATCGAGAGCGTGGCGGGTGCCATCGAGGCGGATGAGAGAATCCGTGTCACACTCGAATCGCCCCAGGTTTCCAAGCCGGTGAAGCAGCGGATCCTCGGCGATGCGCTGAAGGGCAAGGCGCCGGAGCCGTTCATCAGGTTCCTCTCGGCCGTCATCAAGCGGGGCCGGCAGGGCATGATCGGTGCGATCTCCCGGGAGTACCTGGCCCTGGTGGACGTGAAGATGAACCGCGTACACGCGTCGGTTACCGTGGCGCGGAAACCCGATGAAGCCTTGCAGAAGGACATCGCCGACAGGCTGTCGAAGCTCGTGGGGAAGACGATCGTGCCGCATTTCCGGCATGACCCCGCGATCATCGGCGGGGTGTTGGTGCGCATCGGCGACCAGGTGATGGACGGGTCGGTGCGAAGGAAGATGATTACGCTTCGAAAGAAGATGCTGGGCGCGTAGGAAGTAAGAAGTGAGAAGTGAGAAGTGAGAAGTAACAGACAAGGTCGCTGTAGCTGAGACGCCATGGTTCAGCACAGCGACTTTGCTTTTTCTTCTCACTTCTCACTTCTTACTTCTCACTGAACAGGGGGCTCGAGTGGCAACACCGAAAGTCGGGTTTTTGGGACTGGGCGCGATCGGGCGACCGATGGCCCGGCATCTCGTGAAGAAGTTCGACGGCATGGTGTGGAACCGCTCTGCGGACAAGGCGAAGAGCTTTGCCGCGGAATTCGGTAGCCAGGCCGCCGCCAGCGCCGCGGACGTGATCAAGTGGGCCGAGGTGATCGTCATCTGCATGCCCACCTCGCGCGAGGTGCGGGAGGTGGTGGAGCGCGAGGAGAACGGGTGGCGCAAGGGCCAGCTGCTCATCGACTGCACCTCCGGCGATCCCGCGTCGGGCCGAGCGACCGCTGCCTGGCTCAAGGCGAAGGGCGTGGGCTACGTGGACGCGCCGGTGTCGGGTGGGACGTCGGGCGCTGAGGCGGGCAAGCTCACGGTGATGTGCGGCGGGGAGAAGGCGGACTTCGACCGCGCGAAGCTGTTCATCGAGGCGTTCGCCGGGAAGATCGTGCACATGGGGCCGGTGGGGACGGGGCACGCGGTGAAGGCCGTGAACCAGGTCCTGCTCGCGATCAACATCCAGGCGGCGGGTGAAGGACTGGCGGCACTCGTCAAGCTCGGCGTGCCCGCGGCCGCGGCGCTCGAGGTGCTCAACGGTTCCAGCGGACGCTCCAGTGTCACCGAGAATCTCATTGCGCAGCGCGTGGTCACGCGCGCGTATCCGCGCACGTTCCGGCTGGCGCTGCTGGACAAGGACGTGGGGATCGGGCTCCAGCTGCTCAAGGAAACTGGCGTTCCTTCCGAAGCTGCCGCGGGAGCGAAGGAGTTCACCGCGCGCACCCGGAAGGCGCTGGGTGAAGAGGCGGATCACGTCGAGGCCATCCGGGAGATCGAGCGGGCGGCGGGGGTAGAGATCAGGTAGTTGCGTATGTGACCAGTTATGACTAGCTTGTGACTATGAAGAACGTCAAGATAGCAGACCTCAAGGCCAAGCTCAGCGAGCACCTGCGGTATGTAAAGGGCGGCGAGACTGTGGTGGTTTATGACCGCGACACCCCGGTCGCGAAGATAGTTCCCATGGGCCGGACGGGGGTTCTTCGGGTCAGGGAGCCCGCGGTCAAGGGGCGGCTCCGGGATGTGCCACTACCACCACCGTTGAAGCTGGACGTGGATATCGTCGATATCCTGCTTGAGGAGCGGGGCGACCGCTGATTGCGTACGTCGACTCTTCGATTCTGCTTCGAATGGTGATGGGGCAGCCGGGGCAGCTCGAGGAGTGGCGGCAGCTGGACCAGGCAGTTGCAAGCTCGCTTGTCGAGGTGGAGTGCTTTCGCACGCTGGATCGCTTTCGGCTCCGCGAGCAGATACAACCGGCCGACCTGACCGCCCGCTACGAAGCGATGCATCGACTGGTCGAGCGCTTGCGCCTGATCGAACTGGACACGAGAGTCCTTCGCCGCGCGGCTCAGCCTTTGCCCGTCCCTCTCACGACCCTGGATGCGATACATCTGGCTACCGCGATGTTGTGGATGGAAGCAGATGGCGTCCCCGGGATACTCGCTACGCATGACGCGGCCCTTGGACGGGCGGGACGGGCGGTGGGGTTCCGGGTCCTCGGGGTGCTGACCTGACCGCCCCGCTCTCGGACGCACTCACCCAGAACCCGCTGCTCGCGGTCGCCACGCTTTTCGGAGCCGGGCTCGTGACGAGCCTGACCCCGTGCATCTACCCGATGATTCCGATCACCGCCGGGCTTCTCGCCGGCGCCAACCGCGAGAACCCTTCGCGGGCCCGCACCGTCGGTCTCACGCTCACGTACGTCCTGGGGCTTTCGCTGTTCTACGCGTTCCTGGGCGTGCTGGCGGGGATGACCGGCCAGCTCTTCGGAACGGTGAGCGCCTCATGGTGGGCGCGGCTACTCACCGCCAACCTGCTGCTCTTCTTCGGGCTCGCGATGCTCGATGTCTTTCCGCTGACTGCGCCGCAACGCCTGCTCCAGTGGGCCGGCGGACTCGGCGGGGGCTCGTATCCCGCGGTCTTCCTGCTCGGCGCTACCTCGGGCATCGTGGCGGCACCGTGCGGCGCGCCAGCGTTCGGCGTAGTGCTGACCTGGGTTGCCGGGACCCATAGTGCCGTACTGGGGTTCATTTACCTGTTCGTTTTCTCGCTCGGCATGAGCGCCATTCTCGTCCTTGTCGGGCTGTCCTCCGGAACGCTCGCGGCGTTGCCGCGATCCGGGATGTGGATGGTCAGGACCAAGAAGGTCGCGGGCATCCTGATGCTGGTGATGGCGGAGTACTATCTCGTACAGGCGGGACTGGTTTGGCCGTGGTGAGGTGCGAGGTGCGAGATGCGAGATGCGAGGTGCGAGGTGCGAGGTGCGTAGACTACAGAACCGGGAACAAGGTGGAGATACTGTGAGCCGGATCGGTGCTGTTGTACTCGCGGTGACGATGGCGTTGTTGGTTTCGACGCCCGCGGTCGCTCAGGAAGAGGAGATGGGGATCGCGCTGGGCGCCACGCCCTCGTCTCCAATTGCGGTGACCGACCTCGACGGCCAGGCGGTCGATCTCTCTTCCTATGTCGGCAGGAAGCCCTTGCTGGTGGAGTTCTGGGCTACCTGGTGTCCCATCTGCGAGGCGTTGCTCCCACGCGTTATCGCAGCACACAAGGTCTACGGTGACAAGGTGGACTTCATCGTGGTCGGTGTGGGCGTCAACGAAACTCCCGCTTCGATCAGGCGACATCTGGCGCGCCACCCGATGCCGTTCAAGATGTTCTTCGATGGGAAGGGTGCGGCGGTGCGCGCCTTCGAAGCGCCGCAGACGTCGTACGTGGTCGTGCTCGATGGGAAGGGCAAGGCGGTCTACACCGGGCTGGGCAGTGACCAGGACATCAGCGCAGCGGTGAAGAAGGCCCTTTAGTGTCCCCTCTCCCCCCCTCTCCTGTGGAGAGGGGAACTAATCGGCCGACAGCGCTACTACCGTCCCTCGCGCCGACGGCTCCGCCGTCGCTGCGCTCGGGATGACGTTCAATCCGCGTTGAGGGCTACCACCGGATCGACCCTCGCCACGCGTCGAGCGGGCAGGAAGCTTGCCAGGATCCCGGTCAGGGCCAGCGATCCCACCACCAATCCGAACACGAGCGGGTCCCGCGCGTTGACCTGGAACAGCACCATCTGGAGCGGGGCACTGGCGATCGCGGCTAGCCCTAAGCCCAGCACGAGACCAAGCCCCAGCTGAAGCATCCCGCGCTTCATGACCAAACCAACCAGCCCCTGCGGCTTGGCACCTAGCGCCAGGCGGATACCCATCTCCTGCGTGCGCCGCGCGACCGCGAATGACATCACCCCGTACAGGCCCACCGCGGCAAGAAAGAGCGCCACGAATCCAAAGATCATGAAGAGCACGCCGAATATCCGGTAGAACCAGGTCTGCTGGGCGATGACGCCGTCCATGGTGAGGACGTTGAAGATCGCGAGGTTGGGGTCGAGCGAGACGACCGCACCGCGGATGGCTTCCACCATCGACAGCGGCGGGCCCGAGGTGCGGACGGCGATACTGACAAAGTTGCCGACGCCGCTCTGGGAGATGGGGATGTAGAAGCCGGCCGGGCTCTGGTTGTTGTTCCCGATGCCTTCCATGCGCATGTCAGGCACAACGCCGATCACCGTGAGCCACTTGGCCGTAGTGTCGCGCCGGTTCATTCGGAACCGGCGGCCCATGGGGTCCAGGCCGGGGAAGAAGTTCTTCGCGAACGTCTCGTTGATCACCGCCACCGGCTGGTCCTTGGAGCCGTCCCGGTCGGTGAACACGCGGCCGCTGCGGATCTGCACGTCGAACGTGCTGAAGTACCCGGGCGTCACGATGCCTTCGCGCGCGCTTGGATAGTCGCGGTCTTCCGCGTACGTCTTTCCTTCGACCTCGAACACGCGGGCGCCGTTGCCCGAGGCGGGCAGACCGTCGGAAAGCGTGGCGCCCACGATCCCCGGAAGAGTCGCGAGCCTCGGCTGGAGCTGATCGTAGAAGCGCAGTCGGCTGGCAGTGTCGGGATACTCGACCTCTGGCAGGTTGATCCGTGCCGTGAGGATGCCGGATGTCTCGAACGGCAGGTTCACGTCCCGCAGCTGCGCGACGCTCTTGATCATGAGCCCCGATGCGATGAGCAGCCCACACGACAGGGTGACCTCGGCCACGACGAGGAACCCGGTGAATTTCCCGATGTGGAGGCCCGATGATCCCCGGCTCTCATCCTTGAGAACTTCTCCCACGGCCATTCCGGTTGCTTGCAGCGCCGGGATGACGCCCGCGACAATCGCGGAGAGCAGCGTGACGGCAGCGACGAAGAGCAGGACGCTGCGGTCGGGAGTGAAGTCCATCCAGAAGGGCGGCGGATTGCTGGCCAGCGCCCGGTTGAACAGCGCCACGCCCGCATAGCCAAGGGCGGTGCCGATCGCGGCCCCACCCAGGGAGAGGACCAGGACTTCCGATACCATCTGCGTGACGATTCGCATGCGGCTCGCACCCAGCGCGGTGCGGACGGCGACCTCGCGCATCCGGACCGAGGTTCGGGCCAGGAGCAGGTTCGCCACGTTGAAACAGGCAATGAGCAGCACGCCGATGACGGCGCCCAGCATGGTGTAGAGCAGCGGGAAAATCTGCGCGCCCAGGATCCGCCGCATGTAGGGCTCGACGCTCGCGGTGAGGTCCTTGTTGGTCTCGGGCCAGGCCTGGGCTGCGCGGCTGGCGAAGACGGCAAAGGCAGCCTGCGTCTGGTCCATCGAAACGCCGGGTTTGCGCTTTCCCACGCCGACGATCCCCGGCCCGGTCCCGCGCGCGTACTTGCCGGGGTCCACGACCATCGGCGCCCAGACCTGGTGGTTCACCGGGAAGCCGAACTTGGGCGGCATAACGCCGACGATGGTGCGGACGCCGCCGTTCACCCTCACGGTTTTTCCGATCACCGCGGGAGAGCCGGCGAACTGGTTCCGCCAGACGTCGTAGCCGAGGATCAGGATCTGGTCGGCGCCGGGCTTGTCGTCCCCTTCGCGGAAGACCCGGCCGTGGATGGCTTCGACACCGAGGATGCGGAAGACATTGGCGGTGAGGAACGCACCCTGGTAGCGCTCCGGCCGGCCGGCCTCTGACGAGAGGTTCACGGCCCAGCTATCCCACGCGCCCATCTCCTCCAGCACGGTCTGCTGCTCGCGCCACTCGGCGAAATCGTGGACCGAGAGGTCCATGTTCTGGATGTTCTGGGACGGGTTGGCCCGGCCGACCGATACGATCCGGTCCGCGCCCGGGAACGGCAGCCCGCGCAGGATGGCCCCGTTCACGATGGAGAAGATCGTCGTGCAGAGGCCGATGCCGATGCTCAGGGTCAGGACGGTGATGAGGGAGAGGCCCGGATTCTTGACGAGCATCCGGAATCCGTATCGCAGGTCCTGGAGCAGGGCAGCCATAGTCGCCTTGGGTGCGAGGTGCGAGGTGCGAGGTGCGAGGTGCGAGGTGCAGCGTGCACCGTCTCTATGCGGGCCTTACGACCGGGGCGGGGCGGGGTTTCAGGGGGCGTCCCGTTCGGCGGGTAAACCCGCCACTCGGCTCAGGGCCGCCAAGGCGGCCGTGTCAGAGCGACTGGCTAGTCGCTTCAGCGACTCTAAGCCGAGGGGCGGCCGCGCGACCTCAGGTTCTGGCCGCGCCCTCCTGAGATTCGACCCCGGCGGCGGGTGCCGGCCCCGCATCCACGAGTCGTTTGAGGCGGGGCTCGACACGAAAGTTCAGCCCTTCGAGGGTGCGGCTCCCGAGCAGGGTCATGTCGCCCGGGTGCGCAAAGACCACTTCGTCCCCCACGCCTTTGCCGGCCACATGGATCACGACGGTGCCGGTCCAGCGCGAGAGGATCGAGCCGTCGGCTTGGCGGAAGCGTTCCTCGTTCCGCCGCGCGATGCCGAGTGATTCGAGCACCACGCCCGGGATCCAGGACAATTCGGCGCCGGTATCCACCAGCACGTTCTCAATCACCCGGCGCTGACCGGGGAGCGCCGGGTTTTCGATCTCGACATCAACGCGGAATGTGCCCATTTCGTCGGTCATCGTAGCTCCTGAAGGCTCGCCGAGTAGTACCCCATTTATGCGGTGAGTGTCAATGCAGCGCGGGACGGCTCGTACCCTCGCCCCTGATGCAGCCAAATCCTATCTTAGGGCGCCGTGGAACCCCCCCTTGAGCGCCTGAAGGCCGCCTTCGCCGACCGTTACGCCCTCGAGCGCGAGCTCGGGCGGGGTGGTATGGCCACGGTCTATCTCGCCCAGGATCTGAAGCTCAAGCGGAAAGTCGCGATCAAGGTATTCAGCCCCGAGGTGGCCGCGGCGATCGGCCCCGATCGTTTCTTGCGCGAAATCGAGATCCTCGCGCACCTCAATCATCCTCGCATCGTGACCCTGATCGACTCCGGCACCGCCTTGGGTGCGAGGTGCGAGGTGCGAGGTGCAAGGTGCGTGGGACAGTGTGCACCGTCTATGCGCGCCTTACGACGGGGCGGGGTGGGGTTTCAAAAGACAAAGTGAGAAGTGAGAAGTAAGAAGGCGCTGCGGGATGAGATTCGATCTCTCCCCCACAGCGCCTTCTTGTCCTTCTTACTTCTCACTTCTCACTTCTTACTTATTTCGCGCTCGCCTTTGCCACCGCCTCTTTCAGTTCGTCGTAAGCTGCGGGGTCCACTTCCCTGAACGGCGTCGCCCGGTAGGCGATTCTTCCGTCCGGTCCGACCACGAACAGGTTCCGGTTGTCCGACTTGTTCCGGATCGCTCCGTACGCGGTGCCGACCTTCTGGTCGGTATCGCTGGCGAAGAGAAACTGGAACTGGTCATCCCTCGCCCACGCCGCCAGCGTGTCTGCCGCGTCTACACTGATGCCGATGAGAACGACGTCCTGCCCATCCTTGAAGATCTGTGCGTACTGATCACGGTACGCATGCATTTGGATAGTTCAGCCACGCGTTCGGGCCCGGAAGAAGAACGCCAGGACAACCGTCTTCCCCTTGTAGTCACTCAGGTGGATCTGGTCGCGCAGCACGCCGAAGCGCGTGGCGCCTGGCAGGGCAAAATCGGGAGCGACCGCCCCGAGTTCGAGAGGCGGGGCCGTGACCGGCGCCGCAGCCGCCTGGGCGTCCAGCCTGCTCGCGGCTAGCACCGCGACCGTTACGAGCGCGAGCATCATCTTGCGCATGTCAGCCTCCTTTTGCGGGATCCGCGGGGGCCGGTGCCAGCTTCTCCAGTACGGCCGCGAGATCCACGTACGACGTGGGATCGACTTCACGGAATGGAATCATCTTGTGCGCGATCTTGCCTTCCTTGTCGATTACGAAGAGCATGCGTGATGCCGTCGGCCGGCCGGCGTTGGCGCCGTAAGCCTTGGCGGTCGTCAGTGGACCCGCTGCATCGCTCGCCATGAGGAACTGGAACTGGTCGTCCTTCGCCCACGCCGCCAGCGTATCCGCGGGATCAACGCTGATGGCGATCAGGACGATGTCCTGGCCGGCGTGAAAGAGCTTGGAGTACTGGTCGCGGTACGAGTGCATTTGGATCGTGCAGCCGCGGGTCCGCGCCTTGGGGAAGAAAGCCAGGATCACCGTCTTGCCGCGGAAATCGCTGAGCTTGACGGGATTCTGGAGTACGCCGTAGCGCGTCGCCGCCGGAAGGGTGAAGTCCGGCGCCATGGTCCCGATCTCGGGAGTCACCGGTGGCGCAGGCGCGGGGGCCACGGCAGCCGGCTGCTGCGCCGAGAGGGACGTGGTGACGGCGAGCGCCAGCAGAGAACCAACGAACAGTTTTTTCATGACCGCTCCTGAACTCTGGGAGGATATCTGATTATACGCCGCGCGCGCGGCAGCGTCAGGGCTCGGCGCGGACGAGCTTCATTCCCGGTGTGACGACCTGTGCCACCTGGTGGTCGCTCTTCCCCACGTAGTACCGAACCGTGCTGCGGCCCAGCGTGACGTTCGTGACCCAGGTGTCCGTACCTTTGACGACCTCGGATCCTGAGACGGCCACGTCCATCGGTATCGGGCCGCCTGCCTCATAGATGTAGACCATGACCCGGCCGGTGTATCCGGCGGCGAGCGGGAGCGCGCCGATGAGGACGTCGAGCATGTTCGAATCGAACATCTCCTGCTTGATCTCCTGGTTCACCGGCCGCGGGTGACCGGCGTCGTTGAGCTCGCCGGTCACGCGGGTCTTATCGAAATCGATGCGTAGCTCGCGGTGTGCCGAGTAGGAGCTGTGGTGCCGGGGAGTGAGCGTGGCCGCGTCGGCGATGGCCGAGTCGAGGATGATGCCGGTGGGCCCCGAGATGCTCTGGATGCGGATGATCGCGGGCTGGCCCTGGGCGTCGCGGCCCTTCACGACCTGGTCGTCGAGCACTCCGAGCGTGTCGCCCTGGATGGAAACCATCCGGAAGACGTGATGGTATGGGCTCACCTGTGTCGCCTGCAGCTTCGCGAGCGGAGGCGGTGGTGCGGGAGGAGCCATGCTGGGAGCCTGCGCACCGAGCGGCGCTGCGATCAGCACCGTGAGTATCAGCGGCTGTTTCAGCATTTTCAGCGTCCTTCGTGTCTCAGGTTGTACGCATCTCTCGTCGGGCGCAACGGACGGAGCAGCCAGTAGGGCCGCCGGGTGCCGTCAGGGCCGGGGGCAGGGCGCGCCATCGCCAGCCACTGCTTGTAAATCTCGTGAGACTTGGCTGTATCTGCATAGATGTCAGCTTCACGGTCGCTCTCCGCGGCGCGCTCTACCCGAACGGCTTGGTGCCACGCATGCTGGCCGGAGATGGGATCGGGGTGCACCGGGAACGTGAGGTTCTGGTGTACGCCTGCGTCGTGCCACCAGACGCGGGAAGAATCCGGGTCCTTTGACGCCCACGGTTCTACCCCGTATTCACGGCGCATTAGCCAGCCGGTCCCGGACCGCTCGAGGCGCACCTTGGCCGAAGCCCATCGGTCGGTGTTTTCATCCTCGGTCGTCCGCCAGCGGCCCATGTGGTGCGAGCAGGCGACCACGCCCGGCTGGATTCCCTCGGTGACCCACGCGCGGGTGACGAAGTAGCCGATCTCCGTGGTGACGCGAAGCAGGTCCCCGGTGTCCGCGCCGATCCGCGCTGCATCGCCGGGGCTCAGCCAGAGCGGGTTCGAGTGCGCGATTTCGTTCAGCCATTTTGCGTTCCCGGTGCGCGTATGTACCAGGACTGGAAGCCGGAACGTGGGCACGAGGCACATCTCGCCACGCGCGGCGTCCAGCTTCCGGGGCGCCACGTGGCTCGGCTCGTACGTCGGGATGGCGTACTCGGGCCACCCCCACTCGGCGAGCGTGGGCGAATAGAACTCGAGTTTCCCGCTCGGCGTGGCGAACCCGCGGCGCACCACGCCGTCCACCACGACCCCAGCATGGCGCCGGCCTGACGCATCGCCTTGCGGCAGGGGGCGCGGTGCCACGTTCGGGTCAGCGGCGGCAGGGGCGCTCGAAAAGACCGTGCCTGTAATTGGCGCAACCACAACGTCCTTCAGCTCCGCTTCGGGAACCTGCTCCTCATACGCCCGGTAGGGCTGCGTAGCGATTTCGAAGGCACCAACCCGCCGCATGTACTCGAGCGCGGGGAGGCCCTCCTTCGCGGCCGCCTCGGGGAGACCGGGCACGGCGTGTTCGAAGATCCACCGGTAGTACTCGTCAATCGTGATCTTCTCGCCCGCGCGCCAGGGTGACTCGAAGTGCTTGCGAATGCCCAGCGCCCCGTCGGGATCAATGCGCCACGATAGCTCGATCCAGAACTCGTTCTCTTCCCACACCTCGCCCGGATTCACCTCGCGCGTGTCGCTGATCTTGTGACCGCGGCGCTCCTCGAACGCGCGCTTCACCGGCTGGCGGAAGCCGAGCCACTGCGCGGCGTGCGTCTCATAGGAGTGGAGGTCGTGCCGCTCACCGCCCAGGCCCATCGGGAGGACATAGTCTGCCAGCCACGCCGTCTCGCTCCACACGGGCGTGAGCGCCGCGTGGCAGCCAATCAGCGATTCATCCTGGAGAACGTCGATCCAGGTAAATCCGTCGGGGTTGGTCCACACCGGGTTGTAGACCCGGGTGAAATACATCGCCAGCTTGCCGCGGCCTTCCTTGAGGAAGTGCGGCAGCAGGAACGACATCTCGAAGAACGCGAGCGGGTATTCCTTCGGCCACGTCAGCTCGTTCCACTTGTCCGGGTGCGCCGGCATCGTGTGGTGGCGGGGCACGAACTTGTTGGTGCGATTCGGGATCGTGCCGCCAGGCGTGCCAACGCTGCCGGTGAGCACGTTGAGAAAAAAGATTGTCCGCGCGGTCATCCAGCCGTGGAGACCGCCGGCCGATGAGGCGCGCCAGTTATGCGCCGCGAGCGCGGCGCCCGCCGTAGCTATGATGCGCGCCATCTCCACGATCGAAGCCGCAGAAACACCAGACTCCGCTGACGCAAACTCTGGCGTATAGCTCTCGTAGAGCCGTTCGAGCTCCTGTTCGAACGCGTCGAATGTGGGCTCACGTTCGGGGTGGATGGTGCGGAGGTACTGCTCCCAGTTCACCCAGCGGCGCACGAACTCCCGGTCGTAGCGCCGCTCGCGAATCAGGATGTTCGCCACCGCGAGCAGGACCGCGGGCTCACTCCCCGGTCGCGTGGGCAGCCAGAGGTCGGCGTGCGTGGCGGTATTGGAGAGCCGCGGATCGAGTACGATGATCTTCGCGCCCGACGTCTTGCCTTCCATGATCCGCTGCGCGTGCGGGTTGAAGTAGTGGCCGCTCTCGAGATGCGCGCTGATCAGCAGGATGACGCGGGCATTGGCGTAGTCGGGGCTGGGGCGGTCGGTTCCCATCCAGAAGGCGTAGCCGGCGCGCGCGCCCGACGAGCAGATGTTGGTGTGCGAGTTGTGGCCGTCCACGCCCCACGCGGCGAGCACGCGCTCCGTGAAGCCGTCTTCGCCTGGCCGGCCGACGTGATACATGACCTCGTTCCGGCGGTCTTCGAGGATCGCCTGGCGGATGCGGCTCGCCATGTCGTCGAGCGCCGAGTCCCATGTGACACGTTGCCATGTGCCGCCGCCCCGTTTGCCCACCCGCTTCATCGGGTAGAGGATGCGCTCGGGATCGTTGGTCTGATTGATGGTGGCAGGACCCTTGGCGCAGTTGCGGCCGCGGCTGCCCGGGTGGAGCGGGTTGCCCTCGAACTTCCGGATCTCGCCGGTCTCCTTGTCCACGTACGCCAGGAGACCGCACGCCGATTCGCAGTTGAAGCAGGTGGTGGGGTGCAGTGAGTAGTGGTGCTCTTCCCGTTTCGGCCACGCGCGCGAATCCAGCTCCACCACGTCGTCCCACTTCTCGCGGGGTGGGTAGGGCGCGAGGCCGGGTTGCATGGGGGGCTTGGGGTCGGCGCTCACGAGAAGCTCCGGCGGTGCTCGGTTCTCGGTTCTCGGTGCTCGATTGACTCCGGAGCAGCGAACACCGAGCACCGAGCACCGAAAACCGTATTCATGAAATCGGTACCGATTGTCCCGACATCACGAACGCGTGCTCGTATCCGAGCAATCCGGCAAGCGCGAGAATGGCCGCGAAGGGTTCGACGGTCACCGAGCCGAAGAGGAGTATGGTGAGCGGGACGAGCATCCCCCCGACCACCGAGAGCCAGAACAGCCCGGCGTAACGGCCTCTCAGCATGACCCGCGCGGCGGCGGCGGCGTTGGCCGACGAGTGGCGCGTGCCTACCTCTCCCACCATCAGAGCCAGCAGGTGCGCCCCCACCGACCACGCGAGCGCGCCGGCGAGGTACGACGCCTCGGCGCGGGTTCTTGGCAGGAACGTGGCCGCGAGGAGCAGGATCCCGCTGCCCGCAATCACCATCTGAAACGCGAGCTGGATGCCGACGAGGGGACTCTGCCAGAGGTCGCGCGCTTCACACTGCCCGAACAGGAACGCGGTGTAGACCGCCGTCCCGAGTGCGAGGACGCACACGGCAGCGGCAAAGCCCGGGTTCGGGGTGCTCCCCCGCATCGCTGCCAGCAGCCAGATGAACAGGACGGCGCCGTACGCCGTGATGATGAAGGCGCCGCGGGTGAGCCACGAGCGCCACTGCGGCTTGATGAGAATGAACCAGAAGCGAGCCGGCCGCTTGAGGTCCGCGATCAGCAGCACGCCGGTGGCGAGCAGCGCGATCATGGCGAGCGCGGGCGCGAGCGTGGTGAAGATGCCGCCGGTCGAGACGCCCAGCAGCATCGGTGCGGCCGCGACAAACGCGATCCCCGCCGCAAGCGACTTGGTCCAGAGATAGGCCGAGACCTTCCAGCGCCAGGTGATGGGGTGGGAGACGTCGTAGGCAACACGGGCGTCGGGTTGGCGGGTTGGCGGGTTGGCGGGTTTTCCAGTACCACCCGCCTGCCCGCCCCCCCACCTACCCGCCGCGTTGTCCGTCGCCGTT
>CAMDCH010000002.1:0-44846 GCA_945889655.1 bacterium HR33
GGCCACGCTTTCGTGCTCGTCGCGCGTATCCGAAAACCAAACTCGCTCGCCGGCCTCGGCGCAATCTGCCTCGCTGCCATCACCGCCTTCACGCTCCTCTCTCCTCTGCTCCCTGAACTCGTTCACCATCAGAGCGAGTTCCTGCGGAAGGTGCGGGCGGTCCTCGACGGCTGATCAGCTCAGCTCGGCGGCAGCCGCGCGAACGTCGTCGAGCCCTTCCCGCATTCTCTCCATGTGCGTCCTGAACGACAGCACGCAGATCCGCAACACGAACCGGCCCTCGAGCGTCGTCCCGCTCAGGTGAACGCGGTTCCGCCGGTTCACACCATTGATGAACGCCCGGTTGAGCTGGTTGAGCGCTTCCTCGTCCAAGCCGGGGCGCTTCAGGCGGAAGGCCACGATGGACAACTGCGGCTCGGCTACGATCTCCATGCCCGGAATCTTTCGCAGTTCGGCGGTCGCCCAGAGCGTGAGGTCCAGCTTCTCGTCCAGGTTCCGGCGGAATGTCCCGATCCCGTGAAGCTTCACCGGCAGCCACACCCGAATGCCGCGGAAGGGACGGGACAGCTCCGGGGACACCTTGCTGAAATCCACCATGTCGGGCGCATCGGGCAACGTGGGGAGGTAGTCCGCTTCCGCGTGGTGGGCGCGCTCGAGTGCTGCGCCGTCCCGCACCAGCAGTGATCCCGTGCCGTACGGAAGGAACATCCCCTTGTGGGGATCGAGCGTGACCGAGTCGGAGCGCTCGATGCCGCGGAGCACCGCGCGGCCGCGCTCGGTCAGCATGAAGAACCCTCCGTAGGCACCATCCACGTGAAGCCAGAGTTTCTGCCGGCTGGAGATGTCGGCCAGCGCTGACAGATCGTCCACGGCCCCGGTGTTCGTGGTGCCCGCATTCCCGATCACGAAGAATGGAGTCTTCCCCGCCTTCCGATCCTGCTCGACCAGTTTCTCAAGCTCGTCGGGGCGCATCCGGTACTCGCTGTCGACCGGCACGAGGCGGACCGCGGACGCCGGAAACCCGGCGAGCATCGCCGCCTTCTGCACGGAGTGATGGACCTGGTCGGTGGTATACAGCGTGCCGGCGAGGAAATTCTCAGGAAGGAGCGCGCGTCGCGCGGTCACGATCGCGCCGAAATTGGCCAGTGAGCCGCCACTGGTGAGAAAGCCGGACGCGCCGTCGGGATATTTCACGATCTCGCACAGCCAGCGGACCACGTTGGCCTCGATCTGCGCGAGCCCGGGAGCCGCTAGCCAGACGCCTACGTAGCGGTTGACCGTCTCGCCAATGAAATCGGCCAGCGCTGACTCGAAGAGACCGCCGCCAGGGATGTAGGCCAGGTAGCCAGGGCCGGCCGTATTGAAGCTCTTGGGCGCGAGGCGGTCGAAGATGAGGTCCAGGAGCTGGTCGTACGAGGTCCCCTGCTCCGGCATCGGCTCGCGAACCGAGCGTGCGAGCTCGAGGGCGCCCTCCACGTCGGCCGCCTTCTGCTGTGGAAGGGTCTCGATGTGATGGACGATCCGCTCGAGCGCGCCCTGGACCAGCCGGCGCATTTCGGTTGCATCAGGTTCGAGTGAACGATCGTACGATGCGTTGCTCATGAATTGCCCACGTGAGACTCTCCAAGACCGAATTGGCTTTGACGACAGTGACCGCTCACCACCTGTCCTCGGAAGAGGAATCATTGCGCAGGCGATTCTCGACCTGCACGTTGGATTCAACCACCAGCGCCCTGGTAGCAAGGGGGTAGTGTGGCCAGCGCGCGCGTCCATTTCCGCAAGACTCTCGAGCTGCGGCCGGAACGGTCGTAGTGAGTCAACACCCTCATCGCGCGGGCGACCAGGATAGCCAACACGTCCTGCCCGTTGTCCTCACTCCAGACGAGTGGATTCTGATCACGCAAACCCTCGGACTCTCTTTACGAGAGTCCCAGATCTGTGCGGCCCTCTTCGATGGCAAGTCGAAGGCTCAGACCGCGGCATTACTCGGCATCTCCTCGCATACGGTGCATACACACCTAGAACGCCTTTACAGGAAACTCGAAGTTCACGACAAGGTTCAACTCACCATCAAGATCCTCTCCGTCTTGATCCATCGCGCGAGAGGCGAGGCTTAAGTCCGGACCTCGATCTTGTCGCCTGAATGACTGACGTCTAAGCGCCCGACAGCCGCGCAGCCGACTTTCAGTTCTAGAAATGCATGACTAACATGGCGCGCGAAGAGAAGGGTCGTTGCGCGGTCCGTCAATCGCACACAGTGCGACCCAAACATGGAGAGGAGACAGGAACAACATCCGCTCGCCACGTCGTCTGGCGAGCTAGCGGAACGATTTCCACACACGGCTTTGCCCTTGATACGGAGGAATCTATGCGCGCACTAAAACTCGCCCTGATAGCTGCTGCCCTAAGCCTTGCAGGGACAAGCCGAGTAGAAGCAAAGAAAGACTGCATGGGCTGCTTTGCGGAGTGTTGGGATTGCGAATACTACTGCCAGAGCCAATGTACCCTGTTTCCCCTGTACTGCGATTATGAGCCTTCTTGCCCTTACAATCTCACTTACATGTGTGAATGCGGGAATTGAGCCGCGTTGGGGCATTTCCATCGCCCCGGCGGCGTTAGACGGCATGAAGCCGAATGTTTGCCTCAGCGACGGAAATGGCGTGGCCATCACTGAAACCTTCTACGAGTAAGGCCGAAGACTCAGTGTCTTCGGCCTGAGGGTACCCCAATGCGCAAATACTTTGATTGGCTGCTCAATCTGGTGACGATCTTCGTACTCGCCCTCGCTGCCGCCGGTGCGATTCGGCCGGGCTCGGCAATTCGATCAGGGATCGATTCCTGGCAAGCGCAACGCGCGTTGGCCAAGACTTGGCCGGCTCTTCAGGACATCGCAAGCCGCCTGGACTCAGGGTCGGGAGTAGTCAAACTCGTTGAGTTTGGGGACTACGAGTGCCCGTTCTGCAAGAGAGCGCATGACACATTGCGCGCGCTAATGAGCCGAGTTCCTGAGCTTGGCATTGTGTATCGTCACTATCCCCTTGCGAACCATCCTGCTGCCGAGGGAGCAGCGCGAGCGGCAATTTGCGCTGAAGGTCAAGGAAAATTCAGATCAATCCACAGCTACTTCTACAAGAACGAGAATTGGAAGACCGATCGGAATTGGATAGCCGCAGCACGAGCTGTCGGCGTTCCAGATCTTGAGAATTTTGAGGTCTGTCTCAATCACCCCGCAACAACCCAGCGCCTTAGGGATGACATAGCGTTGGCTCAAGTAGTTGGCATCAAGGGCACCCCTGCCTTCTACTCTCGGACAGGAGTCCTAGTCGGGGCCCCAACGGATTCGGCTGTCTCGCACCTCCTGGGTCGGGAATAGCGCCTGTGGCATCACGCGATGGGGTTGGGGAGAATGGCAACGAGCGCTCATTGACATTTCCGGGATGAGCGCGATTCTCCATCATGCGGCTTTCATGCCTTTGGGTACTCGTTCTCGCTACCGTCAAAGGAGCTCCGCGAGCACAGGCTCAGGTCGTGACGGGACGTGTGGAGGATTCGCTATCAGGCAAGGTCCTTGAACGGTCCTTTGTCTACTTTGAAGGACAGGTCGGTGACAATTTCAGCAAGTCGGACGGCCGGTTTCGGATCAATCGGCCGACTATCACCGACACAATCCTGGTGATCCGCCGGATAGGTTACGTGCCCATCCGCGTGGTCGTACCTAACTCCGCCGCCGCATCTCTCGTAGATATGGGGACCGTCAAATTGCGGGCGGCGGCGACGAAGCTGGACCGCATTGCCATTGAAGCCGAAGAAAAAGCGCGTTATCCCCACTTGGAAGGGTTCTATCACCGGCGTGGTTTGCTTCAAGGGTTCTTCATGACGCCGGAGGACATTGCCAGTGCCGCAGCCTCCAAGCCCAGCCGGCTACTGGAGCGCTCGGTGAAGGTCATCACTGGTTGCAATGACAGGGGGAACGGGCGTTGGATGAAAGGTGCGCCTTTCGATTGCACCGCGCAGAGCAATCGACCCAGAGCGTCGGGTGTGTCGGGTCGGTTGCTAATGACTCATTGCGAGATGGATGTATGGCTGGACGGGCGGCGGAGCCTTGTGGAACTCGACGAGGTTCCTGTCAAAGAAATCGTCGCTATTGAAGTCTACAGCGGTCCGGCCACGACTCCGTCCATGTTCGGCGCAGGAGACTGTGGCGCTGTGGCGATTTGGACCAACAGCGGCCGTGGGACCCCGTAACCCCCGCGCGGAGTTCTTTCGGCCAAGGCGACAAAGGACAAGGCGAACTAAAAGAGTCTCGTGTGCTCTTGCATCTCCTCTGCAGTGGGCTCGAGCGATAGATCAACTGCATTTCTGCTTACTGAGGGCACCGTCACCTCGTTGGGCTAGACCGTCTCGGCGTCTTTGGCGTCCAGGCGTCTAGGTGAAGGCCACAAGGTAACGCACTCGCGTCACCCTGCTACATTCCGTCCCTGGCGCAGTTCTCCTTACCGCCCCACCCGACGAGGATGTCCATGAACGCCCGTCTTGCCGCCCTTCTCTCGCTGCCAGCGATGCTGGTCGCGGTTGCTTGCGCTTCGGGAACCCCCACACCGGTCGCGACGACTGCACCTCAACAGCCAGCAACACAGCCGGCCCCCGCAACGCGGCCCCAGGCTCAGCCTCCGGCACCAGCCTCTGCGACCGCTTCTGCGACCTCTGCGACATCTGTGGCCGACAGCGTGAAGCCCGGCCGCTTCGACACCGGCCGGATGTGGACGTTCGAAAACGCACCCCTGTCGTATTTCCAGGAAGCCTACGGGTTCACGCCGACTGAAGCGTGGCTCAAGCGCGCCCGCCTCTCGGCGCTGCGCCTCCCGAACTGCACGGCGTCGTTCGTCTCGCCCAACGGGCTGGTGATGTCCAATCACCACTGCGCGCGCGAAGCCTCGGATGAAGTCACCAAGCCGGGGGAAGACCTGCTCAACAACGGGTTCTACGCGGCGAAGCAGGAGGACGAGCGGAAAGCCGGTCCCGACGTCTACGTGGACCAGATGGTCGAGATCCGTGACGTCACGCAGGAGATCGCCAGCCTCCCCGCCACCGGCTCGGAAGAGGAGCAGATCGAGGCACGGGACGAGAAGATCGCGGAGATCGAAGGACGGGTGAGCGCCGAGACGAAGCTGAAGTGCGAGGCGACGTCCTTGTATCACGGCGGCAAGTATTCGCTCTACTGCTACAAGCGTTACACGGATATCCGGCTCGTCTTCGAGCCGGAAGTGAGCGTGGCCTTCTTCGGCGGCGACCCCGACAACTTTACGTATCCCCGCTACGACCTCGACGTCTCGTTCTTCCGGGTCTACGAAAACGGGCAGCCGCTGAAGACGGAGAACTTCCTCCCCTGGTCGCCGGCCGGGGCGAAGGAAGGCGATCCCGTCTTCGTGATCGGCAACCCGGGCTCGACGTCCCGCCTGGAGACCGTCGCCCAGCTAGAGTACAAGCGCGACGTGCAGTTCCCCTCCACGATCTCGATGCTCGACAGCCGCGCACGGGTGATGGAGGCGTACATGAAGGCGCACCCGGAGAAGAAGGCCGGGATCATCACCGACTACTTCGGCATCACGAATTCCCTCAAGGCCTATCGCGGCGAGCTGGAAGGCCTCCACACCCCCGCGCTCTTTAACCGCAAGCTGGCGTTCGAGCGTGACTTCAAGAAGACCATTTCGGCGAAGCCGGAGCTGGCGGCGAAGTACGGGTCACTGTGGACCGAGATCGCGGACTTGCGCAGCCAGATCCGCCGCATCGCGCCGACGCTGAATTCCCTCCAGCAGGGTGGGCTCACGCGCTCCAAGACACTCGCGGTGGCGTTCGGCATGGTCCAGATCGGGGGCGCGGTCGGCCGGGTGCCCGATTCCATCATCAAGCAGTTCGCCAACGAGCTCCTCACGGAAAAGATCGACCCCGAGCTCGACGCCATGGTTCTCGCCGCGCAGCTCGAAGACGCCCGGAAAATGCTCGGCGCGGAGGACACCTGGGTCTCGCGCACGCTGGCCGGCCGCACCCCGATCGAGGCCGCCCGCGGCATCATCGCCGGGTCCGGCATCCCTGATTCGGCGAAGCGGGCGGCGATGCTCGCCAATCCCGCGTCGCTCAACAGCAGCACCGACCTCGCGATCCAGGTCGTGCGGCCGGCGCTGCCGCGCTTCCAGCAGGCGGCCCAGCAGTACCAGCAACTGACGGCGCAGGAGGAGATCCGCACCAGCAAGCTGGCCCGTGCGCTCTTCGACGCGTACGGCACCAGCATCGCGCCGGACGCCACGTTCACGCTGCGCATCGCCGATGGCACGGTGCAGGGCTACAACTACAACGGCACCCGGGCGCCGTGGTTCACCACGTTCTACGGCATGTACGACCGCCACTACTCGAATCCCGGCAACGCTGACTGGGCGCTGCCGAAGCGGTGGCTGTCGCCGCCGGCGGCGTTCGACCTGAAAACACCCCTCAACATGGTCACGACCAACGACATCATCGGCGGCAATTCCGGCAGCCCGATGATCGACCGCCAGGGCCGCGTGGTCGGACTGATCTTCGACGGCAACATCGAGAGCCTGCCGGGCTCCTTCATCTACGACACGGAATCCAACCGCGCGGTCTCGGTGCACTCGCAGGCCATTCTCGCGGCCCTGCGCGACCTCTACGGCGCGAAGCGCATCGCCGACGAGCTGGCGGCGACCATCGCACGATGAGCCCGGCGGCAGCGAAAAAGAAGACAGGGAAGAAGCCGGCGCGGGCGCCGCGCGGGGAGACCATCGCCGACCTGGCCACACCGGCGCTCGTACTCGATCTCGACGTGATGGAAGCGAACCTCGCGCGAATGGCCGCGCGCGCGAAGACGCTGGGCGTCACGCTCCGCCCGCACGCGAAGACCCACAAGTGCGTCGAAATCGCGAAGCGCCAGCGCGCGCACGGGGCCGAGGGGCTCACCGTCTCA
Source organism: bacterium HR33 (assembly GCA_945889655.1). Classification (GTDB taxonomy): domain Bacteria; phylum Gemmatimonadota; class Gemmatimonadetes; order Gemmatimonadales; family GWC2-71-9; genus SHZT01. The sequence goes on from CAMDCH010000002.1 coordinate 6,977, forward strand.
ACGCTGTACGAGGCCGGCGTCTTCGCCCGGCACGGCTTCGACGACATCACCTGGGCCTTCCCGGTCATCCTCAACCGCATCCCCGAGGCCGCGAAGCTTGCGGACCGGATCACGCTGCGCCTCGTGGTGGATTCGCCCGAGGCCGTCACCGCGCTGGAGAAGTCCGGCGAGCGCTTCCACGTGTGGCTCAAGATCGATTGCGGGTACCACCGCGCCGGTGCCGACCCGCAGTCCGCGAGCACGATCGATCTGGCCCGGCGGCTGGTGGACTCGAAGAAGCTGCGCTTCGACGGGATCCTCACCCACTCGGGCCACTCCTATCACGGCGCCACCCGGCAGGAGATCCTCCGCATCGCCGAGCAGGAGCGCGGCGTGATGCTGGAGGTTGCAGCACGCATGGAACGCGCCGGCATTGGCATCCCCGCCATCAGCGTGGGCTCGACACCCGCGATGTCCGTCGTCGAGAATCTCGACGGCATCACCGAGGCGCGCCCCGGCAACTACGTCTTCTACGATTACACGCAGGTGGCGCTGGGATCATGCGAGCTGCGGGATGTCGCGGTCAGCGTCGTGACCAGTGTCGTCTCCACCCAGCGCGCGACCAACCACGCGGTCGTGGACGCCGGCGCTCTCTCCATGTCCAAGGACGCCGGCTCCGAGCTCGCGCCCAGGAAGAGCATGGGCGAGATCTTCGCCGACTACGACGCCCGCACCCTGCGGCCCGAACGGCTGGTATCGCTGAGCCAGGAGCACGGTGTCATCAGCGCCCCGCTCCCCGTGGGCACCCGGCTCCGCGTGGTACCAAACCACTCGTGCTTAACGGTGGCCCAGTTTGACGAGTACGTCGTCGTGCAGGGTGAGAACGTCGTGGATCGCTGGAAGGTCTGGCGAGGCCGCTAGCGCGGGACCTTTCTTGCCCGCCGGTCGTGCAGCAGGATGTTCGCAATGAGCGCCACCCCTCCCGCACCAGCCGCCACGAAACAGAGAATGGCCAGCCCCGGGTAACCCAGGATCGTAAAGCGGGTCTCGACCCGCATCATCAGGGCCGCTCCGACGATCAGCGAAGCCAGCACCAGCCCGGTCGCGATCCGGTTCGCCACTTTCTGGAAGCCTTCCATCAGCTGCGCTTCGTCGATCGAATCCACCTTGACCTGAAGCGAGTTGTTCGCGGCCAGGTCCAGGATCTTGTTCACCCGCCCCGGCAGCCGCTGGATGAAGTCCTTCAGCTCGATCGTCGTCTCCAGCAGGCTCCCGGGTGACAGCGCTTCCTTCATCTTCTGCGTCGTCAGCAGCGCCGCCCTGTGCCGGATGGCCGCCTGGGGATCGAAATCAGGATCGAGGATGCGGCCGATCTGGTCGAGACTGAGCAGCGCCTTGCCGAGAATCGTGAGCTCGGGCGGAACTCGGAGCCCGCCGTCACCCGAGGCCTTCGCGACCGCCAGCACCGCCCGCCCCACCTGGATCTCCTTCACGGTTACATCGCGGTTCTGCGCCACCAGCTCGCCGATATCCCGGCGCACCTTGGCCTCATCGAAATGCGGCCGCTTTTCCCCGATAGCGATCGCGATCTCGGCCGCCTCGTCACCCTTTCCTTCACTGACAGCCAGGAGGAGCTGCAGCAGCCGCTCCTGCATCTGGGGCGAGATGTGGGTCACGGTCCCGAGGTCGATGAGCGCGATCCGGCCGTCGTCCGTCAGGAATACGTTGCCGGGATGCGGGTCCGCATGGACGAAGCCGTCCACGATGATCTGCTTCAGGTAGGCGTCGAACAGCTCCCGGGCCAGGTCGGAGCCGTCCAGCTCCGTCCGTGCCACCGGGCTCACGTCCGTGATCTTCTTCCCGGGCACGAAGTCCATCGTCAGCACGCGGGACGTGGTGTAATCCATCACCGGCTGCGGGACCACGATCTTCTCGAATCCATCAAGATTGCGGCCCAGGGCAACGAGGTTGCGTGCCTCCTGGAGGTAGTCCAGCTCCCGGAGCAGCATCTTCTTGAACTCTTCCAGCATTGCGGCGAAGCCGTACCGCCGGCCCACCTCGGTATGCTCGTCCACGAACAGCGCGATTTCCCGCATCGACTCGAGGTCGTCCACGATCTTCTCGCGGATGTCCGGGCGCTGGACCTTGACCGCTACCAGGCGCCCGTCACGCAGCGTCGCCCGGTGCACTTGGCCCAGTGACGCGGCCGCCATGGGAACGCCATCGAACTCGGCGAAGGCCTTGGAGAGACGCACGCCGAGCTCGGCCGTGATAATCTTCTCGACCTCTTCAAAGGCGAACGGCTCGACGTTGTCCTGGAGACGGGTCAGGGCCTCGATGTACGGGGCCGGCAGGAAGTCGGCACGGGTGGACAGGAGCTGGCCAATCTTGATGTAGGTGGGCCCGAGCGCTTCGAGGTCGTCTGCGAACGCCTTCGCCAGATCTTCCGTATCCTGGCTGACCGGGGCGGGTTCGCCGCCCGGCACGACGTCGAGCTGGACGTCGGCATCCAGTCCAGCGCGGCCGTACTTGAAGATCAGCCTGGCAATGTCAGAATAGCGCTTGAGATGCTTGGGCTTCAGCGAGATCGCCACACAACCCCCGGTCGAATCCGGCCGCCTGAGGTGCGGCCGCCACACCGGTACTGACGCAATTTTCTCGCCAATCGCCTCCGACTTAGCGCGAGTGGCGGGACTCCAGCTCGGCGATGACTTCGTCCAGCGTGACGCCCTTGGCCCGCATCTCCACCAGGGCATGATAGAAGAGGTCGCCCGCTTCCCACCGGGCGTTTTCCCGGGTCGGCGATACCGCCAGCTCCTCGGCCTCCTCCAGCAGCTTCTCCCTTCGGAGGGCCGCGTCGCCCAGGAGCTTCTTCGTATAGCTCGTGCCCGTGCCGGCAGCATCGCGTTGCGCGATGACCTGTTCCAGGCGCTCGAGGCTGAACGGCCGATCTCCGAAACAGGACTCCGTGAGCTTGTGGCAGGAAGGACCCGAAGGCTCGACCAGGAAGAGGAGCGTGTCGCGGTCGCAGTCCACTTCGACCCGCACGAGTTTTTGCGTATTCCCGGATTCCTCGCCCTTCTTCCACCGGCCCCGCCGGCGGGAGAAGAGGATGGTGGCACCTTCCTGGATGGCCTCGCGCAGCGTTTCCGGCGTAGACCGCGAGAACATGAGGACCCGCCCGTCCCGCACATCCTGCACGATCGTGGGAATGACGCCGCCGTTCGATTCGAAACCCGTGACGGCCACGAGGCAGTCGCCCGGGGTGAACCGCCCCTTGTAGAGCGACATCCCCACCTGCGCATCGATGCCAAGGCGGTCGAGGGTCACGATCTCGTCGAGTGACTTGATGCCACCGGCTGCCGTGATGGGCACCTGGGTGGCCTCCGCCATTTCACGAATGCGCGTGAGGTCGATCCCCTTCTCCGATCCCTCGAGGTCCACCAGCGTGTAGAGGAATCCCGACACGTAGGGCGCGAGCCGCTTCGCCCGGTCGATCGGCGACTCGCCCGTGTACGCGGTCCATCCCTGGTCCACCACCTGCCCGCGCTCCGCGTCCACCGCCGCCATCACGCGGGCCTTCGGGAACTGCGAGAGAAACTCGGGCTCGGCCTTCGTCCCGATGATGATCTTGCGGGCGCCGGCGCGCAGGAGCCGCTGGGCGCGCTCCAGGTCCCGGATCCCGCCCCCCACCCGGCAGGGCGCGATGGCGCACAGCTCTTCGACCAGCGGGAGGTTGTCTCCCTTGCCCATCGCCGCGTCGAGGTCGATCACCGCGATCTCGCCCACGCGGCCGAACTCCCGGGCCAGGTCGCGCGGATCTTTCTCCGACGTGATCACGAGCTCCTTGCCGCGACGGAGCTGGACCGCCTTGCCGTCGATCAGGTCGATGCTCGGTATCAGCATGGGCGCACCTGGACGCCATTCGCCTGGAGGACCTTCTTCACATCACCCACCGTGTAACTCCCGTCATGAAACATCCCCGCCCCCAGCGCGGCGGATGCGCGTCCCTCGCGGATCACGTCCACGAAATGCTCCGGCCGCCCGGCGCCGCCGGACGCGATGACCGGGATCGTGACCGCGGATGCGATCGCCCGCGTGAAGGTGATGTCGAACCCGTCACGCGTTCCGTCGGAATCGATCACGTTCAGCAGGATCTCCCCCGCCCCGAAGCCCGCGACCTTCTTCGCGAACTCGAGGGCATCGATCGCGGTGTCTTCCCGGCCCCCGCGTCGCGTCAGGTGACAGCGCTCGAAGGTCGAGTGGCGCACATCCAGCGAAACGATGACGGCCTGCGCGCCCGCCCGCTCGGCGATCTCGCCGAGGACTTCGGGCCGCGTCACCGCCGCGGATCCCACGCTGATCCGGTCCGCGCCCGAGTCGAGCAGTCGCGACGCATCCTCCCAGCTCTTCACGCCACCACCGACGGAGAACGGAACGAAGAGCTTCCGCGCCACACGCTCCACCCAGTCGAGCCGGGTGCCGCGCGGCTTGCCCGCCTCGGCCGAGGCCTCGATGTCCAGGAAGGCGATCTCATCCGCGCCCTGGTCCGCGTAACGGAGCGCGAGATCTACGAGGTCGCCCTGGTCCTTCAGGTCCTTGAACTTCACGCCCTTCACCACGCGGCCGTTCGCCACGTCGAGGCAGACGATGATGCGGGGCCAGCTCATATGCGGAGGTCCTGGCCGTTGAGCGAGCGCGAGAGCAGCTCCAGGCCGGGATTACCCGACCGCTCGGGGTGAAACTGGAACCCCATGACCGCACCGCTGGAGACAATCGCGGGAAAACGCTCGCCCCACTCGGCTGTTTCCTTGACCACCGTCGGATCCTCGGGCTCCACCACGAAGCTGTGGGCGAAATAGAGCGGGGTGCGGGTCTTCCCCACCGGACACCAGCCCAGGTGCGGAAGCGGGAGGTCGTCCACGTTCAGCCTGCGCACATGACCCCCGAGGATCCCGATCCCCTGGACCCCCGGAGCTTCCTCGGACCAGCCGAACAACATCTGGAGGCCGAGACAGACTCCCACGACTCGGCGCCCGGAAGCGGCAGCGGCGCGGATGCTGTCCGCGACACCCGACGTGTTGATGGTGTTCATCGCGGCGCCGTAGTTCCCCACGCCGGGAAGCAGGATGGGGCCTTCCGCCGGCAGGTCCGCGGGCGCACGCACCAGCTTCTGCGGAAGGCCGAGCTCTTCCATCGCGCGGCGGGCATTGCCCAGGTTGCCCGCGCCATAGTCGATCACCGCGACTTCGAACGACTTCACTCCAGCACGCCTTTTGTGCTCGGTATCGAGCCGCCGCGGGCGGGGTCACGGGAAACCGCGAGCCCAAGCGCCGCACCGGCGCTCTTGAAGAGCGCCTCGATCTTGTGGTGTTCGTTCTCTCCGTACTGGACCCGCACGTGCCAGTTGGCCTTGCTCGCGTTCGCCAGCGACTTGAAGAACTCCGGGAGCAGGTCGAGATCGAGATCGCCCTGCCGGTCCTTCGCGAACCGCGCGTCGAAGACGCAGTAGGGACGGCCCGACAGGTCCACCGCGCAGAAACCCAGCGCGTCATCCATCGGGACCGACGCACTGGCGGCCCGGCGGATGCCGCGCCGCTCGCCCAGCGCTTCGCGCAGCGCCTGCCCCAGCGCGAGACCCACATCTTCGACCGTGTGATGCTGGTCGACCTGGACATCGCCTTTCGCCTCCAGCGTGAGATCCAGGTTGGCGAATCGGCAGAACGCGTCCAGCATGTGGCTGAAGAACGGAATCGGCGTCTCGATCTTCGTGGCACCGCTGCCATCCACGTTCAGCTCGAGCCTGATGGTCGTTTCGCCGGTCTTGCGCGATACCGACGCTCGCCGCCCCAAAGGCTTCGCGGGTGACCCCTTCCGCTTCGGACTCATGACTCGCTCCCCTCGTTGACGGCATCACGCTCGGCGAACACCGAAGCGATCTCCTCGGCACGGCCGATGATCGCGATGGGCTGGCCCTCGCGGAGCACCGCCTCGCGCCGGTCACCGGCGTCCGGGCCGCGCACGGCCACGGACCGGATGCCGGCGCGCTTCGCGGCCAGCAGGTCCGCCGGCCCGTCACCCACCATCCATGCCGCCTTTGCGCCGAGCTTCCGCAGGGCTGCTCTCACCGCGTCGGGCTCGGGTTTCTTCTTCTTCACGTCATCGGTGGTGATCACCGCCTTGAAGAAGCGAGCGGCTTTTCCGGCCTTCAGTGCCATGCGTGCTTCCTCGCGCGTCCGGCCTGTCACGATGCCCAGCGGAAACTGCTTCGCCAGCTTCTCGAGCGTCTTGAGCGGAAAGAGCCACTGCTCTTTGCGACAGAGTCCCGGTGTCTTCCGCGTGCCGAGGTAGATCTCCTGGAACCGGCGCTCGACCTCCTTGCGGTCGGCCTTCACGCCCAGCTTCGCCAGGGCGATGCAGGTCGCGTCGTGGTCGTCGTTGGCGTCGGTACGCTCTTTCACCGCCAGGATGCTCTCGCGGCCGGGGTTCTTCCCCGGCGGCAGGAAGCTGCGGACTGTCCGCACGATGGTTTCGTCGTAGGACTCGCGTACGTCCACCAGCACGCCATCCATGTCGAAGAGGATCGCGTCCGGCGCATCCGCCGTCAGCAGGCGCATCTCGTCCAGGAAGCGTTCGACCTCCCGGTCGGTCCCGGCGCTGATCCGCACCCATCCGCCCATGCCGGCCAGGTGGCTGCGGTTCCGGATCGCGATGCCGCGCCGCGCGAGCGCCTGCGTGACGCGGCCGGCGCGCTCCGTGTCGCCCAGGTCGAGCAGGACGAAGTTGGCGCGCGTCGGGAGGTTCTTCAGGTCCAGGTCGTCGAGACCGGCCGCCAGGCGGCGCACGGCGCGACGTGACTGCTTCACGGTCGCGGTCACGTGCGCGCTGTCGTCGAGGGCTGCGAGGCCGAGCTCCGCGGCAGTTGCCGTGATTGGATAGGGGACATTAATCCTGGCGAGCAGCTCGATCAGCGGGGCGCTGCCGATCAGCCCGCCGATCCGCTCGCCCGCCAGTCCCAGCGCCTTCGAGAAGGTCCGGCTCACGAGGACGTTCGGCAGCTTCACCGCGATGCGGATGGCACTCACCCCGAAGAACTCGGCGTAGGCCTCGTCCACCAGGAACAGGGTCCGCCGGTGATCCCGCGCCAGCCGCTCGAGGAATTCCAGCGCCGGGGCGGCGCCCGTCGGGTTGTCGGGATTGCCGAGCACCACCAGTCGCGGCGGCACGCCGGCGTCCTCGACCGCCGTCCGGAATCCCGCGGTGGGAAACGCGAATCCATTCGCCGCGTCCACCGGGACGGTGACGACTCTCGCTTCCCGCCGCTCGGCCGCCCACGCGTAGAGCTCGAAGGACGGTGCCGCCACGACGCAGCTGTCACCGCGGTTCAGCACGAGCTCGGCGGCCAGCGCGATGGCGGGACCAGAACCGGACGTCAGGAGCACCTGGTCGACCGAGACTTTGAGGTCCCGCGCCCACCGCTCGCGCAGGGCCTGTGGCGCCGGGTACCGCGAAAGATGCCCGCCTCCCAGCTCAGCCAGCCGGGCGAGCACCTTGGGCGATGCCCCCAGCGGGTTCTCGTTCCCGTCCAGCAGGACCGCGGGTCGCGCGCTCGTGAGGCCGCGGTACGGCGGCAGCGCGCGGACGGCTTCCCGCACCAGCTGCTCCACGCTCATGGAATGACCTTGCGGATCGGATACTCGAGGATGTCGCTCGCGCCCAGCTGCTTGAGCCGCGGCACGAGGCGGGGGACGTCGGCCTGCGGCACCGCGGCCTTCAGCACGTGCGAGCCGTCGGCGAGCTGGGAGACCGTGGGACTCTTCATCGCGGGCAGGAGCTTGATCACCTGGTCCAGGTTGCCGTTGGCGACGTTCATCTCCAGTATGACGCGACTCGCGGCGGCGCGCACACCACGCATGAGCAGCACGAGATCCTCGGCAAACTCCTTCACCTCCGGACGCTTCAGCGACGCCGCGGAGCCGATGAAGCGCGTCGAGGAGGACATGAGCTTCTCGACGATCACCAGGTTGTTCTCGCGCAGCGTCTGCCCCGTCGCGGAATTGTCGACGATCATGTCGGCGTCCTCGGGCGGGAAGACTTCCGTGGCCCCGTACGAGCGGACGAAACGGAACGCCCATCCCTTCTTCTCGAAGAAACGCCGCGTCAGGTTCTCGTATTCGGAAGCAACGACCAGCGGGGCCGCGCCGGACGGCGGCGGGGTCCAGCCCTGGGATGCCGCGGCCACGATGTCTACGGGCTCCAGCTCCGTGTCATCCAGTATCTCCACCTGGCCGCCACTCTCGGAAATCCAGTCGAAGCCGGTGAAGCCAAGGTCGTGCCGGCCGAGCTCGACCAGCGCCGGGATGTTCTGCGGCTTGAGGATCTTCAGCTCGAGGCGCGGATCGCTGGCCTTCGGCCGGTAGGAACGCTCGTGCTCCTTGACCACCAGGCCCGCCTGTGCGAGCTGGGACAGGAGCGAGGTGAACATCCGGCCCTTCGGTAACGCGAGCGTTATTGGCTGTGACATCGTTTTTCCTTCTCCATCCTGGAGTGTTATCCTCACCCCCTTGCCCCTCTCCCTTACGGGAGAGGGGGGACCTCCATTCGAACCCTGCCTTTCGAACCCAGGCCCCGATGTCCGGACTGGGTTCGAAACCGTGAACAGTTTTCGTACTCTCCCCTCTCCCGTAGGGAGAGGGGCAGGGGGAGAGGTAAACAAAAACCCCCGGACCCATTCGGTCCCGGGGGAGACAAGATCACCGTCCTGGCTTGCGGCTTACGCGCGCACGGCAACCTTCGTCCCAGCCGGGGCCGGACGATGATGGTGCACGTGATGCTGCTGGCCTAGAATGGTCATGAGGCAGGGAGAGTAAGGCACCACCGGGAGAGCGTCAAGGGTAGATTCAGGAGCCTATGATCCACCGTTTTAGCCTGTGCGCGACCGTTGCGTTGCTGGTGCTGGCGGGACCAGCGAGCGCGCAGTCGCGGCACAAGAAGCTGAACACCCGCGTGGACTCGCTGGCCCGCAAGGCGCTGGCCGACTGGCTCACACCCGGCATGTCCATCGCGGTATCGCGCGGCAATGACGTTCTCGTATCACGCGGATACGGCATCGCGCGCCTGATGGACAGCACGCCCGCCTCCCCGGAAACCGTCTACCCCATCGCCTCCATCACCAAGCAGTTCACCGCGGCCGCCATCATGCAGCTGGCGGAAAAGCGTCGCATCAAGCTCAAGGACGAGTTCTGGGTTCACCTGCCGGAATACGCCACCCGCCAGCGGTTCACGATCCAGCAGCTCCTGAACCACACGTCGGGTATTCCCGACTGGGCCTCGGTCCCCGATTTCGCGGGCCGCAACCAGTCCACGCTCGACCTGACGCCCCAGCAGTTCCTCGTGGCGTTCGCGAACCGTTCCTACAATTTCGCGCCCGGGCAGAAGTTCGCGTACAGCAACGCCGGCTACTACCTGCTCGGCCTGCTCGTCGAGAAAATCTCGGGTGAGCGCTATGGGGACTACATCCGGACCCACCTGCTCGATCCGGCGCTCATGATCAACTCGAAATACTGCACCCCTGATGGGCCGCACCGCGCCCGCGGGTACCGCGCGCTCGATTCGATGATTGTGCCGGCCACCCCCATCGGCGACGACGAGATGTATGCAGCCGCCGGACTCTGCTCCACCGCGGCCGACCTCCTCAAGTGGCCCCGTGCCCTATCCGACGGTAGCCTGATCAACAACTTCTCCTGGAAACAGATGATTGAGCCCGCCGAGCTCGCCGACGGATCAACCGTGAGCTATGGATACGGTGTCACGCTGGGCCGGCTCGGGAAGCACCGGTTCGTGGGACATGGCGGCGCAGTAAGGGGGTTTGCCAGCCAGATCTCCTACTATCCGGATGCCGACGTCACCGTCGTAGTCCTGGCCAACTCGGAGCAAGCCGTTCCTCGCCGCATAGCTGACCAGATCGCGCGCATGGTGCTCGGCATGGTTGAGCCCAGGGTCAAAGACCTGCCCTTGGCTGCCTCCGACTTCGAGAAGTATGTCGGGGCCTACGACCTGGCCGGCACCGCGATCCAGGTTTACGAGCGCGCCGGTCGACTGATGATGAGGGTCGATGATGGCGGCGGGTCCGTCTTGCTCTACCAGGGATCCAACGAATTCGCGACCGAGGCCGACCCCACCACCACGCTCTACTTCCGAATGTCGCGAGGCTATGCGAAATCGCTGGTATTCACGACGGGAGGCCTAAGCCTGAACGCTGATAGACTAGACGCAGTGAGCACACACTCACGATAGCCTGAAGCCCGCTTCGTTGTACATCAACAATACATCATCGCGATATAATCGAGTCAGGTTCAAGTCATTGTAGTTTGCTAACATATTACAATTACAACACTTACGTTAAGACAGGGTACCAGTAGCCGACCGGCACAGTTAGATTTGTGGCGATGGCTCTACACGATATCGTCGGCCACGAGGCCCTTCGAGAGCGACTGAACCAGTCGATTGCCGCCGATCGATTCCCCCAGGCGTCCCTGCTGGTCGGCCCCCAGGGGATCGGCAAGCAGCGATTGGCCCTGTGGCTCGGCCAGACGATCCTCTGCGACGACCGACAGCGAAGCGGACCTTGCGGCCAGTGTCCCGCCTGCCGTCGCTCCCTCAACCTCGCCCATCCCGATCTCCACTGGTTTGTCCCGATCCCCCGCCCCAAGGCCACCGAACCCTCGAAGCAGATCGACGAAGCGGACAGCTTGCTGGGGGAGACTCTGGAGGGGCGCCGGGCGCAGCCACTCTGGGGCAGGCCCGACGGGACGTTCAGCCATTCGATCGCTTCTATCCGGCTCCTCCAGCGCCGGGTGTCACTCACGCCGGTCATGGCCCGAAAGAAGGTCGTCATCATCGGCGACGCCGAACGGCTCGTAGTCCAGGAGGCGAGTCCCGAGGCGGCCAACGCGCTGCTGAAGCTCCTGGAAGAACCACCGTCCGACACGTACGTGATGCTCACCGCGGCCGATCCGCAGGCCCTGCTCCCGACGGTCCGGTCGCGGCTGGTGCCGATACGGGTTCAGCGGCTCACCGACGACCAGGTGGGCGGTTTCCTGGAACAGCGGGGCGTGGGTACGGCGACGACTCGCTCGCGCCAGGCCCTGCTGGCCGAAGGGAGCATTGGCCGGGCGCTCGCAGCCACAGATGGCGCAGAGGCGGCAGATAAGGCCGCTGATCGGTTTCTCGACGCCCTTAAGGGCGGCGCTGTGAAATCGGCGCTGGCGGCGATGGCCCAGCCACCCTGGTCCGCCCGGGGGGAGTTCACCGCGATGCTCGACGGGGTGGCTGTCAGGCTGCGGGCGCGTGTTGCGGAGGCGCCACACCAGGATCGTCGCATCCTGCGACGCTACGCGGAAGCTTTGCGTAAGGTGGAAGCCGCGCGGTTCGACGCGCAGGGCAATTTGAACCCGCAGCTGTCGCTGGCCGTATTGGCACAGGAACTGCGAACCCTGGTATGAGCAGGCTTACCCATGTCGACGAAGCTGGCCGCGCACAGATGGTGGATGTAGGCGGCAAAGCCGAAACGGCCCGGCGCGCAGTTGCGGAAGGATCGATCACGATGTCGGCCCAGGCGTTCGACCTGGTGCGCGAGAATCGCGGTCCGAAGGGGGCGGTGCTGTCGACCGCGGAGCTGGCAGGGACGATGGGCGCGAAACGGACGGCGGAGCTGATTCCGCTTTGCCATCCACTTCCGCTCGATGCCATAGAAGTGAAAGCCGAGTTGGACCCCAAACTGCCAGGTGTACGGATTCGCGCCACCGCGCGCACCACCGGGAAGACGGGCGTAGAGATGGAAGCGTTGACGGCCGTTGCCGTCGCGTTGCTGACCGTATACGACATGATGAAGGCAGCGGACCGTGGGATGGTGATCGGACCGGTAGCACTCATCGAGAAGTCGGGCGGAAGCAGCGGTCTATGGAAGAAGGAGTGACGACATGAGTAAACAGACGTCGACCCAGGGATTGATGCTCCGCGGCTTGAGCCTGCTCGGAGCGATCGTGCTGTTCTGTGGAGCGGTGGGCGGGATCTTCGGCTCGGCCGGCGGACCCCTGCCCTATACGGGCACCGCGGGCGTGGGCAACGCCGCTGACCTTCGCCACTCGCTGGCCATGGCCATGGGCGAGACGGAGATCCGCTCGCTCCAGCTGGACCGGGCCAACGCGATCATGGAAGCGTCGTCACGCTATCGCATCCCGGCGGACCTCGCCGCCCAGATTCACGACGAAGCGATTCGCGCGGGGCTCGATCCCGAGCTGGCGTTCCGGCTGGTGAAAGTCGAGAGCAACTTCAACCCGCAAGCCAGGAGCTCGGCCAATGCGTTCGGGCTGGCGCAGGTGCAGCTGCCCACGGCGCGCCACTACGATGCGCGGGTCACGGAAAAGGATCTCTACGATCCCCAGCACAACCTGCGGATCGGGTTCCGGTACCTGGTTGACCTGAATGACCGGTACGCGAACATGCGGCTGGCGCTGCTGGCCTACAACGTGGGACCGAGCCGCCTCCAGGACATCATCGACGGCGGGCGGGATGTGAAGGGGACCTACGCGGCTGCGGTGCTGAAGGGCTACTCCAGCGAACCGCAGGTCGGTCTATCGCACTGATTCGCTAGCGGTCTCGGGCGCGCCGCCGCGCGGCGGCGCGATCACGAGGCGCACTCCCGGCTTCAGCGTCTCGCTATCCGTGATGTCGTTCCACTCGCGCAGCTCCGCCACCTTCACTCCATCACGCTGGGCGATCTGCCACAGCGATTCACCCCAGCGCACAACGTGAAAGCGGCTGTTGGCCGCCGCGGCAACCGACCTGGCCTTGGCGCTGGGAGCGGGCTTGGGCGTCCGGACGGTGCGCGCCGGGGCCGCCGCGGTCACGTGGGCCACCGGGCTGATGGGGATCACGATCCTCGTGCCGACGCGGAGCGCACGGGGCTTGAGGCGCGGATTGGCGGCCAGGATGACGCCCTGGTCCACCTTGTAGCGCTTGGCGATCACGGAGATCGTCTCCCCGCGAGCGATGACGTGATCGATGACGGTGACCCGTTCCTTCGCCGGCAGCTCCGCCCAGCGCTGGGCGACCACCGTGCCGGTGCCAAGGGGCACGCGGACGATGACGGCGCGCGAGGGAGGTGTCACGGCGCGAAAGAACTGCGGGTTCAGCTCGAGGAGCGCGGCGGTCGTCGTGTCCGCCAGGCGGGCGACAACGTCGAGCCCGGTCTGCTCCACAATCACGACTTCGTCGAACTGGAGCGGCATGAGGTTCGGCAGGCTGTCGAACCCGTAGCGCCCCGGTTCCTTGGCGATAAGCGCGGCCGCGATCAGCTTCGGCACGTAGTCGCGCGTCTCGCGCTTGAGAATCCGCGTGCCGGAGAGCTGGAAGAACATCGAGTCCGTCTCGACCGACACATCGCCCTTCGAGACACGACGGATGCCCCGTGAGATGCGGCCCGCGCCGGCGTTATAGGCAGCTGCCGCCAGGTACCAGGAACCGAATTCCCCGTTGAGATCCGCAAGGTGGCGCGCGGCGGCGTCCGTGGCCTTGAACGGATCGCGGCGCTCGTCCACCCACGCGTCCACCGTGAGCCCGTAGCCGCGGCCCGTGGCGGTCATGAACTGCCACATGCCCACGGCCTTGGCGCGCGATACCGCGCCCGTGGAGAAGCCACTCTCGATCAGTCCCAGGTAGACCATGTCCTCTGGAATGCCTTCCTGGCGGAACCGGTCGCGCGCCATGCCCTCGTAGCGGGCCATGCGGCCCAGCCAGATGGCGAACCGGTCACGCGCGGGACCGAGGAAATAGTCGACGTACGCCTGGACCCGTGCATGACTGGCGAATGTCTCTACATCGATGTCGTAAGTCGGGGCGGAGGCACCGGCGGTGCCGCCGCGCGGCGCCTCGAACATGCCGGAGGCTTCGCCCGCTACTTCGGCGCCACTGACCGTCGCGACCCCGATGGTGCTGTTCACGTGGCTGGTGCCCTTGCCGAGGCTCTCGAGCTGGACGTCGTCCAGCGCGCTGAGGGCCGCCTCGTCGGCGGCATCCTCGGCCGACGTGTCGGCGGGCACGGCCAGGGAATCCGCGATCACGGTCTCCGGCTCGGCGTTGAGCGACACGATCACGGCCGTATCCGTGGGACCGATGACGATGGTGATGGTATCCCGGGCCGCTATCGGCTCGGGTGCGCGAACGACGTCCCGGCTGCCGCGGCCGCACGCCGCCAGCACCATGACCGACATCATCGCCAGGACTTTACGCAGGGTTATCACCGTTCGGCTTCTCCGTACGGGCAAAAATGTTTCCCAGCACACGATTCGTCGCATTCATCACCGCCAAAGCTGCACCGCGCGCCGACAGGTCGTCCGTGATGAACGACCCGACCAGCCGGGACGGGCGGGAATCCTGGCGCGAGGTCAGCGACACGATGACCACGGTCGCATCAAACGCTCGCACGGCCTTCACGCCCAGCAGCTCGAAACTCACCTGCGATTCCACCGCCCGTTCGATCGCGGCGAGCGCGGCCTGCGCGGCGCACCGCAGCTCTCCCGCCTGCGATCCCAGCTCTTCCGCGCTCCCGATGAACTGCTCCTCGGGATGCCATTCCAGGACGACGCGTGCCCGGCACCGGCCGTTCTGCAGTTTCCGGAGCTCGAAATCCACGAAGCGCAACCGCTCACGAAGAAGATCGGCCGCCATTATGCTGGCCCGGACCTACTCCCCACCGTCGAACCGCACTTCCAGCTGTCCCTGCGCGGCCTCATCGCCGGCCGGGCGGAGCAGGTCCACGTCGAGGCGTGGCTTGCCGGTCTCGTCGAGCAGCACGCTGACGAGAAGCGTCTGTCCATCGTCCAGCGTGAGGCGGAGCTGGCGGCAATCCGACCGGATGACCACATCGGTTACGCGCCGATCCCGCAATTCGCCGACGGCTTCGGCGATGCGGCGGAGATCCTGGACGGTGGCCAACGACACGCGGGAGTGGTCGTTCCGTTCACTTGACGTGCTGGGAGATCACTTCGCGCAGCTTGTCGTCACTGATGCGCTCGGCCTGGACGAAAAGCGAAGACTTGGAAAGCGATTCGATCGGGAACGGGGCCCAGAACACCCGCCGCTCCGGCGCAACAGCGCGGAAGGACAGGAAAAGCTGCCACAACTGGGCGTTGGCCGTACGCTGGGCGGCCGGCTGCACATTCCACTTCTCGCCCGCCGCGTCGATGACTCTCCACGCCATTTTGTGACCCCGGTCACACAGTGTAAAAGGAGGTGTGGGGCCAATATGCCCGTTACCTGTAGGACGGGCAAGGGTGACTAAAGGAAGGCGTTTGTGAGGTTTGACCTACACGAAAGCGAGCTGCGTTTCAACCAGCTGGCGATAGATGTCGCTCGTCTGAAGGAGGTCGGCGTGGATGCCGGTGGCAACCACGCGGCCCCCGGAGAGGACCACGATGCGGTCCGCCGCCAGGACGGTGCTGAGCCGGTGGGCGATGATCAGCGCCAATCGCTGGTCACGGGTTTCCTGGAGCGTTTCGAGTATCCGGCTCTCGGTTTGCGCGTCGAGACCGCTGGTCGCTTCGTCGAGCACCAGGATCGCCGGGCCGCCGGCCAGCGCCCGGGCCAGCGCGATCCGCTGGCGCTGGCCGGCTGAGAGTGCCACGCCGCGCGGTCCCACGCGGGAGGCGCGACCCGCCGGGAGTCCGTCAACGAAATCCGCCCCCGCAGCCTCCAGGGCATCGCGCACATCCTCGTCAGAAATCGTCCGGCCCAGCGTGACGTTCCACTCAACCGACTCATCGAAGACAAAGGCATCCTCGAACACCACGCCGATGTCGCCGTCCAGGGTGACGCTCCCGCGATCCGGAGCCTGGAGCCGGAGGAGGACGTGTGCCAGGGTGCTCTTCCCCGCCCCACTTTCCCCCACCACGGCCACGATCTCGCCGCGGGCGAGCCGCAGATCCACCTCGTCGAGCACCGGTTCACCGGGACGGTAGGAGAACGACACACCCTCCGCCTGGAGCCGCGCCGAGCGGGACCGGGAGGCCGCGGGCGCCGGTTCGTCGGCGGCGGGTTCGGAGATGAAGGAGAAGACGCTAGAGGCCGCGCCTTGGTGCTCCGCCAGCGCGGCCAGGGAATCGAACACCACGGAGAGCTGGCCCTGGAACCGGGCCAGCACCACCGCGAATGCGAGGATCAGCGTGGAGCTGGCAAAGAGTCGTTCCGGTGAAACCGCGAGCGCGACCCCGAGAGCGCCGAGGAGTATCAGGGCGTTCGCGACCTCGGAGAGGGGCCGGAGGGCGTGGCGCCAGCGGTGCAGCGCGAGCGTCGAATCGAGCACCGCGCGGTTGGCTGCACGATGAAGGTCCAGCCGGCCGGCCGGCGTCCCCATCGCCCGGACGACCGCATGCCCGCCGGCGTCGTCTGAAACGACCGCGCTGGCGTCCTCGTCGGCGCGCACCATCGCCACGGCCGCCGCGGCGACACGCCGCCGGACCATCCACGCGATGACCGTACCGGCCGAGAGAATCAGGACCGCCCCCAGGCCCAGCCTCCACGACAGCGACGCCATCATCACGAGGTATACCGCGACGAGCATCAGCGCCCCACCCAGCGCGACCACCGCCGAGAGCGCCGACGCGACGCGTTCGGCCTGCACCGAGAACAGGTTGACGATGCGACCCGGGCCGAGGTGCTCCACGTCCCGGTAGCGGGCGGCGTAGAACCCGCGGGCCAGCCGCTCCCGGATCGACAGCAACACTCGCAGGTGAAGGCGCACGCCGAGCATGTCGAGCGCGTACCCCGCCCCCGCCCGCAACACGATGACCCCTGCCAGCAGCAGCGCGCCTCTCCAGAGCGTCTCGGCCGACGCCGCGCGGAAGGCCGCGAGAACGGGCGGCACCAGTGCCAGGCAAGCGGCCTCGAGTCCCGCGACCACCGCGCTCATGGCGGCCATCACCACTCCCGACCGGCCAAGCTTCATGACGCGAGGTCCTTCTCAATCGCGTCGCAGAGCGAGGGGAGCTTCGCGAGCAGCCGTGGGTACGCGAGCCGCTTCACGGGCACCGCGGCGGCGACCGCGCTCGCAAGCCGGAACTGGTTGGCGAGCCGCTCGGGACCGGTGACGATCGTGTTGAACGTGTTCCGGACGGTTTCGATCATGGCGGCGGCAGGGTCGAGCCGGCGGATCGCGATCCGGGCCGAGGGCAGCGTGGGATCGGAGAGCACGTAGATCGCGCGCAATGGCGCAGCGCGACGGCTTGCCCGGTGTTGGTCGAGCGGCAGGACCATCTTGCTCGTTCCCGGGTTCATGCGAGTCCCCTCGCGCCCCCCCAGGACCGCACGCGACACCGCGGGAAAGAGCTTGATGCGGGGGACGCCGGCGTGGACCAGGAACCCGCCGCCGCCGCGCGGGGCGAGCGAGACGAGATCATCGGTCAGGACGGGGAACCCGCGCGCCAGCATCGCCGCGCCGAGCGTGGACTTGCCGTAGCCGGTGTCGCCCAGGAAGGCAACAGCGCCGCCATCGACCACCACGACCGTCCCGTGCAGCGGCTCACGGCCGAGTGCCAGGAGCGAAAATGACAGGACCTGGCTCAGCAGGTAGGTACTGAACGACTCTCGCGACGCCCTGCGGAGACGCCGATACTCGATGCGGCGGCCGTCCGGTGAAATCAGAAAATCGAAGAGGTTGGTCCAGCCGAGATACATGGTACCGTCCGCGAGCTGGCGGCAGCGGAACCAGTCGCGCGCGTTGGGAAGACGGGTGCCGCGGAGCGCGCCGGCGAAGCGGCGGCGCGGTGCGGGAACGAGCCTGACGGTGGGTACTGATACCCGCGACGCACGGGGGCACGGGAGGGCAAGCGGACTCTGAAGACCGAGGCCGTAGAGCCGGTACAGGCTCAGGAGTTGGAGCCCGACGCCCGCGTGGTAGGCTTGCGCGCACCGTCGGCCATGCTGCCCTTCTTTACCAGGGTGAGTGCACGCAGATCGCCGTGCACCACGAGGCGAGGGGCCTGGTAGGGACGTTTCGGATGCGCCAAAGACTTCCTGGGACTCATGATCTGACCTCCATCTGGGAGCGACTGAAAAATACCCGTAGCCATGCCTCCAAGCCAAGCAGGTCAACCAGGTCCCACCCATCGGTGGCCTCTTTGCCCGCCAGTCCGGCGGCCATCCGGTCGACCGCCGGCTGAAGGCGACCGCCGTCCACGTAGCCCATCCTCACCCCCAGGCTACCCGGCCCCAGGCGGGCGCGAATTGCCGCCAGGTCCTGGGCCACGCCGTGGTTCGTGGCCTCGGTGAAGTCGGCCTTCCAGCGGCGCGCGCGCACCCGTTCCGGCAGGATGCCGCGCATCGCTTCCCTGAGTATGGCGCGCGGGACGCCTTCGTGATTCTGGACCTCGCCCGGGATCGCCATCAGGAACGCGAGCAAGTCGCGGTCCAGGAATGGGAACGCCGCCTCGAGCCCGTGCGACGCCGCGATCTTGTTGTTCCACTCCATGCACTGCACATGGTACTTGGACCGGGCTTCGAGGTACAGCGAGCGCGCCTGCGCCGAATGAAACCCGCTTCCCAGCATCGCCGGCCGGTCCGCATCCTTCAGTCCGCCGGCGAGGAACCGGTCCGAATACCAGGAGCGGGGACGCGCATCGGCAAAGAGCCGCCGCCGCACCCACTTCAGCGGCCCGACCAGCGCGTCCGGCGCGTGGTGGCGGAGCAGTTCCATCGGCAGGCGGCCGCGGAGCGTAGCCACTTCTTCCCTGCCGAACCACCGCAGGTACTCGCGCGTGTGGCTCCATGCCTTGCGCCAGGCGAAACGACTCACGAGATCAACCAGGTACGCCGGCGAGAAGAGCACCTGGTCACCCCAGTGTCCCGAGAGCATCACCCGCGCACCCGCGCGCCCGGCGCGCGCGTCCAGCTCGCAGGTAACGCCCCACTGGTAATCGAGAAACGGCGCCTCGATGGCACCCACCTGCGTCTCGACCCCGGCTAGCGCACCCGCGTGCACTTCCATTGGAAAGCGCCCGATGGAGACGCCGTATTCGCGCTCGATTTCCTCGAGATACTCGCGCTCATCGGCGTCCGAACCCGTGGCACCGAGGTACGCGAAACCAAGCACGGAGCCCGTTCGTAGCTTCTGCGCCTGGCAAAAGATGGACGATGAATCGAGCCCGCCGCTGGTGGAGACGGCGACCGGGTATGCAGATCGCACGCGTCGTGCCACCGCCTGGGCAAAGAGCTCCGCGAACGCATCGCGGTACTCCTCGAAGCGGCTAAGTCGAATGGCCGCCGAGGGATCGAAGTCCCAGTAGCGCCGTGCAACAGCGGCGTCCGTTGTGACGGTGACAACATGCGCCGGGACAACTGCGGAAATCCCTGCAAAGCACGTGACATCCTGCCGGTCTACGGGTCGAGCCCCTACCAGGAGGAAATCGGCCAATCCCTCGTCATCGGGCGCGGCGCGAATCTCGGGATGCGCCAGGAGGGCCTTGATCTCGGTAGCGAACGCGACGAACCGTTTGCCGCGGTGGTAGTAGAGCGGCCGGATCCCGATGGCGTCGCGCGCAAGGATGAGGCGGGCCCGTGCCGAGTCGTAGAGCGCGAGGGCGAAATCCCCGCTGAGATGGTCGACGAACGAGTCGCCAAGGCGAGCGTAGGCCGCGAGCACCACTCTCGCGTCGGTGCTGGATGACGACAGACCCAGCTTCGAGATCAGCTCAGGACGATTGTCGAGCCGGCCATCCCAGGCCAGCAGGAGGCCCTGCTCGTTGAGCGGCTGCCGTTCGCCGACCTCCTCGGGCGTGATCCACATGCGACGGTGCGCGAAGCCGACCGCGCCCGCGATGCACCGGTCGCCGCCATCGGGACCGCGGTGGGCGAGCGTGGCGTCCATGCGTTCGAGGACGGCCGGCGACAGCGGAGCGCCGTCGGTATTCCACACTCCCGATATCCCGCTCATAGATTTGAGTATACCATGCCCGTTCCCGTGATTGCCCCGCACACCACCGTCGTTTCCGCCGGCGAGCTGCTGTCCAGCGAGTTCGGCGAAGAGTTCATCATCCTGAACCTGAAGGACGGGATTTACTATGGGCTGGATCACGTCGGTGCCCGGGTGTGGACGCTCATCAAGCAACCGATGACCGTGGGCGCGGTGCGGGATGCGCTGGTGGCGGAGTATGAGGTGGACGTTGCCCAGTGCGAACGCGATCTCGTTGCGCTGCTCGAGGACCTGGTGACCAAGGGGCTGGTCGAGCTCCGGGCGGACGCCTGAGCAAGCTCGCGAAGTTCTTTGGGCTGCCCGCGACCGACAAGTGGCTGCTCGTTCGCACGGCGTTCGTGATGACGCTGGTGCGGGTGGGACTGGCACTGATGCCCTTCTCGGCGCTGAAACGGCTGGTGGAGAGGGATAGAACCGGAACCTCGGAGGGTCTGGCCGACCTTCCCGAGCGGGTTTCCTGGGCGATCGCCGTGCTCTCGTCGCGGGTCCCGGGAAAGAACACCTGCCTTGTCCAGGCCCTGACCGCCGACTCGCTGCTCCGTCGCGGTGGCTACCGGCCCACGCTGCGCATTGGCGTGGCGGGACGGAATCCGGGTGGGACCATCAAGGCCCACGCGTGGCTGGAGTGCGAAGGCCGAGTGATCACCGGCGGACTCGAGGACCTATCCAGCTACTCGGTGCTGACGTCGCCCGGACGGGGATGACCGAGGCGGTCGCCCGGATTCTCCGCGGCGAGGCCCCCGCATGGAGCGAGGTC
Source organism: bacterium HR33 (assembly GCA_945889655.1). GTDB lineage: Bacteria > Gemmatimonadota > Gemmatimonadetes > Gemmatimonadales > GWC2-71-9 > SHZT01. Next base: position 27,739 of record CAMDCH010000002.1, read on the forward strand.
GGCGCGACACCCGCCGCCTTTCTCGAATACTGCGAGCGGGAAGACCTGATTCCCCTCGTTCATCACAACCTGCACAGTGGTTGGCCCGTGGAGGTCTCGGCGGCGCTGGAGCGCGCGGCCCGCGATGCCGCAGCCCGCGAGATGGTCCGGCGACAGGAAATCACCCGCGTTCTCACCCTGCTCGACGAGGCCGGCATCCGGCCGATCGTCTTCAAAGGAACCGCCCTCGCCTATCTCGTCTATCCGGCGCCCGGACTTCGCCCGCGCAACGACACCGATCTTTTGATCCGCCGCGCTGACGTGGACCCAGCGCGCGCCGTTTTCGCGGCAACCGGATACGTAGAGCCCGCATACAGTGGTGACGAGCTGCTCTTCCGGCAGTTTGAGGCGCAGCGGGAAGATTCTCTCGGTGTCCACCATGCGTTCGATGTCCATTGGGAGATCAGCACCCAGTCCGCCTTTGCGAACCTGCTCTCCTACGATGATCTCGCGAATTACAGCGTGCCGGCGCCGATGCTGGGGGCCGCCGCGCGAGCGGCGGGGCCCGTGGAGGCGCTGCTCATCGCGTGCGTCCATCCAGCCATGCACCATCGCAATGAAGAACGGCTGATCTGGCTGTTTGACGTGCACCTGCTGGCGGGACGGCTCGCACCGGAGGAATGGAAACGGTTCAGCGCGACTGCCCTGTCACGAAAAACAGGAGTCGTATGCGCATACGCGCTGCGACATGCGCATGACCTGCTTGGAACCGCGATACCCCCTCACATCATCAACAATCTGGAGTCCGCAGCGGGCGATGAGCCAACCGCCGCCTACCTCGACCGGTCGCGCTCGTGGCGGCATGAGGTCGGTGCGAACATCCGCGGGCTTTCATCGTGGAGTGACCGGCTCGGCTTGCTGCGGGAGATCGCGTTTCCGCGGCCGAGCTACATACTAGAGAAGTACGAATGGAAGGACACGCTGCCGGCTCGGCTCGGACTACCGTGGCTCTACTTCAGGCGCGCGATGGAAGGGACCTGGAAGGTGGTGTCCGGGAAAAAATGACGCCTCAGATACCGCGGCTCAGTTGAACGAGCGACCCACCTGAACCGACGCGGTAACGATAGACGAAGTCGAGAGGATCGCCCGACTCGACCTCAAGCGGACATCCAGCAGTCCACACGGCCACGTTCCAGCTGCAGCCGTCGTGAGCGCGGCGCGGATCGTTCGTCAGCGTGATGCCGCGAGCGAGATCGAGCTCGAAATACTCCACGACGGCATCAATGCGCCCGGCCGCACTGGCCTGGATCGAAGCGGTAGCGTCCACCGCGGCGCCCGTGAACGACGCCAGGTCTACCTTGCTGAGCAGCGCGGGGTCTGACAGCGGCTCCCACCCTTGAGCGACTCGCGGCCTCACAAAGAACGGGGCAATCTCGTGTCGTTGCCGTGCCAAGGCGTGAAAATCCATGTCGTACCATTCCCGCCACCGCGCCGCGGCAGCTTCACTCGCGATGCGTCCTCCCAAGGGGTCGCCCCCAATCGAAACGGGCAAGGCGTAGGTCCTGAGACCGGAGGGAATCATCCGGGCGCCCGGGACCAGGAGCCGCTTGCGCGCGTCCAGCAGGACTTCCAGCAGGCTCTCGGCCAGCGGCTCGTGGCCGACGATCTCCGCCACCAGCACGTCCGCACGCTTCTCGATGGTTACCTGCGTCGACCAGTTCTGCAGGACCGAGATGCGCTGAGTGAACCCATTCGCGCGAACCATCTCGCGGGCGGTCTCGGCGACGCTGTCAGCTTCGATCGCGTAGACCTGCCCGGCACCCGCTTTCGCTGCCGCGATGGCCAGGACGCCGGTCCCGGTTCCTATGTCGAGCACCACGTCCCCCGGTTTCACCGTGGCCTGAACTGCCGCGATGAACCCTTCGGTCCGCACCCGGTCATTGAGCATGACCACGTGATGATCCAGCGAAATGGTCGAGGTCCTGACCGGCTCCCCGTCTCCGATCAGGGCCCCGACGCTGATGAGCTGATCCATCGTAGAGACGCAATCCATCCAGTCCTGCGCCCCGGTGAGCCGAGGCTTGAGCAGCTCGACTGCCTCCTCGATGGTGAGCAAGCGGCCGAAAACGTCGAGAATCCCCAGGGCATGCGGGCCGGCGTGCAGGTCTGTGCCGTTGACCGAGACACGTACGCCTGAGACCTCAGTGCGGATGATGAGGCCCGGAGCGCGAGAATAGCGAACACTGTCCATCACTCTCGGGCGTTGTTGCTGCGGTCAATGTCCGGCAGCCCCGCGTGCGGATCGATCTCGGCCCGGCGAACGCGTTTGCCCGCGACACGGTAGGTGAATTGCGAGCCCAGGTTCCACATCTCCACGGGCAGCTCCACCGGGACCACCGTGCCGTCCTGGTACGTAATCGCCAGCTCGGCCGGCATGATCATGGTCCCACGACTCGACAGGTGTATCGCCGAGCCGCTGTCCGAGACAACGACCGAATCCACCGCCTGGTCGAGCCGGGCGGTGGTGTAGATCCACCCCCGCCAGAACCAGTCCAGCTCCATCCCCGAGACGTCGCGCATCACGCGGAAGAAGTCGGCGGGCGTGGGATGCTTGAAGGCCCACGCGCGCGCGTACTCGCGGAAGGCTGCATCAAAGCGTTCCTTGCCAAGCACCTCGTTCCGCAGCAACCGCATCATGAGCGCCGGCTTCTGGTAGCCCGCCCAGAGCAGGTCACGGACCTGCGTCGGTACCGCGATCAGCGGCTGTTCGTCGCCGGGCTTCCCATGCTCGGGATAGAGGTTGAGGGGGTGCTCCTGGATGGTGTCACCGTAGGCGGTGCCGTCGAAGTAGTTCGCCGTGTTCTCCAGGTCGATGAACGTGTTGAACCCTTCGTCCATCCACGGGTAGAGCCGCTCGTTGGAGCCCACGACCATCGGGAACCACTGGTGCCCGAACTCATGCGCGATCACCCATTGCAGGTCTTCACGGGTGGGACTGTCGGGACAGAAGGTCAGCATCGGGTACTCCATCCCAGCGATGGGACCCTCGACAGTGGTCGCGTGCGAGTAGGGATAGGGATACCACTGCTCGCTGAAGTGCTTGATCGCCTCGCGTCCCATGCGGTTGGCTTCTTCCCACTTGGTCGCGGAGGGCCGGTAGAGCGTCTCGACCAGCGCCCACTTGTAGCCACTCGCGTCCCAGCGCAGTCCGGGACTCGTGGCCCAGGCAAAGTCGCGCACGCTGTCGGCCGCGAAGTGCCAGGTGAGCATTCCGCTCGCAGCCGGCCGAGTCTTCGCGACATCGCCCGCCTCTTCCTTCGTAATGATCCCGATGGCGGTGTCCGATGTGCGTGCCCGCGCGAGCCGCGTGCGCTGTGTTGCGGTCAGGACCTGGAGCGGGTTGAGCAGCTTGCCAGTGGCCGCGACCAGGAACGATGCGGGCACCGTGAGCGAAACGTCGAAGCTGCCGTACTCCAGGTAGAACTCGCCTGCGCCGATGTACGGCTCATGATTCCAGCCGCGCACGTCGTCATAGACCACAAGACGCGGATACCACTGGGCGACCTGGTAAAGTTGTCCGTCCCGCCCCATCCGCCCCGCCCCCGCCACCGGCACGTGGAACCGCCAGCCGATGGCCACGGTCGCGACGGCACCGGAGGCGAGGGGCGCCGGGAGATCGATCCGCATGGTGGTCCCCGTGACCAGCGGCGTCACCCGCTTACCCGCAACGACCACCGAGTCGAGCGTCACCCCGCCCTGGAATCCCTGGCAGGAGAAGTCGAACGCGGTGCCCAGGAAGACCAACGGCGGCTGGTTCAGCTGGTTGGTGACGCTGTTCGGCGCGCAGATGTTCTGCTCGAGGAAGAGCCACAGGTAGCTGAGCGTCTCGGGCGACCGGTTGGTGTAGCGGATCGTCTGCCGGCCGGTGATCTCGTTGGTCGCAGTGTCCAGCGTCGCGGCGATCGTGTAGTCCACGCGCTGCTGCCAGTAGCCTCGCCCCGGGCGTCCGGAACCAGTCCGGACCTGGTTCGGTGCCGGAAGGTCGAGTGGGCGAAAGAGCGAGGTGTCCGCCGCGCTTTGCTGCGCGCGACTGGCCACGGGGGCGGCGAGAAGAACCAGGGCGAGACCGATGATCCGCGACACCATCCAGGGCTCCTGTTCGGATGCCGGGGAAGATGCTCAAAAGAAAGGGCCGATGCACGTGCACCGGCCCTTTCTGCTTCCCGATCTGATCAGTGGCCCTACTTGACTCTCATCCTCACGACGCGTGACCCACCGCGCTCGCCCGGCCCCTGGGCGTTGTAGACCCGCAGCTCGACGATGTCGCCGGCCTTGACGGTGGAGACTGCCTGGGTGAATTCCGTCACCGTCCTCACGCGGGTGCCGTCCACGTGGGTGATGATGTCGCCCGGCCCGTCCTGGGCCGCTGGCTGCAGTTTCTCTGCCGCGGGACCGTCCTGATCCACCGCGGTGACGCCGAGCCCCGTGTTCTCGGGCGTGTCACCTGACACGGGTGCGACGCTGATCCCCAGCTTCTGGTTGAGCGGCGCCGCGGCAGGAGCCCGGCCGGCACGGCCGGTCGAGCTCGTTGCTACGGGTTCTTCGCTAGGCGCGGCGATCAGGGCCACCTTCAGGTTCACCTTCACACCGCCCTTGCGCTGAACGGTGAGCGTGACGATTTCGCCCGGCTTCCGGAACGCCACCGCCTGCTGGAACTGCGCGATGTATTCAATCATTTTCCCATCGATCGCGACGACGACGTCGCCCGGCCGCACGCCCGCGGCCTCCGCGGGACTGTTCTCGACTGAGAAGTCCTGCACGACCGCACCGCTCACCGCGTCGAGCTTCGCGTACTCGGCGTCTTCCGGCTGGACCGTCCCGAGTCGCAGGCCGATGATCGCGCGATTCACCTTTCCATTCTTGATCAGCTCATCCATCACATGCTGGGCCAGGTTGCTCGGGATCGCGAAGCCGTAGCCTTCGTAGGTGCCGGTCTGCGTGGCGATCGCGGAGTTGATGCCGATCACCTTGCCGTCGGCGTTCACCAGCGGGCCACCGGAGTTGCCCGGGTTGATCGCGGCATCGGTCTGGATGAAGTCCTGGATGCCGTAGTTGGTTTCTCCATTGCGCAGGCCGTTCAGGGGGCGCCCCTTGGCGCTCACGATGCCGGCCGTTACGGTGAACGTCAGATCCTGCCCCATCGGGTTGCCGATGGCGAGAACCCATTCACCCACCCGGGTCGAATCCGAGTTTCCGAAGCTCACGACCGGCAGGTTCCGGGCGTCGATCTTGATGACGGCGACATCGGTCGCGGGGTCGCGGCCAACCACGGTCGCGGGATACGTGCGGCCGTTGAAAAGCGTGACGCGCAGCCTGTCAGCGTCACGCACGACGTGGCTGTTGGTCATGATGTAGCCATCCGGGCTGACGACGAAGCCGGTGCCCGAGCTGGTGCTGCGCTGCATGCCGTCAGGGTCGGTGTCAGGCATGCCGGGCATGGGGGTATTCGGGTTCTGTCGCTGCCACTGCCGGAAGAAGTCCTGGAATGCATCGGAGCGGCTGTTGGGCACCGGGGCCGCGCGCCGGGTGTCGGCCCGGATGAAGACCACGGCCGGCCGCACGGTCTCGGCCACGTTGGCAAAGGCATCACTCCACGCTGCCATCGTGTTGGCGGTAGCCGCCGGTGCCGCCACGGCGGCGGGGGCGGACGCAGCCGGTGCCGACGGGTGCTCGACCGCCCAGGCCACGAGGGCCGGGCCGAGCAGGATACCGAGTCCGGCGCCGAGCTGAGCGTATCTCTTCCACAGCTTCATCGTTCGTTCTCCTGATTGCTGTTGGGGGCTGGCGGAGTAGCCGAACCCCGGTTGCGTCCCCTGCAATGTGACATGATGCACGGCGGCATGGTGAGGTCGCAGTCGGAACAATGGAACATTGTGGCGTTACCGCAACGTGGCATGCTGCCCACGGTCGCGCATCTGTATTTCCCGAATCCCTGATTCCTCAATGCTTTAGCTCTCTCTAGAACAGTGCACGTGTCTTGCTTGTTCCCTCTGCGCGCCCGTACAACAGGAGAGACGATGCGCAGGATAGCCTGGAGAGTCGTTGCGATGACCATGGCAGTGGTCTCGCTCAGCTGCAAACACCCGCTCAAGCCGGACGAGGTAGACACCTCAGTCCCGCAGCCCGCGTCCGCCAACGAGCCGGCCGGCTTCAAGCCGATTGCCAATCGCGGTTTTCTGAATCTCGTGGAAGACAACTGGATCTGGGGCGGCGACCTGAGTGCCTGGGCGCTGCGGAGCGAGCCGGACGCCCCGCAATCCAAGCCGTCCGTCGCGCGGATCACCCTCCCGGCAGGCTTTGCGTCCGGGGCCAGCCCGGTCCATCTCGAGCGCAACCTGCGCGAGAACGATCATTTCTACCTGAACACGTGGATCCGGGTTTCCGACAACTGGAAGCCGAACCAGATCCAGGACGCCATGATGGCGATCTGGGGGGGCGGAAAGCCCCGGATCTTCTGGGGCTGGCGGCCGGACTCGACCGGAGAGCGCAAGATGCCGAACGCACTCATCCTGACTGAAGGGGTGCCGGGAGGCTCGCTCTGGCTCGATCCGAATGTCGTGAAAGACGCGGCGATCAAGGTCAACCAGTGGCATCACATCGAGATCGAAGTGCGCACCACCGGCGGCACCAACGGCAACGGGCGGTTCGTCTGCTGGCTGGACGGGGTGAAGATCTCATCGTATGACGATGTCCCGTACGGACTGCCGGCGGGCCAGCGGTGGGCCATGATCCAGGTCGGGCCGACCTGGGGCGGCCTCACCGAGCCGCTTGACCAGTCGCAGTGGGTGGAGTTCGACCATCTCTACATGAGCGCGCCGCAGTGACCAAGGCTTGGGGGGTTCTCGTGGCGCTGCTGGCTCTCCCGTTCAGCATCGCCCTGGGTCGTGAGCTGTTCGCGGCCAGCCGGTGCGTGGAGCGCGGCGGTCTCTACGATTACTTCCGAGCGCTCTGCTACATGTCGGCCGAGCAGGCGTTCGACCCGCGTGGGGCGAGCCCGCTGCTCTGGATCTCGGGCTATCTCGTATTGAAAATCATCGCCGTTGCCATCATCGCCGTCATGCCGTGGAAGGTACCGGTGCCGGCGTGGTGGCGGCGGCGTGTAGGAAGTCTCGTGGGGCAAAAAGCCGCCGTCTGAAGTCGGTTTGTCCCGGAAAACGCCCCCGAGTAGTTGGCGGGGGCTTTTTCTTTGTACCCCCCGTCTGTAGCGGTTTCCCTGTTTGACACGTCCCGGCGGTGGGGTCATGTTCTCCGGGCTTTGCCTCCTGGTCTCGATCGAGGAGCCGCACATGGAACGTGCCGCGCCTATCCCAGCTCAACTCGCACACCTCCGGGCCTCTGACGCCGCCGGAGCCCTCGTCGCAGGCCAAAGCATCCTCCTCACCGCCGTGGCACTCTGGCTGTCGTCGCGACCGGAGACGCTGCCCTGGCTCGCGGGCCAACTGCTGCTCGCGCTGGCCCTGGTGCAATGGTTCTCACTCCTCCACGAATGCGGGCACGAGACGCTCTTCCTGACGCGGCACTTGCATCTCCCGCTGGGCCATCTTGCCGCGGTCTTCTCGCTCATCCCGTTCTACAACTGGAAGCGGGTGCACGCGCGGCACCACAAGTGGACGGGATGGCAGGACGTGGACCCGACGACGGCGGCGCTCGTCCCGCGCCCCCTGGGACGCGCCGAGCGCACGCTCGTGAACGTGTGCTGGAAGTACTGGATCCCGCTTTTCTCCGTGCTGTACCGCCTGAACAATTTCTGGAACTGGCCACGACTGCGCGGGCTCTTCGCGAAGGCGCGAGACCGGCGGCTCCTCGGGCTGAACCTGCTCGCCATGCTCGGCGTCTATGCCGCGCTCGTCTGGTTCGTCGGGCCTGTCCTCCTGCTCCGGATGACCGGCCTCGCGGTGCTCCTCTCGCTCGTGGCGGAAGACCTCATTCTGCTCAGCCAGCACACGCACGTCCCGCAGCAGGTGAGCCACGGCGAGCCGGTGCGTCCCTTCCCCACCGTCGAGCAGGAAGTCTTTACGCGGTCGCTCGCCTTCCCGGGCTGGCTCTCGTCGCTGCTACTGCACATCGACGCGCACGAGCTGCACCACATGTATCCCTTCGTTCCCGGCTACCGGCTCTCCGGCATCTCGTACGAGACGGAGAACGAGATCCACTGGTGGACGTGGGTTCGGCGGGCGCGCGCGATGCCGGGAGAGCTCTTTCTCTTCCATAACCGCCTGGAAACGGGCGCCGACATCTGAGACGCGCGACCTGACCCGGCTCGATCCGCTCGTCTGCGCGCTCTTCCTCATCGTCGCGTTCGTGCTCGCAGGCCTGGCGCACTCGGCGTGGCTGCGGGCGCCGGTCTCGCGCCGACTGGCCATTCCCCTCGACGGCGGGGCGCGCGTCCGCGGACGCCGCGTCTTTGGCGACAACAAGACCGTGCGCGGCTTCGCGGTCATGATCCCCGCGACATCGATCGCGTTCGTCATCCTCGCGACCCTCGTGCGCCGCATCGCGCCCGGCCTGGCCGATGGACTCTGGCCCCTCACGACCGTCGAAATGGCCGCGCTTGGCGCCTGGGCCGCGTTCGGGTTCATGCTCGGCGAGCTCCCCAACTCGTTCGTCAAGCGCCAGCTCGATATCGCGCCGGGCGCCGCGCCTCGCGGACCCGCCGCCAGAACCGTGGGCTTTCTCATCGACCGGTATGACTCCATCCTCGGCATGCTTGCCATCGTGACGCTCGTCGCCGGCGCGCCGTGGGCCACCTGGGGGTACGTAGCCCTGCTGGGACCGACGATCCATTGGTCGTTCAGCGTCCTGCTCTATCGGCTCGGCGTCAAGGCGCGCCCCGCATGACGACGACCGCCGGGCGACCGCCCACCTTCACTGCGGCGGCGGAACCATTCTGCGTTTCCCTCCTCGCGGACACCGATCGCACCCTGGTCGGCGGCAAGGCGCATGCGCTGGCTGCCATGCTTCGGCTCGGTGTACGGGTGCCGGCGGGTTTCGTCATCACCACCCGCGCGTTCGCGGCCCATCTCGACCAACACGCGCTGGCAGATCGCATCGCTCAACTCTGCGACGGGTTGACCCCGCGCGACACCGCCCATATGAAGGACGTGTCAGCGACCATCGCGTCGGTCGTGCGCAGCGCTTCGCTCGCATCCGGGCTGCGCGACCAGGTTCTGCATGCCGCACAGCCCCTCTTGAGGAATGGGCCGGTGGTGGTGCGAAGCTCCGCGGTGGGTGAAGACTCGAGCACCGGATCCTTTGCCGGGCAGCTCGACTCCGTACTGCACGTCGCCTCGCAGGCCGATCTCGAGCGCGCGCTGCTCACCTGCTGGGCGTCCTATTGGTCCGAGCGCTCCCTGTTCTACCGGGTGGCGCGCGGCGTGGCGCTGGACGGCATGGGGGTGGTGATACAGTCGCAGGTGGCCGCGCGCGCGTCGGGAGTGATGTTCAGCGATGCGAGGGCCGGCGCCATCATGGTCGAATATGGACCAGGCCTCGCCGATGCACTGGTCGCCGGTACCATCGATCCCGGGCGGATCACCATAGATCCCGCGACGCGCCGCGTCACGCGGTTTGCCGCATCCGCGGAGCGCGCCGTCGACGAGCTGGTGTTGTCGGCGCCATCCATCGCGGCGCTCGCCAATGCCGGGTCCGGTCTCGAGCGCCTGTTCGGCGCTCCCCAGGACATTGAGTGGGCGATGGATTCCGGCGGTACGCTCTTCGTGGTGCAATCGCGGCCGATCACCGCGCCCGTGCAGTGGCCGCACCAACCGGCGTCCTCCGGGCCGGAAGCGCCGCCGGCGCATTGGTCCAACGCGAACGTCAACGAGAACTTTCCCGACCCGATCTCGCCCCTGCTCTACTCCATCGCGACGGCAGGGTACACCAGCTACTTCAGCAATCTCGCGCGAGCCCTTGGCATCGCGCCGGCTCGCATCGCCGCCCTGGCGCCGGCCTTCCGCCAGATCATCGGCGCCCACGGCGCGCGGATGTACTACAACCTGACGAACATCCACGCCATCCTGCGTCTTGCTCCATTTGGCGACGCATTGGCCGCGTCGTTCGACAGCTTCGTCGGGGCGGACGGGCCCGCGACAGCCGCCTCTCCTCGTCGTGGACTGGTGACGAACGCGGTGGAAGCCGCTGTCGTTGCGATGAAGGCGTTCTGGCAGTACCGCTCCCTCCCAGCGCGCATTCGCCGGTTCGAGCGCACGGTTGACGCCTTCGCCGCGCGTACGCACCCCGAGCGCCTGAAGGACGCGCCGCTCGAGCAGCTCGGCGGCGCGCTGGATGATTTCATGGACATCCGCTGCCACCGGTGGCTGGACGCGTCGCTCGCCGATGCGGCGGCCATGGTGTGCTACCGGGCGCTTCAACGACTGCTCGCGCATGCCTACCCGGCCGGGGAGCGTGGCGCCGTCCATACCTCGCTGCTCACGGCGATCCCCGACGTGGTCAGCGCCGAGCCTGTTTACGCGCTCTGGGCGCTCTCCCGCGTCATCCGCGAGGATGAGGCATTGTCCCGACTCTTCCAGGCCGAGGGCCCGGAAGTCATCCTCTCCGCCCTGGCGAACGATCCACGGTTCACCGCGTTTCAGAAAGCGTTCGCCGAGTACCTGGAGCGTTGGGGCTTTCGCTGCTCTTCCGAGCTGATGCTCACGGTGCCGAGCTTCCAGGAGGATCCCGCACCTCTCTTCGATATGCTGCGCGCCTACGCCCGGCTGGACGGCGACTCGCCGGTGGAGGCGCTGGCGCGCCAGGCCGCGGAGCGCGAGGCGCTGACCGCGCGCCTGGCCGAAGAGCTCGCGTGGCGGCCGGTCTTTGGATGGCTCCCTTTCCCGACCTGCGCCCAGCTGCTCCGCGTGCTCCTGCCGTGGACCCATGCGGCCATTCGGTTCCGCGAGCGCGCTCGGCTCAAGCAGGCGCTCCTCTACAGCCGGTGCCGGCGCATTGCACTCGCTCTGGGCGAGCGACTGTCCGCGCGCGGCGTGCTTCCCACCCGCGACCACGTGTTCTGGCTGAGCGTCGACGAGCTGCGCGAACTCGCCGCGGGAAGCGCCATGTACCCGCGGGCCACCCGTGAGCTCGTCGAGACCCGCGCCCGCGCGCACGCGGTGCTCACGGCAACGACGCCCCCCGACGCCTTCGTCCTCGCCCGGGGCGAGTACCTGCCCGTCGGCTCGGTAGCGCCGGCAGTGGCGCGTGAGGCCTCCACCACGCTCACCGGCACGCCCGCATGCGGCGGCCGCGTCACCGGGCGCGCGACCGTGCTGCGCGACGTCACCGAGGCGGCGCGGCTCGCGCGCGGCGACATCCTGGTCACCAGGCAGACCGACCCGGGATGGGCCCCGGCGTTCTTCCTGATCGCCGGGCTCGTGATCGAGCGCGGCGGCATGCTCTCCCACGGGGCGATCATCGCCCGCGAGTTCGGCATTCCCTGCGTCGTTGCGGTACGCGGCGCGACGGAAGCCATTCCCGATGGCGCCACCATCACGGTCGATGGAGACCATGGCAACGTCCAGCTCGCCGATTGACGCGGCCACGGCCTACCTGCGGGAGCGCTATGCGTCTCCCCTTTTCGTCGTGCTGGCCGCGCTGCTCACCGCGACAGGGTTCGCCATTTCACCCGGAGAGGCAGGCCCGGCGGCGCTCTTCCGGTCCCTGGCGATCGCCTTCCTGCTCGTGCTCTCCTTCCGCATCGGCGACGACCTGGCAGACGCGCCACGCGACCGCGTGCGTCATCCCGATCGCGTGCTCGTCCGCGCGCCGGAGCGCGGCCCCTTCATCGCCCTGCTCGCAGCCACGACGGCCCTCGCCGTCGCAATCATCGCCACCGCGCCACAACCCTTCGCGCGGCTCATTGCCATCGGCGGGGCCGCACTGGTGCTCGGCGCCTGGTATGCCGCGCGTGGCGACGCAAAGCCGCTCGTCGCCGCCCACGTCGTTCTCGCGAAATACCCCGTCATCGCTCTCGCCGCGGCGCCGGCGTTCCCGCGCAGCGTGACCGGATCCGTCGTGGCGATACTCGCCGCGCTCTATGCCGTCCTGTGCGCGTACGAAACGTTCCACGACCCGGTGCTCCGCGGTTCGCCGGCCGCACGCCGTCTCGCCCTGCTCGAGGCGGTGCTGGTCGCTCCCCTGCTCCTGCTCGGAGGACTCCTTCGGTGACCGCTACCGCTTCACCCCGCGAGCGTACGCCGCTTTCGCCGAGCGGACCGGCGCCGGACGCGTTTGAGACCGTGCCCTGCTATCTCTGCGGCTCCTCCGAGTGCACGCCCTTCATCGAGGCCGAAGACGACCTCACCGGCAAGCCGGGCCGCTTCCACTTCGTGACGTGCACGAGGTGCGGACTGCGGTATCAGAGTCCCCGCCTTTCGGTGGAACACATCAAGGCGTACTACGACGACGAATACATCGCGCACCGGAAGAAGAGCGACTGGGGAGTACTCACGGGCTTCTTCAACTGGGCGATGGACCGCCACGACCGGCAGAAGGATGCGATCGTGCGCCGTTACCTGGCGCTCAACGCCCATAGCCGAGTGCTCGACGTGGGGTGCGCGGTAGGAACGTTCCTGCAAAAGATGCGTGCGCGATATGGCACGCATGTGGCGGGCGTGGATTTCAAGGATCTCCGCGCGCACCCGTCGCTGGCGGGCGTCGACTTTCGCTGCGGACTGTTCTACGAGCAGGATTTCGGCCAGGAGCGATTCGACCTGATCACCATGTGGCACTTTCTCGAGCACGACTACGACCCGATGCGGACCCTCGCCACAGCCCGTGAGCTGCTCGCGGCGAACGGACGGCTGGTGATCGAGGTGCCGAGGCTCGACAGCCTCACCTTCCGGATGTATCGCCACCGCTGGCCCGGCCTCCAGGCGCCGCAGCACACCGTGTTGTACGACAAGCGGGCGCTGCTCGCCGCCGTCGACAAGGCGGGGCTCGAGGTGGAAGCGTTTCTGCCCTATGGAGCCTTCCCGGCGTTCTTCTACTTCTTCGCCGGCGCCGCGTTCACGATGCTGCGGGGGCGCGGCTTGAATCTCTCCAGGGCGATCTACCCCTACTTCGTCGGGCAGCTCCTCTTCGCCCCCCTCCTCGCGTTCGAGAAGCAGCTCAACTTTGCCATGCAGACTGTCGTCTGCCGGAGGCGCGCATGACCCACGCTGCGACTCCCGTCGCCGAGCGCGCACCGTCCGCGCTGCACGACACCGGTGGCACGAGCCTGAAGACCCGGATCCGCCTTGCCGCCACCATGGCCGTGCTCAGCGCCGGCGCGCTCGTCATGCTCATCGCGGCCATTCCGACGCTCGGGCTCGCGCGGCGGTTCTATTCGGAGGTCATCGGCCGGGCGACCGGGAATGCGATCCTCCGCCTGTGGGGCCTGCACTACGTCGTGCACCGTTCGCGGCCGCTTCCGGCGGGCCAGGCGGTCTACATCAGCAATCACACGTCCACCATCGATCTCTTCCTGCTCATCGCCCTCGCACTGCCGCGCACCCGGTTCTTCCTGGCCGGTTTCCTCCGCAAGCTCGTTCCGCTCGGCGTCGTCGGTTACCTCATCCGCATCTTCTGGACGGTGCCGCAGCAGTTTCCAGAGCTGCGGCGGCGCATCTTTGCGCGCGCCGATCGCATCCTGCGCCGCAGCGGCGATTCGGTGTATCTGAGCCCCGAGGGCAAGCGGGTCGTCAGCGGCGAGATGGGCCACTTCAACAAGGGCTCCTTCCATCTCGCCACCAGCCTCCGCGCTCCGATCATCCCCATCTACTTCGCCATTCCGCAGGACATCAATCCCGGCATGGGCTTCGACGCGAAACCCGGGCGGATCGACATCTGGTTCCTCCGCCCCATCGAGACGCGCGACTGGCGGCTCGAGGACCTGGAAGAAAATCGTGACGCCGTGCGCGACCTCTTCGTACGCGTGCACGACGCGGTACGCGCGACCGGGCGGCCGGCGGCGGAGCTGACCGGATGACGCACGACGGTCGCACGCTGGTCGACCTGCTGCGCACTCGCGCGCAGGGCGACGAGCGCCGCCTCGGCTACACATTCCTGGTGGACGGCGAGCGCGAGGGCGCCACGCTGACCTACGAGGACCTCGACCGCCGTGCGCGCGCCATCGCCGTCCTGCTGGCCGATCGGGGGGTGCGGTCCGGGGATCGCGCGCTGCTCCTCTACCCCCCCGGACTCGATTTCATCGCCGCGTTCTTCGGTTGCCTGTACGCCGGCGTTGTCGCGGTCCCGTTGTACCCGCCGCACCCGTCGCAGATCGCGCGCGCGCTCCCCCGGCTCCTCGCGATCACCGCGGACGCGGAGGCAGGCGTGGTGCTCTGCACCGGGGCGGTGGCAGCGATGGCCGCCGACGTCTCGCGGCTGGCGCCGGCCCTGCACGGGCTCAGCTGGCTCGCCACCGACACGCTCGCCGATGGCTCGGCGGAGTGGCGCGAGCCCGACATCGACGGTGATTCGCTGGTCTTCCTTCAGTACACGTCGGGATCGACCGCGGCTCCGAAAGGCGTGATGGTCAGCCACGCCAACCTGCTCCACAACCTTGGCTACGCCTGCTACGCCGCCGAAAACGACCGCACCACCATCGCCGTGTCGTGGCTCCCCGTCATTCACGACATGGGGCTCATCGAAGGCGTGCTCCAGCCGGTGTACGCCGGCTACCCGACCTATCTCATGGCGCCGGCATCCTTTCTTCAGCGCCCCAGTCGCTGGCTCGAGGCCATCACGCGCTACCGCGCGACAAACAGCGGCGGGCCCAACTTCGCCTACGACCTTTGCGTCCGAAGGATCGCGCCGGCCGGGCGTGAGGCGCTCGATCTCTCATCATGGCGCGTGGCATACAACGGTGCCGAACCGATCCGGCGTGATACGCTGGTCGCGTTTCACGCTGCGTTTCGTCGCTCGGGTTTCCGCTGGAAGGCCTTCTATCCGGTCTACGGCCTCGCCGAGGCCACGCTCGTGGTGTCGACCGGCCGAAGGAACTATGAGCCCGTGGTCTGCGAGGCTGACGCCGATCGCCTCGCGGAGACGGCGACGCTGGCGGCGGGCGCCGGGAATCCGCGCGTCGTGCCCCTGGTGTCGAGTGGACCGGCCTTGTACGGCACCCGGGTCCTCATCGTCGACCCCGAGTCGCTCGAACGCTGCCCGCCCGATCGCGTCGGGGAGATCTGGATCGATTCGCCGAGCGTGGCGCAGGGGTATTGGCGTCGCCCGGCCGAAAGCGCCGAGTGCTTCCAGGCCCGCACCAGTGATGGCGACGGGCCGTTTCTCCGCACCGGCGACCTGGGGGTGCTGCGCGACGGCGAGCTGTTCGTCACCGGGCGGCTGAAGGATCTGCTCATCGTGCGCGGCTACAAGCACTATCCGCAGGACCTCGAGCTCACCGCCGAGCGGCAGCATGAGATCATCCGGCCCGGCTGTGTGGCGGCGTTCGCGATCGAAGTCGGCGGCCATGAAACGGTGGCCATCCTCGCCGAAGTGAACCAGCGCGGACTCTCGGCAGACCACCACGAACGCGAAGCGACGCTCGCGCAGGTCGTCACGTCCGTGCGGACCGCCGTTGCTGACCAGCACGGCATCCAGCTCGCCGCGGTTTCGCTGATCGGTATTGGCGCCCTTCCGAAGACATCGAGCGGGAAGCTCCGGCGCCAGGCCTGTCGTGCAGCATTTCACGATGCCTCGCTGGACGAGCTGACGCGGTGGACGCTGCCGGTGTTCGTAGACCACACCGACGACGCGCCATCCATCAGTCGAGCGCTTCGCACCGGATCATGAGCTCCAGCGCCGTCCGGGCGGCCCGGGACCTCGAATCCCGACTCGCGAGCGTCGTAGCTACCACGCTTGGCGTGCCCGTCGACCTGGTGCACTCCGACACGCCGTTCACCCTCCTCGGCATGGACTCGCTGGGCGCGGTGGAGCTCACGGGGGCGGTCGAGAGCGCGCTCGGCGTCGCCCTGCCGCTGACCGCCGTGCACGAGTATCGCGACGTCGCCTCGCTGGCCCGGTTCATCGAGCTGGGCGTCGCGCCGCCCGCGCGCATGTCCACGCTCGAGCGGATGCGGGCGGACGCCGTGCTCCCCAGCGACATCGCGCCGCCGCGCGGAGCCCCGTCGCTGACCCGGGATGCCCGCGACCTGCTGCTTACCGGCGCCACCGGCTTCGTCGGCGCGCACCTGCTCGGCGCGCTGCTGGACGCGTCCCCCGTCACCGTGCACTGCCTCGTGCGCGGCACCGACGCCGCGCAGCGCGTGCGCGCGAACCTCGAACGGTATGGCCTGTGGACGCACGACACGTCGCGCCGCGTGCGCATCGTCAACGGCGATCTGACCCAACCGATGTTCGGCCTCGGCACGGCGGAGTACGCTGCGCTGGCCCGGCGCATCGGCGCCATCTATCACGGCGGTGCGGCAGTGAACTGGGTGCACGGGTACGAGGGCCTCCGCGACGCCAACGTCCTGGGTACGCGCGAAGTCCTCCGGTTCGCCTGCCACGACGCTGCCAAGGCGGTGCACTTCCTCTCCAGTCTTGGCGTCTGCTATTCCACCCGGGCACCGCGGACGGTGAATGAGACGGCCGACGTCTTCGCGCATGCCGACGGGCTCCACCTGGGGTACGCACAGAGCAAGTGCGTGGCCGAGGAGCTGGTGCGAAGCGCCGGCGCGCGCGGACTCCCGGTGACGATCCTGCGGCCGGCGTTGGTGTCGGGTCACAGCGTGACCGGCGCATCCAATACCGACGATCTCCTCGCCCGCTTTATCGCAGGGTGCATCCAGATGCGTGCGGCGCCCGATCTCGACTGGCGGGTGGATTGCGTGCCGGTGGACCATGTCGCCCGCGCGGTCGTCGTGCTGTCACGCGGCCACGAGAAGGGCACCGCCATCGCGCATCTCGCGAACGCGCGCGCGCGACACTGGCGGGAGTGCATCCTCTGGATGCGTCTCTGCGGCTACGACATCGAGCTCCTGCCCTATCGCGAGTGGATGCGCGTGCTCCGGGCGAGCGCCGGCGCGGATCACCCGCTGCATGCGCTGCGGCCCTTTTTCGTTCACGCACTCCCCGGCGAAGACCACCTC
>CAMDCH010000003.1:0-34272 GCA_945889655.1 bacterium HR33
CTGGCCGTGCCCGGGGAACGCGTGTACGGGATCGGCTTGCTCGGCCCGCACCCAGCCGCGCAACACATTCACGTGACTATCCAGGTCGCGGGCCGCCTGCATCATCGTGACTCCCCGCTCCCGGACCAACTTAACTGCCTCAAGCATGAACTCCTTCGTATAACGCCGTCGCGTCGCCATGCCGTACCTCCGATTCCGAAAGAACACCTAAACATCGTGTCCACGGAACCCGGCGCAGCACACTGCCGCCCATGCTTGCCGAACGGATCCGTGAACCAGACCTCGGGTCCGTCTTCGTTCCGTACCTCGTTGTAGTTGATGTCAACGGTCCGCGTGGCACCGTCGAACGGCGAGCGCACGTCATCGTACGCCAGTGCGGTGAGCCCGCCGGCTGTTACCCGGGTACACGTTTCGCCCCGCGCGCGCATCCCGTTGGGCAGCGTCTCGAAGCAGATGCTCGCCGGCCGCCCCGTGTTGTCCGCCTGTGATGCATCGAAGTACCGGCTGGGATAACGCACCTGGAAGTACGGATTGAAGAACGCGATGCCCTTGTCGTCCGCTGTCCGCACCTCGTTGGACGTCTCCCAGCTTTCGTGCAACGCATCGTCGAAATCCGACGTCTTGCCGGTAGCGACGAAAGCGTGCTGCTCCACGCAGCCGCGGTCGGGGATCGCACGGTGCCCGTTGCCGCGGGGCGAGTTAGCCGGGGTCGCGACGCCGGCATGCACCGTGGAGTCGCGATCGCATGACCGCACAAACTCGCCCGGCTCGCCGATCGCGGACATGAGGGTTACGTCCATCCGCGTGCCGTCCTTGCAGCGGATGTGATAGACCAGCTCGTGCAGGTTGTTGGTGAAGGCGTCTTTCGAGTGTGTCCCCTGGTGGAGCTTGGTGAGCACGTCACACTTGAGCTCGAGCAGGGCGTTGCCCACCGCGCCCCCGAAATGCAGCGCGATGTCGTTCTGCCACTCGACCTTGTGGCCGACATGGTCCTCCCGGCGGACGCCGGTGGGATCCCACGTCTCGAGCTGCTCGTTGGCGTAGCCGAACGGGATGTCGCCGACGGCGGCGGCGAGCCGGGAGCCCGACGGGTCCCGTCCATGCTCGTGGCCGAAGCTGCACCCAGTCCCGGGATCAACCGGCGGGTGCCACGTCGGATAGAGGCGCTGGTCGGGGCCGACCACGGCGTACTTGTCGTGAACTTCCCTGGTGCACGTGTCACCGACGCCTGGCGCCCAGAGTGAGAAGGCGCGGCTCGGCCCGGAGGCTGCGTCGTTCAACGAGTGGCCGACGTCCTTGCAGGCGGCGAGCTCGATACCGAGCAACACGAAAACCGCCCACGCACTCGGGCGGCGGATGTTGACCCTCATCATGCTTATCTCCTGGTGAGGCCGAAGCCGAGTTGCAGCAGCGTCAGCTGGGCGTTCGTGATATCGGTGCGGTCGTGCTTCAGGTTGGCGAGGAACGACGCCGTGTACGTCGCGAACGGCGTCAGCCGGTACCGGCCGGTGAGCGGGACATCGAGGCCCGCCCCCAGGACAATGCCGACGCCGGTCGAGCTGATGGACTCGTCATCATTGGCGGCGCGGTACGTGTTGTAGCCGAGTCCGCCGAGCAGGTAGTAGTTGCGCAGCCGGCTGGGACGCCAGTAGAGCGTGGGCAGCAACGCGAGCGAGCGGTAGCCGATGTCGTCGGAGTGGTCGCGCCAGCCCTGGACTTCGAGTCCCAGGTCCAGCCCGGCTTTCACTGGGCGCGCCACGGCCAGGCGCGCGGACCAGCCGCCGTTACGGTTCCCGCGGCAGATCTCGCACGCCACCTGGTGTGACCCGGTGCCGAGACCCGCGGTAAACCAGAACCCCTTCTGTTGTGCGGACAGCTGCGGTACAAAAACCATCCAGGCGGCGAACACCGCCGCGGAAACTCCTGCCCAGGGCGAAGGCGAGGGTTTGGTGCGCATACGACCTCCTCGAGTTTTTGGGCTGCGAGGAGAGTTACCCTGTCAGAGTTTGTGGTCGGTGAGGAAAATCACGCTCGCCAGATTGGCAGGTTTGCCCTAGTTCCCCCAATCGGGTGGGCAAGCTGCCTCGGTGCGTTCGCGGAAATAGACCGGTTTTGCGCGGGCGGGAACCAGCACCAGCGACTGCGGATAGTTGGCAACGAATTGCGGGGGGCAGGGTCCCGGGACGACCGACTTGATGTGCACGTTGACCCGGTCTGCATACTCGATCACCGAGTCCACAACCATTGAATAGCCGGTGCTCGAGGTCCAGCCGCGTGCCACCACGATCACGGTCGACTTCTGGAAATCAACCGGCGGTGGTGCCTTTCCCTTGCTCCAGGTTTTCCAGAGTCCCAGCCATGCCGCCGAGTCACGGATGACGGTCCGGGCGGATTGCTCGATCACGATCCCCCGCGCGTCCACGCTGGTCAGCTCCAGCGCCGCGACCCGCGCTGGCTGTGCCCGGGCCGGTGATACCGCAGAGGCCGCGAGCACGCACGCGAGGAGCGCTGCACGCGTCACGCGTCCTCCGTCCACTCGCGCAGGGCCCGGTTGCGTTCCTCGGCGGCTTTCCCGGTGAAGTATGCGATGGTGACGCCGATGGCGATCAGCAGGGGCATGTGGAGCAGGAAGAGCGCGCCCAGGAGCCAGGGAACGGCGCGCCGCCCCGCCTGGCGCGCGACGTACAACTGGTCGTCGATCGCCTGGCGTGCCGCGGGGGGAATGATGACGAGCAGTGTGTCGCCCTGGCGCTGAGTCTTGACGCCGATGCTGTCACGCAGGTAGCGGGACAGATCTCGGCGCAGCGAATCGGGCACCGGCTGGGTCAGGCGCGGGCGCAGCCAGGCGAAAGGCTCCGTGGCCGAGCGGGATGTCATCACGAGAGCGGCATCACCCGCGAGTTGGCAGCAGGCGGCGACGATCCAGAGCTTGAACAGGGAACGTGGTTGCATGTCTCTACCCGCGCGCTGTGACCGGCGAGTTCGTGCCCAGCGCCTGCCGGATGGCGCGCCGTACATCCGGATGATTCATGATAAACGTATGCCGCGCATCCACGAGCACCGGCGTGTCATCCTGCGACAGGAGCGTCTCGCTGAGCGGCGTGCACGCCATTCCATGAACCAGCAGCAGACGCATGCGGTGAGGCGGTGAACGCCTCAGTTCACCATGCGCGAGCTGCTGCTTTCCAGCGTCCAGCCGCCCTTCGCGCTGTCCGGTTCCACCAGGTAGTCGATCCGAACGGCGAACAGCATGTCGTCGCCGGGACAGAAATACGTGCGGGTGAGGAGCAGGTCTATGGCGGTGAACGTGGACCCGAAATCACGCGTTTCCGAAAGGCTGAGATTCATGGTGGCGGTGGTGTCTTCGCAGAGTCCCGAGTCCGTCGGCTGGCAGAGCCGGTCCACGAGTCCTTGGCGGACGAAGTAGGCGACACTGTCCGGATTGAATGTCCGGCCGAGGCGGATCGGAAGCTGGTATTCCTCGTACGGAATGCGGAGCGAAGGTGAGAGAGCGAGGATAGCGCGTGAGCTGCTGCTGGGCGGACAGCCCCCCTTCACCCCGGCATCGTTGAGCACCCGGTCCACGTCGCTACGCACCTGGCCCAGGACCACCGCGTACGGCCCGGAGGAGGACTCCTCGGCCACCGGGTCCGGCAGGAGGTGCGGCTGGGGCGTGCAGGCCAGCACGGCCAGGAAGACCACGGCTCTTGGAGATAGGGGGCTCACCTGGCCGCTCCTGTTTCGAGTTTAGGGCGTCGCGCTTCGGTGAATATTAGCCCTACTCCGAGCGGAGCACCTCCACCGGGTCGGACTTGGCTACCCGGGCGGTGCGCCACGCCCCACTCAACGCCCGGCGAGCTCCTCCAATGCTCCCTTTACGTAGTTGAAGGTCATCTGCTTGCGCCACGAGAGGTCGAAGTCCGTGTTGTCCATCGGCTTCGACGGCTTGTAGGCGGCCTCCGCGGCGGCGCGGATCGTCTCGTCATCCAGCCGCGATCCAACCAGCGCCTTGGCTGCCTCGGGAACCTCCTGCGGGTGACTGGCGACCGCGCCGAGAACAATGCGTGCGTCCACCACGACATCGCCCTCGCGCTTCACCCAGGCGGCCACCCCCAGCACGGGAAAATCGAACGACCCTCTTCGCCGCAGCTTCCAGTAGGTCGCGTCCCAGCCGTTCCTGGGAGGGAGCCGGATTTCGAGCAGGATCTCGTCCGGTTGCTTGGTGAGGTAGTTGATCCCGTCGTTGTGATAGAACCGCGCCGCGGGAACCACCCGTTCTCCGCCGGGGCCGGCGAGCACATACTCGGCGCCGATCGCGACCATCACGGGAGCGAGATCGCTCGACTGCACCGCCCAGCATCGCGGAGAGGACGGCGCTACCCAGCAGATGGCTCCGTCTTTCTTCATGCAGAAGTCGATCGCCTTCCGCCACTCGTAGTTCTGGTTGTAGTAGTTGCAGCGCGTGTCGAGGCAGAGGTTCCCGCCGACGGTCCCCATGTTACGGAGCAGGGGCGTGGAGATCAGCTCCGCGGCCCGCGCTACGGCCGGATACTCCGTGCGGATGCGGCCATCGCTCGCGAGAGCCGTGAGCGTCATCCCGGCGCTGATTCCACTCGTCTTCTTCCCCAACACCTGCGCGAGCGAGATGACGGTGCGCGGCTCCTGGTGCCGCCTCTTCATGTTGGGATAGAGGTCAGTCCCGCCGGCCACGTACGCTCCCGTGGGCCCGGCATCGCGCATCATGGTCAGCGCTTCCCCGGTCGACGAGGGTTGCAGATAGGTGAACGAGGGCAGGCGGAGCATCAGGAGCTCGGGCTCATTGGCCGAACAGACTGACGCCCAGGCCAGCAGAGAGCGTGAAGTCGTTCTGTAGCCTTGCCGAGAAGTCATCCACCTGCGCGTTGGAAACATGATCGTCGATGTCGATGCGGAGAGTGAAAGGCCCACCGGCGCGCAGGCGCACGCCGGCACCCACGACACCCAGCACGTCCATCATGCCGGTATCGATGTTCGACCAGCCGTTCCCGCTCCGCCTGACCATTCCGCCACCTGCAGACAGCGTCAGTACCGCCCGGCGGTCGGGGAACGGCAGTGCAACGACTGCTCGAACCGACGAAAAGGTGACCCAGGCGCGGTCGTCGTCGAACCCGCCGCCCGGCGACACCTCCTGGATCAGGTGTGACGGCGAATAAAGGATGGACGCTTCGATCCCAAACTTGCTGGCCCACACGGTCGCCCTGCCACCGATGAGCGCGGCGGCCGCCTGGTGGATTCTTGCGTTAAGCACGGTGTTGCCGATCACGACCTCGCCGCCGACGAGGTCGGTCGTGGGGAGGTACCCTCCGACGGTCGGCGCGATTTCGAACCGTACCTGTGCCGCCGCACGAGTCCCGACGATGGCAGATAACGCGATCACCAGCATGAATCGCTTCATCATCACCTCCACGATGGGCTAGTGCTGCCGCTCTGCTGGAACTGACCTAACACTGGTCGGGGGTGAGGACACCTCCCGCCCATCACCGCCCTCCCATGGTGGCGCGACTCGTTGCGGTGCAGGCCAGTTCACGGCTGGGAACGACTTCGGTCCGTAGCGCCCCTCTTTGCCCTTCGCCTTCTGTTTCAGTGCGAAGAGCACCTTCTCGGGCGTAATCGGAACTTCATCAACCCGCACGCCTACCGCGTCAAATACCGCGTTCGCGACCGCGGGCGGAACAGGCAGCAGCGGTCCCTGGCCGACCTCCTTGGCGCCGAACGGACCGTTGGGATCCGGGTCTTCAATGAGATACGTCTCAACGTCGCACATCTCGAGCGTCGTCGGGCTCTTGTATTCGAGCATGCTGGGAATCTTGTGCACGAGGTTCGGCTTGCCCCGGTATGCCATCTCCTCCATCAGGGCCTCGCCGAGTCCCATGTAGATGCTGCCTTCCACCTGGCCGATCACGTTCACCGGGTTGATGCATTGTCCCACATCGTGTGCCACCCAGATCTTCGGCACCCGCACGATCCCGCTCTCCGGGTCGACCTCCACCTCCGCCACGGCGGCGCTGTACGAATACGCCGGCGACGGGCCGACCCCCGCGCCCCGATAGCTGCCCGGGCTCTTCGGCGGCGTGTACGACCCCACCGTGCCAATGGTCCCGTGCGCCGCCTCGGCGAGCTGGACCGCTTCCGCGAAGCTCATGCCTTTGTCGGGATTCTCCGCGTCGAATACGCGACCACCTGCAAACGTGACCCGATCAGGGGGAATCATCAGTCTCAGCGCAATCACCGGCGCGACAATGTCTCGTGCGCGACTGGCTGCTTGCAGTGCCGCATTCCCGCTCATCAGCGTCACTCGGCTCGAATAGCTCCCGAGATCGACGGGAGTCAGGTCCGTGTCCGCCGTGACC
The DNA here is from genome assembly GCA_945889655.1 of bacterium HR33. Lineage (GTDB taxonomy): Bacteria > Gemmatimonadota > Gemmatimonadetes > Gemmatimonadales > GWC2-71-9 > SHZT01. The sequence continues at coordinate 6,390 of CAMDCH010000003.1, forward strand.
ACCGCGATGTCGAACGGGTCCACGCCCAGGACCTCGGCTACGATATAGGCCAGGATCGAATCCGATCCCTGCCCGATATCGGTCGAGCCGCAGAAAACCGTGACCCCGCCCCCGCGGTCGAGCTTCAGCTGCACGCCGGAGTGCGGCATGTTGTTCCAGTAGATCGGCAGCCCCGCGCCGCTGATGTAGCTGGAGCAGGCGATCCCGATTCCTCGACCATAGGGCAGCCTCCGGAACCGTTCCTTCCAGCGCGATCCCTCGACCACCTTGTCGATGCATGGGCCCAGGCCCATCGATCCCACCCGGAGGTAGTTGGCCGTGACCGAGTTGGGCTTCACCAGGTGTGATCTGCGCAGATCCGCCGGGTCGATCCGGAGATCTGCGGCAATCTTGTCCAACTGGACCTCGAGCGCGAAACGCGGCTGCGGCGTGCCGTGCCCGCGCTTGGGACCGCACGGCGGCTTGTTGGTAAAAGCGCGCGCGCCGTCGAACTTGTAGCGCTTCACGTCGTAGGTGACGGTCTGGAGCGCGCCCGTGTAGTAGGTGCTCGCGACACCGTACGACCCGTACCCGCCGCCATCGAGCAGCGTCCGGAAATGCATCCCGGTGATCGCGCCGTCCTTCGTCACGCCCGTCTTCACCCACATCAGCGTGGGGTGACGGCCGCGGTGACAGTAGAAGACCTCTTCCCGTGTCAGCGTGATCTTCACGGGACGACCCGTGACCATCGCCAGCTTCGCCGCCACGATCTCGTGACTGAAGGGATCGCTCTTGCCGCCGAAGCCGCCGCCGTTGGGACAGGCGATCACCCGCACCCGCGCCGGCGGAAGCCCCAGGACCTTCGAGAGCGCCCGGTGCACATAGTGCGGCGTCTGGGTGGAGCTCCACAGCGTCACCTTCCCGTTCGCGGACCACTCGGCCAGCGCGGCGTGCTGCTCCATGGGAAGGTGCGTGTTGCCTTCGTAGAAGAAGAGATCCTCGCGGACCAGGTGCGCCTCGGTGAATCCCTCTTCGACGTCGCCAAACTCGAGCGCGATCGTCTTGTGAAGGTTCCCCTCGGGCCCGTAGTCATGAATCCGCGGCTCGGGGTGCTCGAGCGCATCCTCCGGTGACATGACCGCCCGGAGCACCTCGTATTTCACGTCAATGAGTTCGGCCGCCGCTGCCGCCGCTTCTTCGCTCGTGGCCGCAACGGCTGCCACCGGGTCGCCCACGAACCGCACCTTGTCCAGCGCCAGCGCGTGCTCGTCCTGGCTCACCGGCAGGATGCCGAACGGAATCGGCAGGTCCGGGCCGGTCAGCACCGCCTTCACGCCCGGTGCCGCGGCCGCCTTCGACGTGTCGATCGAAATGATGCGGGCATGGGCGTGGGGACTGCGTAGCAGTTTTCCGAACAGCATCCGCGGCAGCACGATGTCGTCGGCGAACTTCGTGGCGCCCGTGACCTTTGCCACGGCGTCAATCTTCCGGAACGGCTGGCCGATGACCGCCTTCTTTTTCACGTCCCGGTCTCCCGCATCCGCTCCGACGCCAGCTCCACCGCCTCGTAGATCTTCAGGTAGCCGGTGCAGCGGCAGAGGTTGCCTGCGAGGGCTTCCTTGATGTGGTCGCGGGAAGGCCTGGGGTTCTCCACCAGCAAAGCCTCGGCGACGAGCAGGAAGCCGGGCGTGCAGTAGCCGCATTGCGCGGCGCCCAGGTCGGCAAAGGCCGCCTGGAGCGGGTGCAGCTCCGGGCCATTGGCCATCCCCTCAACGGTCCGCACCTCCCGGCCATCGCAGGCCAGGCCGAGGACCAGGCACGAGAGCACCGGCTGACCGTCGAGCAGCACGGTGCAGGTGCCGCATTCGCCCAGCTCGCAGCCATGCTTGGTGCCGGTGAGGTTCAGGTCTTCCCGAAGGACTTCGAGGAGCGTCTTGTGCGGGGCGAAAGAGACCGGAGTCTCCTCGCCGTTAATGTGCAGCGTGACTACCGACCTAGGCGACTGGCTTTCCAAAGAGGAAAGTCTCCGTCTGCTGGATCAGCATCTGCCTCGACTTGGGATCCCGCAGGTCGAGGGAGTAGTGATTGATGATCTGGGTCTGCTGCTTCAGCCAGTCCTTCCAGCACACCGCGCAGATCGTCGCGTGGATCTTGGCGCCGAAGTCGGTGGGGAAGGGCGAGGCTGCCATGCCCTCCCGGGTCTGTCCGCAGCGGATGCAGGTAACGTCGCTCATGGGTGGCTAATCTAACTTTACGGCATGGAAACGGTTGATCGAGTGGGACTTTGTCGTACGTGCATTCACAGCCGGCAGGTCACGTCGGGGAAGGGATCCGTGTTCTGGCTATGTGAGCTCTCGAAGACAGACCCTCGTTTCCGGAAATACCCGCCACTACCGGTGCTTCGCTGCGAGGGATACGAGAGAGGGGAAGAGGGAAGCGGGAGGGAGGAAGGGTAAAGCGACTAGGTCTTTCGCTTCCCCCTTCCCGCGTCCCGCTTCCCCGTCTTATCCAGCCACTTCAGCCTGTCGTGTATCTGTCTTGCGTGGTGCCGGGCGTGGACGTAGTGAAATCGCACCCATTCCGGCATGGTGAGATCACCCATGACCGGGTGCGCCACGAAGATTTCGCTCTTCTGCTTGTCGTTCCACGACTCGCTGAGTCCGGCGAACCGCTCAATCCCCATCCGGTACTGTGCCGACACCAGCTCCGCGTCAGGTTCTTCGGGTGGTCGTGTGCTTTCGGGCGACTTGAGCTTGGGCGGGAACTTGCCCAGCATCAGCAGGAAATGGCGCAGTACCGCCTGGCCGGGGTTGGAGCGCCGTTTCATCCCGGTCTTGGCCGCGCGCTGTTCCAGGACGCCGGACGATGCATCCACGCCCGCGGCCAGGTGGGCAACGATCTGCGCGATGCTCCACTTGTCCTTCGGCGCCCGGTGCCAGTCCTCGGGCTTGAGCCCGTGCAGGGGACCGAACACCATCGGCTCTATCGCGTCGAGCTGCCGGCGAACCTTCACTGGTCCTCCGCCGCATAAATCGACCTGACGATGCCGTTAAAAACCTCGGCCTTGGCGTTGAGCTTCCCGGTCACCGGGTCCTTCTTGATGTACCACTGGCACATCTCGGTCATCGCCATTGCCTCGTCTTCGTTCAGGTCGACCGAGAACGCGCCGTCCGCGGCCTTGGCGCCGTCGACGACACGCTTGAGGTTGTCCGGAATTTCCGGCGTGGCCTTGAGAGCTTCGAGCATGGGTTGGGTGAAGCGGACGTTCATGACTGGAAGAATAACAGCGGGATTGGGGATTAGGGATCAGGGGTCCGCGTGCACAGACCGCTAATCCCCGATCCCTGACCCCGTCCACGCACTACGCACCAGCGGTTACGCCACTCAACGCCACCCCCGGAGTGATCGCTTCCGCCGGGTTACCGGCAAGCAGGAGAGCCTCCGCCATCATGTCGGCGATCATCTTGACCTTCAACCGCGGCGCGACCGCAATCAGGCTCGAGCCGGCACCCGAGATGGTCACGCCGTAGGCTCCGGCCTTGATCCCGGCCTCCACTGCCGCGTCGAAACCCGGGATGAGGTGCTTGCGGTGCGGAACCGCAAGCTGGTCTTCCATGCCGAAGCTGATGAGATCGCCGGCGCCCGTCACCAGGCCCTGGACCAGCGACGCCGACCTCGCCGCCTGGGCGATCGCCACCTCGCGGTCGACCTCGTGCGGAAGCATCTTGCGCGCGGTCTTGGTATCGATGCCCTTGGCCGGCACCGCGAGCGCCACGCCGAGGCTCTCGTCCAGCTCCAGCCGCACCGGCCGCTGGGCCGCCAGCATCAGCCCGCCGTATGCCGCTGGAGCCGCGTTGTCCGGATGCCCTTCGGCCTCGAATGCGACCTCGAAGGCGCGGTCGCGATTCAGCTTCCCGCCGGCCGCGAGCTGTAGCAGTGCCGCTCCCGCCACCAGCGCCGCGGCGGACGAACCGAGACCCTTGCCCACCGGGATTTCAGAATGGACCGCGAGGTGGTAGCGATTGCCGTTCATCCCGCCCAGTCCCTTGAGGATCAGGTCCTTCGCGGGATCGAGACCGGCGACGGTCCCGGTGTACACGGGATGACCGGGGCCCTCGACGAGCGACGCTTCGAGCCAGAGATCGAGTGCCATGCCCAGGCAATCGAAACCGGCCCCGAGATTCGAGGTGGAGGCGGGAACGCGGACGGTGATCATTGGGTGCGGGGTTCGGGGTTTGGGGTGCGGGGAGGGCGGTCACCCGCACCTCGCACCCCGCACCCCGCACCCATACGACCGAAACTTACATCCTGAAGAGGTAACTCAGCTTGACGAAGAACCCGTCGGTCGTGCGATTGAGGTCGTTGAACCCGAACGCTTCGGGCTCGGTCAGGCTGGCGCCGTACCCGGCGAAGAACACCGTGCCGGGGTTGGGCTGGTAGGAGAGGAGCCAGTCCACCCGGAAGTTGTTCGACCTCGTGATGGACGCGCGCGTGTAGCGCGTGCCGGAGCGGATCAGGATCGGGAAATTGGTGCGTGAATCATCCCGCAGCGAGTCCCGGAACTGCGCGTCATACTGGCCCACGAACCGGAAGAAGATCGCGCGGGTCGCCTGGTATTCCACTCTGAGCCGCGGGATCTGCCGCCGCTTCACGGTGGACATGTCGGTCATGCGCTTGTAGAGCGAGAGCGGGTAGCGCGCGTTCACGCGGATCTTGGTCGTGGGCAGCCAGTCGAGCGTCACGGTCGGGAACGTCACGTACGCGACGGCCCACTCCTCGAAGTTTTCGTCCTGCCCGCCGATCACGTTGAACGTGAGGCGCCACGTCTTGAACTGGGGCGTGGTGAGGCTCAGCGAATAGTCGTGGTTCGTGATCCGGTTCACGCCGGTGTACGGGATCGTGTCCTTGGCACCGCTGGGTAACGTGCGCTCGATGTAGTAGTTGGCGTAGAGGTTCGGATCGTAGTGGAATGTCTCGAGGAAGTAGTTGGCATTGACACGCCACCCGCCGCGGAGGTTGAAGCTGTTGTTGAAATGCAGCTTCGGGTCGTTGGGCATGTGGGTGCTCTTGACGCCCCAGATGGAGTCGAGGCGGCCACCCTTGAAGAGGTGGTTGTATCCCCAGTTGCCGGATACTGACCAGTTGAAGGTGTAGGACTCGATCGTCGCCTTGGGCTTGCCGAACCAGGTGAAGCGCTGGGAGTAGTTCATGCTCGCCTGGTTGGCCCGGTTGGCAAAGCCGCTTCGTGTACGGAACAGCGAGTCGATCCCGCTGAACGAGTAGCTCGTGCCGAAGTACTTGCCGGTGCGGTCGACATTGAAATTCCAGCGTCGGCCGCTGGTCTTGGCCGCTGTCCCCGTCTTGTCGAAGCTCTGGGAATAGTTCCCGCCCACAAACCAGATCTTGGAGAACACGTAGCGTGCGTCGCCGCCCATGACGCGGTTCCAGTTGCCCCCGTCGATCCGGTCCGTGTACACGATGCCGGCAGTGGACTGCGCGCCGAAGTCCCGCTTGAGACGAAGAATGTTGTAGATCGGGTTGGGCCGGCCGTCTACGGTCGCGGAAACGCGGGCAATCGTCGAAAACTGTCTGTCATCCACCGCGGAAAGGAGCCCGATGCTGATGCCCGACTGCTTCCCGTTCAGCTTGAGCGCGGCGATCGGCTGGCCGATGGAGCGTGTGTAGATCAGGTTGTTGGGCGCATCGAACTGCTGCGTACCCTCGAGGAAGAACGGACGCTTCTCGGGGAACGAGACCGCGGAGCGCGGGTCGAACTGGTTCTGCTGGACGTCTGCCTCGACCTGTGAGAAATCCGGGTTCATGGTGGCGTTCATCGTCAGGTTGGGCGTGATGCCCCAGACCGCGTTGCCGCCAAACTCCGGCTTCCCATTCGTGTAGTTCCACCCGGCCGTGGCGGGCACCTGCGGGATACCAACAACGCGCGAAGTGATGGTCGGGTTGAAGTCGAGCACCAGGCCGCGCTTGATATCGCTGACCCCGGTGAGCTTGCCGGACTGCACCAGCATCGATGCGTTGCCCTTTTTCAGCGGCGCCCAGCTCTGCTCGTGCTGGGAGTGCTGGACCTCGCGCAGGATGTTGATGCCCCAGTCCTGCACCTTGGTGCTCTGGTAGCGCAGGCTCTTGAACGGGATCCGGACCTCGACCTCGTAGCCGTAGTCCGTAACCCGGCCCTTGGACTGGTACTGGAAATCCTCATTGAGATCGTTGTGGCCGCCACCGGTGCCGCCCTCGCTCCGGGTCCCGTCCGACTGGCTGCCGAACGGGTTGACCATGAAGACCATCGCGCGGCGGCGGTCGTTGAACGTGTCCAGCAAGATCTGGATGTGATCGTCGGCGCTGATCTTGTCGCGGTCGGCCCGGTTCGCCTGCACCTTGCCGTGCGGCTCAAAGGCCCTGATGCCGAAATAGATCGCGTGGTCTTCGTACCACACGTACACGTCGGTGGAGTCTTCCGCCGGCAGGCCGTCCTGCGGCTGGTATTCGGAGAACCCGGTGAGCAGTGCGGCTTCGCGCCAGACCGCTTCATCCAGGATCCCGTCGATCTTTACGTCCTGGTTCAGCGAGATCCGCGGCATGTTGATGCCGAGCCGGTTCGACCGGCCGTGGTAGATCCGGGAGGCCTCCGAAACCAGGGCGGGCGCGGTCGTGAGACTCGCCTCGCTGAGGACCACTTCGGATGAAGCCGGAGCCTGGGCCAAGGCGGTTCCCGCAAAGGCGAGTACCGCCAGCGCCGCCAACCTGATCTCGCGCATGAACGTGTCCTTGAGATTGAAAACGGGGTCGTGTGAGACCCCAGAATATAGGCAAGGGAATGGCTTAGGGGCAAAGACTCGTGGACTACAAGGAGCCGGGCGGGGTGGGTGGGTGTCGGCTAGCGGCGCGCCAGTGGCCCCGCGACCTTCGCCATGTGGCCGATCGTGACGAGCACCCGGTGAGTCCGGCCGTCGTCCACCAGGGGAATGGCCGCGGCGTCAACCGCATGGCCATCCAGGTCGGCCGACGCGATGCCTCGGCAGCGATGCTCGGGATTGATGACGGTGATCTCGTAGCGCGTGCGGCCAAACCGCCATTTGATGGAATATCCGGACCACGCTCCCGGAATGCAGGGATCGAGCGCGAAGGTGTCTCCTGTCCGCCTGAGGCCGAGTATGCTCTCCAGCCCCGCGCGATACATCCAGCCGGCCGAACCCGTGTACCACGACCACCCGGCACGCCCTGCGTGCGAGGGATGAGCGTAGACATCCCCGGCCATGACGTACGGCTCACCCTGGTAGCGCGCGACATCGGCGGCGGTCCGCGTGTGGTTGATCGGGTTGAGCAGGTGGAAGAGCTCGACCGCTTCATCACCGTTGCCGAGACGGGCGACCGCCATGACCGTCCACACCGCGGCGTGAGTGTACTGGCCGCCGTTCTCTCGCAGGCCCGGTGGATAGCCCTTGATGTAACCGGGATCCTGCGCGGTGCGGTCAAACGGGGGTGCCAGCACCAGCACCACTCCCGACCCGCGCGAGACCAGGTGGCTGCGCACGGCATCCATCGCGCGCTCCGCGCGGGCCAGCGGCGCCACGCCGGACAGCACCGCCCACGACTGGGCGATCGAATCGATCTTGCACTCGTCGTTCTGGGCCGAGCCCAGCGGGAGCCCGTCGTCGTAGTAACCGCGACGATACCAGTCGCCATCCCAGGATCGCTCGAGCACGCCGGCCAGCCGGCCGGCTTCGTTCGCGTACCGGGCGGCGCGCGGAGTGTCGCGGCCCGTGCATAGTGGCTGGAAGCGCCGCAGCACGTCGTGCAGGAACCATCCGAGCCAGACGCTTTCGCCCCGCCCCTCGCGCCCGACGCGGTTCATTCCGTCGTTCCAGTCGCCGCTGCCCATCAACGGCAGTCCGTGAGCCCCGGCGGTGATGCCCCTGTCGATGGCTCGCGCGCAATGCTCGAAGAGCGACGCCGACACGAGCGACGGGCGCGCGTCGCCGTACGTCTCGTGCTCATGTTCGGCCAGGAGCGGGCCCTCGAGGAACGGGACAACCTCGTCGAGGATGGCAGTATCACCCGTGGTCTCCACGTAGTGCGCGACCGCATACGGCAGCCAGAGCAGGTCATCCGAGCATCGCGTGCGCGTACCTCGTCCCCCCGGCGGATGCCACCAGTGCTGGACGTCCCCTTCGACGAACTGGCGCGATGCGGCGCGGAGGACGTGCTCGCGAAAGAGGTCCGGCCGGGCGAACGACAGCGCCATGACATCCTGGAGCTGGTCCCGGAAGCCAAACGCGCCGCCGGGCTGAAAGAACCCGCTCCTCGCCCACAGCCGGCAGCCCAGGGTCTGGTAGAGCAGCCAGTGGTTGAGGAGCAGGTCGAACGAATCGTCGGGCGTCCGCACCTGGATCGTGTCCAGCGTTTCCGTCCACGCGGCCTCCACCGATGCGAGTGCCGTGGCTGCGGCCGCGACGCTCCCGTGCCGCTGGATCAGCGCGCGGGTGTGCTGCCGGTCCCGCCCCTGGCCCAGCAGGAAGACAACCTCGTGGGTCTGTCCGGGCGCGAGCGTCACGCTGACCTGGAGCGCCGCGCACGGGTCCAGCCCGGCGCCGAACTGGCCGGACAGTCCCGGGCGCTGCAGTGCCACCGGCCGCGCCAGCGATCCGTTGCGGCCCACGAATGCAAGCCGGTCCCCCGTGGCGGACAGGGGTGTGTCGCTCGCATGGGAAAACGCCACGGCGCCGGGGCAGCTCTCGTTGAACGGATTCCGCGCCAGGATCGCACCGGTCGCTTCATCCTGTTCGGTCACGACCTGAAGGTGCTGGCCGAGCCGGGGCGGACCCATGTGCCACTCGTTGTAAGCAAAAAGGCTCAGTCGCCGTGTGCGGCCCGTGCGGTTCGTGAGCGCAAGGTGCGAGAATTTCACAGGGTCCGCGCTGTCGACGAACACGGCGAGCTCCTGCGCGATCCCGTGGGACAAGTGGACAAAGCGCGTCACCCCGGCGCCATGCCGGGTCACGAACCGGCCGCCGTCAGATGACCGCGGAATCGGGCCCGGCGTCGGACACCAGGTGGAGCCGTCGTCCTCGTCTCGCAGGAACAGTGCTTCCCCCGTCGAGTCGGTCACCGGATCGTTGGCGAACGGCGTCAGCCGGTTTTCCCGGCTATTTCCGGTCCAGGTGTACGCGGAACCCGAGGCAGACACGACCGTGCCGACGACGGGATTCGCGATGACGTTGACCCAGGGCAGTGGTGTTTCCCGGTTGCCATCGAGCACCACCACGTATTCGCGGCCATCGGCGGCGAATCCTCCGGTCTCGTTGGGAAACGCGAGGGTGGGAATGGCTGCGGCCTCGTCGCCGGGCTCACTCGCGCGAAGCGGCCGCGGGCGCGGTGGCGGTTGCTGTTCCTTGCGCCACTCCGGTTCCAGGTAGGGCCAGTCGAGCTGGCTCGAGAGCCCGCCCCGTTCGCCCGGCAGGATGGCGCGCGCCACGCTCGCCAGCAGCGTCCGCTCGGCTTCCGTCATGCGGTCGCCTCGCAGCAGGAAAACGCCGCCAGGGCGATGCTTCCACGCTCCCCACGGCCCGGTGTCCAGCAGGGCGGTGAGCTGGACGTGCATCTCGTCCAGGTAACTGGCCGGATGCTCGTTCAGGATCACGACATCTGCGGAGAGTCCCTTGAGTCGCCAGTACTCCTGTGCCTGGAGCACCTGGCGCACGAGCGGGATGTTGTCGTCATCTACGACACGCACCAGGAGTATGGGAAGATCACCGGAGATGCCGTGACCCCAGAGTCCTGGCTGTCCCAGCACGTTGCGCTCGAGGATCTCCGGTCCGGCGCGCATGGACGCGTCGATGTGCAGGACCCGTGAGGCCAGCCGCTCGTAGAGCTGCGCCTCGTCACTCGTGATGCCCAGGTGCCGGAGCATGCTCTGGGCCTGCGTGAACGCGAGGGCAAACGTCCGGGCCGCGGCACTGGGATTGTGATACTTGTTGGCCAATGCCAGCGCGCCTTCCCGGCTCGTGGCCATGCCGGTCGCGAACGACATCCGCACGAACCCTCCCGGCCCCAGCCGGATGCGCTGGCGCAGGCTAACAATGGGATCCAGCACGACGCCGGTCGTACCGGAGAGCGGCCGTCCGTCGAGGGCAACGGGGTTCTCGACCGAGCGGCCGCGGCCCAGGAACCGCCGGCGGTCCGTCTCCCACTCCACTGGCCCCTGCATCCGTCCGTCCACGCTGAGGATGTGCACAGCCCACGCGCCGGATTCGTTCGCGGAGCGTGGCCGCCGCGCGCAGAGCAGCGCCGCACTCTCCGGCAGGTATTCCGTCTCTACGAAGAGCTTGCTGAAGGCGGGGTGCGCGAGATCGTCGGCCACCGCGGCCAGCGCGATCTCGGCGTAGCTGGTGATCTCCAGCTCGCGCGCCCGGTCTCCGTGGTTGGTCACCGTGAGGCGACGGACCTCGACATCGTCCTCCGTGGAAACCGCGATGTCCAGCCGGGTCGCGATGTCCTCGTCCCGCCGGCGGAAGACCGCGCGTTCGGGCTGGAAGGTGACCAGGTACTCCTCCGGCTCCTGGTCGGTCGGATGGTAGGCCGCCGACCAGACAGCCCCGCTCCGGACATCGCGCAGGTAGATGAACTGGCTGCCCTGGTCCACGGTCGCGTCTTCCCGGTATCGCGTTACCGCGCGGCCGCGACAGAAGCTGGCCCCGCCACCCGCGTTGGTCACGAGCGCGGTATACGTGCCGTTTGACAGGTACTGGGCGTGCGGGTAGCGCGTGTGAGGTGACCGGAATGGACGGACCGTCGTTCCCGCGACCGCCGCGACCACGCGGGTCTCTTCCACCATCCGCGGCCGGGTGATGGGCGCGTGGCGGGGGGCGCGCTCCTGGAGGAGCAGCGCAGCCGCCTTGGCGCGCGGGTCCGCGTGCAGGCGGCGCACCATCGTGTCGTCGAGGAGCGTGTTCGCGAGCGCGACCAGGCTCATTCCCTGGTGATGGGCGAGGAAGGCGCGGATGATCGTGCCCCCAGCGGGAAGCCGGGGCGCCCCGTCCCCCTCGTCTTCAGTCACCTTCCGGTGGGTGTAGTCCACGGATTCATAGAATCCGTACGCCCCCTCCATTCCCTCGCGCGCCAGGCGCCGGAAGTTGGCGGCCGCGGCGGCGGGATCTACCATCGCGGCCAGCGCGGTCGCGTACGGTGAAATGACCAGCTCGTCACCCAGTCCCCGCTTGAGGCCGAGTCCGGGCACGCCAAACGCCTTGTACTGATAGTTGTCGTGGCGGTCCACGACGTTGAAGGCGGCTTCCGACGTGCCCCATGGGACACCGCGTTGCCTGCCATAGTCGATCTGCCGCCGCACCGCCATCCGGCACGACTGGTCGAGCAGCGTATCCGGGTAGCTCCGCATCACCAGGCTGGGCATGAGGTACTCGAACATGCTCCCGCTCCACGAGAGCAGCGTGGGTGCGCCGCCCACGCTCGTCAGCAACCGGCCAAGGTGGAACCAGTGGCTGTCGGGCACGTCGCCCTTGGCGATCGCGACGAAGCTTGCGAGCCGCGCCTCGGAGGCGAGGAGGTCGTAGTAGGACGGGTCGAGCCGCCCCGGTCCTTCGACATCGGCCAGCCGGTACCCGATGGAGAAGATCTTTCGCTCGCGGTGAAGGAGAAAACCGAAGTCCATTCCATTTGCAAAATCCGCGGCCCGCCGCGCGAGCGCGCGGAGGCGGAGGGCGTCGTCCTGGCCCGCCGCCCGTGCCGCCTGGCGGAGGCCTTCGGCCAGGGCAAGCAGGGCCCCGGCCAGGTTGCCGCTGTCCACGGTGGAGACGTAGCGCGGCAAGAGCGGGGCGAGGGTGGTCGTGTCGTACCAGTTGAGCAGGTGCCCCTCGTGACGCTCCAGTCGCTCCATGGTGTCGATCGCCCGCTCGAGTCGCTCGACCAGCTCGGGTGCCGCGATGAAGCCGAGGTCGTTGGCGGCGAGCGTGGACAGCAGGCCCATCCCGATGTTGGTGGGAGATGTCCGGTGCGCGATGACCGGGACGGGTGTTTCCTGGAAATTGTCCGGCGGAAGGCCGTGGTCCGCGGCTCCCATGAACGTCGAGAAGTAACCCCATGTCTTCCGCGCGATGCCGAGCAGCAGCTCGCGATCCTCCGCGTTGAGCACCTGGCGCCGGGGTGGCACCGGCCGGCTCAGCCACCATGCCGCGAAAGGCGCGACGGTCCAGAAGAGCAGGAGCGAAGCGGCCGCCGGGAGTGCCGATGGCCGCGCAGCCGTCACGAGCGTGAGGATGGAAATCGCGATAATCGGGCTCGGCGCCATCTCGGCCAGGAACAGCAGCGCGACTGGCCGCCCCTTCAACCCGGCAGCGCGAGCGGTCGCCGCCGCGGCCGTTTCCCACTCGAGCAGCCGGCGCTGGGTGAACGCGAGCCGCACGAGAGTCAGCACGATGGCGTGCACCATCTCGCTGGCGTGGTAGGCCAGGAACGTGAACTGGAGCAGCGTCCGCGCGCTCGCGGTCTTGAGATCATCGACCAGGAATCGGAGGTACACGCCCACCGGCTCGTTGGGCGCGGGCCCGATGGCGAACTGCGCGGCGACCGCGAACAACGGAAAGGCGGTGGCGGCCAGAATCCCCAGCGTCCAGAGGACGGGGTTGCCCGGCAGCGCCAGCCAGGCAAGCAGCAGCGCGCCGAGCGTGGCCGGGGCCACGAGCGTGCGCCGCAGGTTGTCCAGGATCTTCCAGCGCGCGATGAGCGGGAGGCGGTTGCGCTCCAGGCCTCGGCGGGTGGGAACGAACGGGAACAGCCAGAAGAGAATCTGCCAGTCTCCCCGTGCCCACCGGTGTTGCCGGCGCGCGTGCGCGAGGACACTCGCCGGGTAGTCGTCCACGACTTCCACGTCGCTGACGAGTGCGGCCCGTGCATGAAGTCCCTCGAACAGGTCGTGTGAGAGCAGCGCGTTCTCGGGCACGCGGCCCTCGAGCGCCGCGCTGAACGCGTCCACGTCGTAGAGACCCTTGCCGGTGTAGCTCCCTTCGGCGAACAGGTCCTGGTAGGTATCCGAGACGGCCGTGGTGTAGGGATCGACGCCCGTGTGCCCCGCGTAGACCCGCGCGAACAGGGATCCGGCCGCACTCGCCATCGTCACGCTGACGCGCGGCTGGAGGATGCCGTACCCCTCGGTGACCCGCCCCAGCTCCCGATCGAAATGCGGCCGGTTCAGCGGGTGCGCGATGATGCCGATGAGCTTCCGCGCCGCGTGGAGCGGAAGCCGTGTATCGCTGTCCAGCGTGATGCAGTAGCGGACCCCCGACAGCACGCCGGGGTCCCCGACATGGAGCGCGTAGCTCGTATCCTTCGCGCCCCGGAGCAGGCGATTGAACTCTTCGAGCTTGCCCCGTTTCCGCTCCCACCCGATCCAGGAGCCTTCGCCGGGATTCCAGTGCCGGGTGCGGAGGAAGAGGTGGAACCGGTCGCCGCGTCCCTCGCCAAGGCGGGCGTTCAGGTCGTTCACGCCCGCCGTGGCCGCGGCCACGATCGCCTTGTCTCCCGGCAGCGTCGCAGTAGCGGCGTCGGCAAAGTCCCCGAGGATCGCGAAATGAACGTGCGGGTCGAGATTGCCCAGCGCGAGCACTTCCATGTGCTCCAGCAGGCCCGTCACCGTCGCGACGTCCGTGAGCAGCGTCGGGACTACCACCATGGTCCGGGCATCGGCGGGGACGCCGGACTCGAAGTCGAGGCGGGGAAGGCGGCGGGGCGGAGCCAGCTGTGCCGCGATGCGCTGGACGACCGAGATGGCGAGCTCGCTCGCGGGGAAGAGCAGCAGGGCTGCCGTCCACGCAAGGACGACGAGCGGTGCACTCCCCTGGGCTCGCAGATAGAACGCCGCCAGCGCCAGGACCGTCGCGACGATCAGCCCGATGGCACCGAGATAGAAGGCGGTGGCGTGGGCAAAGACGAACCGCCGGATGCGAACCCGTGGGCGCGGGTAGTGCGCCACATCCGTCTCCAGGTCACCCCGGCCCCGGCCGATGAGGTGGTAGCCGACGTGTGCCGCCCGGCTCTCCGGCGGCGCGGCCGCCCGTGAGCTTTCGACACAACGCAATGCTACGCGCAGCTGGGCCTCTCCCGTTCCCTCGGCCAGCTCCTCCACCGCCTGGCGATAGCGGTCGCGGCTGAAGAATTCCATCCGGCCATAGACCCCGGCGGGGTCCCGCTGCAGGACCTGCTCGACCAGGCTGACGCTCTCGAAGAACTCGCTCCAGTCCAGGGTGGAGCAGAGCCGCAGGCTCGTGATCGCGTTGGCCATGGAGACCTGGCCGGCGGCCTGGCCCTGGTGCTCCGTCCGGATCGATTCCTCGGGCGTCATGCCCACGGCGGCGAGGCGTTCTTCGATGGCGGCGCGTACCGGCGCGACGAGCGGTCCGTACTCGCGCATGCGTTGGAGCAGCCGCACCACGTAGCCGGTTTCCAGCACGCGCGGGAGCAACCCGAGGAGCGCCGGGTCGGGCGAGGCGGCGATCTGCGCCAGGTACCGGTCGGCGTGGCGGCGCTCTTCGCGACTCTCGATCGCCTCGTCCGCGAGCCGCCGGAGATTCTCGACCAGGGTCAGCTTGACCATCGTCGGCCACGCCCAGAGCTCACCGATGGTCAGGGGGGCAACGGTCTGGTACGCGGTCAGGAACCGCGTCATCTGGTGCCGGTCCAGCCGTCCATCGGTATGACCGATGAGCTCGACCGCCATCGCGTAGACCCGCGCGATGCCGGCCATTTCACGGGGCGCCAGCTTGGGAAGGTCCCGGTAGTAGCTCCGCGGGAGATCGTGCTTCGCGGCCCGGGTCTCGCCCTCGACGAGATGAAAGTTGTCGAGGAGCCATTCCGCGGCCGGGGGCACGAATTCGCCCGCGTGAACGTCGTCCGCAAAAAGGCGATAGCCGGACCGGAGGACGCGGGCGTTGTCTTCGATGCGGGAGAAGAAGGCGCGCACGTGACGCCGCGGCGTACGGCTGAGCGTGAAGCTCGCCGCCAGCACCCTGGCGCGCTCCTCCAGGCGCTCGACGCTCAACAGCTCGGCGCGCAGAGGCTTCTCTTGCTGTTTGATGGTCCCTCCGCCCGGCCCAGGACGGCCGGTCAGCGGGTTGGTTTCAATCAGGCGTGGCTTGAGGGGACAAGTTGCATACCGCTTGCGAGCTGGCATGCGACAGGGGGGCACCGCGCGAGTAGTCGAAAACTACCCCGGTGCAGGGGTCAGCCGAGGACGTGGACGGCCCTAGGTAAAGCCAACAATTGCGGGTGGGACGAGTTGGGGTCGCGAATGGCCGAGCGGGGACACCGGGCCCCACTCCGGGCATCCTCAGCCCGAATCCTCACTTCTCACTTCTCACTTCACTCTAAACAGATAGCTCAACTTCACGAAGAACCCGTCGCGGACCCGGTTCACGTCGCTGAAGGCGAACGAGTCGGTCTCGTTCAGCGAGCTCCCGTATCCGAAGAAGACCACGGTGCCGGGGTTCGGGCGGTAGGAGAAGAGCAGGTCCACGCGCACGTCGTTGGTCTTGCGGGCCGTGGTTACCACGTACCGCGTCCCGCTGCGCGACATGAGCGGGAAGCCGGTGGCGGGATCCTTCAGCGCGGATAGCTGGTCCACCGTGTACTGCCCCACGAACCGGATGAAGACCGGCCGGGCGAGCTGGTACTCGATCTTGAGCCGCGGAATCTGCTGGAGCGAGAACCGGGTGCCGTCGGACTCGCGGTTCCGCCGTACGTGGTTATAGCTCGCCGTGATGCGGAGCTGGCCGGTGGGCCGGATGTCCGTGCTGGCGCCCAGGGAGAGATACCGCGCGCGATCCGGCTCCGTGAAGTTGAGGTCCCGCCCCGTCTGCACCGACGTGTTGAACGAGCCCCGCTTGAACTCCGGGCTCGAGACCGAGAACGTCCCGGTCCAGGCGTTGTTGATCCGCGAAGGCACCAGGTACGGAATCGTGTCCACTACGGTTCCGGTGGTGCGCTGGATGCGGAGGTTGTACGACGCCTGCGGGAAATCGTAGGTCCGCCAGTTCATGCCCGGAGTCACGGTCCAGCCACCGCGCAGGTTCATCGGGAGTGTGGCGTTGAACCGCGACTCCCCCGGCAGCTCGGTCGGGTTGAAATCGACGTAGCTCCAGATCCAGTTGGTGCTCCACCGGATGTTGAGCTTCTCCATCACCGCGCCGCGCACGCCCTGGACCAGCGTGATCCGCGACAGCGAGCTCACGTCCACCTGGCCAGCCCGCGGGATGAACCCGCTGCCGGAGACGAAATTCGGGTGAATGGCCTTCACGCCGTACCGGCATCCGAAGATCTTGCCCGTGCAGTCGAACGCGGTCTCGAACAGCGGGACCTTGGTGACGACGCCCGCCGCGGTGCGGTTGAAGCTCCACGCATTCTGTGCGTCCCAGAAATTGGAACGGTTCCACACGAGGTGGATGTCACCCTCGGCCACGCGGTTCCAGGTGCTGCCGTCCATCTTGTCCGTGTAGGTGATCCCCGAGTACGACTGGTTCCCGATGTCCCGGCGCAGGCGGAGCATGTTGTAGATCGGGTTTGAGCCGGTGGTGGACGTGCTCTTGTCGTCGATCGCGGAGATGAAGCCGATGTCCGTCCCGGAGAGCTTCCCGGTCGCGCGCGTCGCGACGATCGGGTCGGCGATGCGGCGCGTGTAGACCAGCCGGTTCAGCGTGTTGAATTTCTCGATGCCATCGAGGAAGAAGGGCCGCTTCTCGGAGAAGGACACGGCGAACCGCACGTCCTCCGGGATCTGCCCGGCGTCGGCTTCCACCTGGGAGAAGTCCGCATTGTAGGTGAAGTCGAGCGCCAGGTTGGTGGTCGCGCCCCAGCGCGCGTTGAACCCGGCTTCCGGTTCTCTCTTGTAGTTCCAGCCCGTCGCGGGCGCCGCCGGCGGCGTGCCGTTGATCTTCCCGAGCACGAACGGATTCACCTCGAGCACCAGGCCGCGCCTGAGGTCGGTGAGTCCCGCGAGCTTTCCCGACTGCGAAACCAGCGGTCCCTTGCCGAGGAAGGCCGGCGTCCAGGTCTGCTCGTAGCCGGAGTGCTGGACCAGCCGGACGAAGTTGATGCCCCAGTCCTGGACCTTGGTGCTCTGATACCGCAGGCTCTTGAAGGGAATCCTGACTTCAACCTCGTACCCCCACTCCGTCACTCGCCCCTTGGACTCGAACACGTAGTCGGTCGTGAAATCGGCGCGCGCGATCGCGGCGTTGTTGCGGAAGCCGTCGGCCTGCACGCCCAGCGGGTTCACCGCGAACGAGAGCGCGAGCCGCTTGTCGTTGAAGGTGTCGAGGAGAATCTCCACCCGGTCGTCGGCATCGATCTTGTCGCGGTCGGCAAGGGTCGCATTCACCTTTCCGTGGGGCTCATACGCCCGGATGCCGAAGTAGATCGCGGTCGGCGCGTACCAGACCAGGACGTCCGTGGAATCCTCGGCCGGTCTCCCGTCCACCGGGGAATACTGCGAGAACCCGGTCAGCAGCGTGGCCTGGGACCAGACCTCTTCGTCCAGGTGGCCGTCTACCGACACCTTGGCGTCTTCGATTCGCGGCAGATGGGCGTTGGTCTGCCCCGAGAATCCGTGGAAGACGTTCGGGGCCCTGGTGGCACCGGCAACCGCCACCGGCTGGTTGGTGGTGATTTCCTGGGCCTGGAGGGCTACGGCGAGGGCTAGGGCGAGGGCTGGGAGCATGACCAAAACTATGGCTGCGGCGAAGGAGAAAACAGAGGGACTGGGCACCAGGGATCAGGGATTAGGGCCAAGCCTCCAGCCCCCGGTCCCTAATCCCCAATCCCTGATCCCTAGTCCCTAGTCCCTAGTTACTCGTATCTCAACGCCGTAATCGGATCCATGATGGCCGCCCGTCGCGCCGGCCAGAGCCCGAAGATTACGCCTACGGCTGCGCTGAACCCGAACGCGAGGAAGACGGACGCGGGTGAAATCACCGTGTTCCACTTGGCCAGCTTGGCCAGTGCGAGCGCGCCGCCGGAGCCCAGCATGATCCCGACGATGCCGCCCAGCATGCACAGGACGACCGCCTCGATCAGGAACTGGAGCAGGATGTTGCCGCGGGTGGCGCCCAGCGCCTTGCGGGTCCCGATCTCCTTGGTCCGCTCGGTGACCGACACCAGCATGATGTTCATAATGCCGATCCCGCCCACCAGGAGGCTCACCGCGGCAATGCCGCCGAGGAGGAAAGTGAACGTCTTGGTGGTCTCCGTCAGGGCCGTGAGGAAGTCCTGCCGGTTGCGGATGCTGAAGTCGTTGGCGCCGCCGGGGACGATCCGGTGCTCGCGGCGGAGGATGCGCTCGATCTCCAGCATCGCCAGCTGGACCGAGTCTGCGTTGCGGACCTGGACCGTCACCGACCCGATGCGGTCCGTGCCGAAGGCACGATACCGGGCAGTCCAGAGCGGAATAAGGATCCGCTCGTCCTGGTTGCCGCCGAAGCCGCCGGTGCTGCCCTTGGCTGCGAGCACTCCCACGATCTCGTAGGCGATGCCGCCGATCTGTACGTCCTGGCCGATCATCGCCGCAGGGTTCGCGTTGAACATCGTGGGGATGCCACCAAAGAGCACCGCCACGCGCTTCCGCGATTCGTCTTCGCCCACCGTGAACATCCGCCCGGCGTCGATCTTGTAGTTGTTGACCTCGGCGTAGTTCGGAAAGGTCCCGATGATGCTGATGTTGCCGTTCTTGTTGGTGTACTTGACCTGCATGTTGCGCTGGAGCTCCGGAACCACGTTCGACAGCGTCCGGGCCTCGTTCTTCAGTGCCAGGGCGTCATCCACCTTCATGTTGACCCGCTGCTCGCCCACGCCGCCGAACATCATCTGGCCGGGGAAGACGCTGAGCAGGTTAGTGCCCAGCGACGCGATCTGGTCCGACACCTGCTTCTGCGCTCCGGAGCCCAGCGCCACCATGGTGATGACGGCGCTGACGCCGATCACGATGCCGAGCATGGTGAGGATTGACCGGAGCTTGTTGGCCCGGATGGCGCTCAGCGCCACGGAGAGGATTTCGCCGAATAGCATTTAGCGTCCCCGCCCGCCGCCGGCGCCACCACCCATGCCGGGCACGGCCGTCATCCGGTTCTGCATCTGCTGCTGTTGCTGTTGCGCCTGGATCAGCGACGCGCTCGGCAGGACCATGATGCTGTCCTTTTCCGTCAGGCCACTCACGATCTCGGAGTAATCGAGGTCGGTGAGGCCGGTGCGCACGTTGGTCGCGTGGGGCTGGCCGTTCCGGTTCACGAAGACGATGTAGTTGCCGCCGAACGCGAGACCCGCCTGGTTCTGGCGCGCCTGCGCACGCGCGAGCCGGCCGGTGCGATCCTGGCCGTCACCGCCTTGGCCACCACCGCCCTGGAATCCGCCACCCGGGGCGCCGCCGCCGAACCCGGCATTACCGCCGGCACCGGCGCCGCCGGCGAATTGCCGGTTGCCGCCACCGCCGGGCGCGCCACGGCCGGGACCACCACCCATGCCTTCGCCGCCGGCCTGCCGGTAGCGCTGCATGAGCTGCCGGTCTTCTTCACTCAGCGACATGAAGAACGAACGGTCTCCGCCCTGCATCTTGGCCATGAAGCCCTCGATCTTCTTCGCGTCCGCGGCCGAGAAGCCCGCGGGAGCCGCAACCTTGCGACCGTCCGCCAGCGCGATCATCACGCCACCCTTGGCTGCCGCCGTGTCGGTCTTTGCGGCACCGCCCATCGATGCCCGGCCACCAGCCGAGTCGGGCGTCGCGGACGTTGCCGCCGCGAGCTGCTTCTGGACGTCTTCCATGGTCAGGCCGAGCACGCCCGCCGCCGACGCCACGTCACGCTGCGTGCGCAGGGCCGAGTTCTGGAGGGCCAGCACGGCTCGGCGCTCGCCCACGGTGATCGCGATCTCCGCGTTCATGCCGGGGCGAAGCAGGTGATCCGGGTTGGGGAGGCGCACCATCACCGGGAACATCGTGACCTGCTGCTGCACGATGGACTGCGGCTCGATCTTGAGCACACGGCCCGTGAACGGCCGGTTGGGATACGCGTCCACCGTGATCGTCACCGCCATGTCGGCGGAGAGCTTGCCGATATCGGTTTCGTCCACCAGCGCGCGGATCTGCACGGAATCCAGGTTGGCCATCTTCATCAGGACCTGGCCGCCAGAGACGCCGCCGGTGGCCGACTGGATCACCGCGCCCAGCCCGACGGGACGGGTTAGCACGATGCCGTCCTTGGGCGCCCGCACGTCGGTGTCGGCGAACGAGATGCGCGCGTTCTCCAGGTCCGTCTGCGCCCGGACCACCGAGGCCTTGGTGTTAGCCGCCTGGAGCCTGGCGTTGTCGTACTCCGTGTCCGTGATCGACTTGCTGACATGGAGATCCTCGGCCCGCTTGAGCTGCGACAGGGCGTTGGCCTGCTGGGCCTGGGCAACCTCGAGGTTGGCCTTGGCCTGTTCCAGGGCGTTCCGCGGCGTGCGCGGGTCCACCTGGAGCAGCAGTTGGCCCTTCTTCACTTCCTGGCCCGTCTGCACGTGGAGCGCGATGATCTCGCCCGACGCCTTGGACTTGATCTCGACCGAGTCCACCGGCTGCACGGTGCCGGTGGCGTTGACTGAGACGATGATGTCACGCCGCAGGACGGGGATGGTCTCGAAGACCGGGGCGGCCACCTTGTCCCTGTTGCATCCGGCGAGGGTGGCGGTCGCGACGAACAACCCGAGTAAACGCTTCATGCGGCTTCCTTGGTCAGGATATCGCGCTCGATCAGGCCGTCCTTCAGATGAATCTGACGGTCCGCAAACGCCGCGATATCACGTTCATGAGTGATGAGGATGACGGTCTGCCCCTGGGAGTGCAGGCCGGAGAAGACATTCATGATGTCATGGCTGGTAGCCGAGTCCAGGTTACCCGTGGGCTCGTCCGCCAGGATGATGCTTGGATCGTTCACCAGTGCCCGCGCGATGGCGACGCGCTGGCGCTGCCCGCCCGAGAGCTCGTTGGGGCGGTGATGCATGCGGTCGCCCAGTCCCACCTTCTCCAGCGACTCCTTGGCGCGTTCACGCCGTTCCTTTGATCCCACGCCGGCATAGATCAGCGGCAGCTCCACGTTGTGGAGTGACGTGGCGCGGGGCAGAAGATTGAAAGTCTGGAAGACGAACCCGATTTCCTTGTTCCGGATCCGCGCCAGCTCGTCGTCGGACAGCTCGCTCACCTTCTGGCTGTTGAGCCAGTACTCGCCGCCGGTCGGCGTATCGAGGCAGCCGAGCAGGTTCATGAGCGTCGACTTGCCCGAGCCCGACGGTCCCATGATCGCGGTGAACTCGTTGCGCCGGATCTGGATGTCCACCCCGCGCAGTGCGCGCACGGTTTCCGTGCCGAGGATGTAGTCCCGCGCGAGCTTGTACGTCAGGATGATGACGTCCGGAAGCGGCGTGTCGCCGGTCTGGAACTGCTGGTGCTGGATGCGGGCGGTCACAGGGCTCGCCCGAGAATGGCTTCGATCTGCGCCCGCGCCACCTGGTGATCCACGCGTGCCTGCACGGCATCAACCTCGGACTGGTCGAGCTGCTGTTGCGCCTGGAGGACCTCGACGATGGTCGCCGCGCCGAGACGATAGCGTTCGCTCTGCACCCGCAGGGCCTCGCTCGCCGCCTCGCGGCTTGCGGAGGCGATGCCAATCCGGGTCTCCGTTGCCTGCAGCTGGGACAAGTACAGGGTTACCTGGGCGTTGATGTTGCGGCGCGCGTCGTCGGCGGTCGCGGCAGCCGCGTCACGTGCGGCGTTGGCGTTCCACAGCGTCTGCTCGCGGCGGAGCCCGTTGAACAGCTGGAACGACACGCTGAGACTGAGGTTCCAGGTCGGGTTCATTGCGCCATAGTCGAGCGCGCTGCCGAAGCTGGCTGCCGACGCATTGCGCGAGTTGCTGTAGCTCGCGCCGAGGGTCGGGAAGTAGGCCACGCGTGCCTGGCTGACGCTGGCTTCCTGCGTGCGAAGTGAGGCAGCGGCCTGGAGGATAGTCGGCGCCCGGGACATGGCCTCTGCGCGGAGACCGGTCGTGTCCACCGCGCTGACCGCAAACACGCTCGAATCACCGACCGCCTTGACGGGCTTGTCGAAGCCGATCAGGCGCGCGAGCTGAGCTTCGGCGTTGGTACGCGCCGTCTGCGCGTTCAGCACCTGGAGCTTGGCCTGGCCCACCGCGACGGTTGCCGTCAGCGTGTCGGACCGGACGGCGCTCCCGGCGGCCAGCTTGGAGCGCGCGATCTTCAGGTTCTCTTCCGCGCGCTGCTGGCTGGTGCGCTGCACCCGCTCGAGCTCGGCGGCAGCAAGGGCGTTGTAGAACTGCTGCTTGGTCTGGAGCGCGACGCTGAAGCGCTGGGTCACCACGCCGGCCTCGGCGCTCGCCATGGCGGCATTCGCCGTCTTCGCCTGGAAGATGCGTGCACCGGCGTCGAAAATCGTGAGGCTCGAGTTGAACCCGAACGACCCGGAGTATGGCGTCAGGACCTGGACGCTTTGACCTGTGACGGTATTGAACCGGTTGGAGGGACTCTTGCCGACACCGGTGCTCACGCTGAGGCTCGGCAGCCAGCTGGCCAGCGCCACCCTCTTCAGCGAAGTGGCGTTGGTCAGCGACGCCTGCGCCTGCACGATCGACGGATGGTCCCGCAGCGCGAGGCTGATCGCCTCGCTCAGCGTCACCGTCGGAACCTGTACCGGGGCCGCAGCCTGCTGGGCCCGGAGGGTCCCCGCGGCCGTCATGGTCAATCCAAGAACTGCCAGAGTCTTAACGCGCACGATCTTTCTCCCTTTCCTTTTCACGTTTCCGGGCGACGCTGTCCGCGCGTGCACTCCAGCGCTCGAACGCCGCCTTCTGGTCGTTGTTGAGAACCCGCATGATGTCGTCACGGACCAGCCCGCGAAGGCTGTCGAACTTCGGCCGGGAATCCTCCCGCATCCGGTTCCACACGCCTTCCATGGCCGGCTCCCACCGCTTCAGGATTGCCTGCACGGTGTCCTTCTGCACGGGAGTCAGGCTCAGCTCCCGCTCCAGCGTGGACACGAACCCGCGGCCGCCCCGGTCATTGGGGCCCCCACGGTCGTTCGGTCCGCCGCGTCCTCCCCGGTCGGAACGCTGGTCCTGGCGCGGCCGCCCGATATCGTCGCCGAACCCCCAGCGCGAGGTCGCCCGCCCGGTCACCCCTCCTACCGCGAAGGTGGCGATCAGCAGTGCCGCCGCCCCCAGTTGTTTTCCTGTCACCATTGAGACACTCGATCTTCCCGTTTCGTCAGTCGTTGACCCGCTCTTCACCCATCACCATCTCGACCCGGAAGTCCGGCACCACCTCTGATGCCAGCAGGGTCTGCGCGGACAGCGATTCCGCCGCTACCGCTTCTTCTACCGTGGCTGCCATGTCCAACGCCGGCTGACCCGACAGCCACACGGTCCCCGCCACCAGCATCACGACCGCCGCCGCGAGGCCCGGCCGGGCCCATTCGCCCAGGATCCCGAACGGGGTTTCCATGACGATCTGTGCCGGCACCCGTTCCATCACCCGCTTGGCGAACGCGGCATCGTCGGGCGCGGAAAGCAGATCGCGCAATGCGCTTCCCAGATCCTCGTCAGGCCGATGATCGAATTCGTTCATGTTTTCTCCTTGTGCCACACCGCGAGCGTTTCACGCAGCGCCCGCCGGGCATGGAAGACGTCCGACCGCACGGTGCCTTCCGAAACATTTACGACCTGCGCTATCTCCCGATGCGAATACCCTTCCACGTCGAACAGCGTCACCGCGATACGCTGCCGGGTCGGCAGCAGGGCCAGCGCCTTGTCCAGCGCCGCCCGCAACGCGCTCCGGTCCGCTTCCTGGTCCGGGCCCGCCGCGCGGGTCATCGCGTCCGCCGGGATCTGCTCCGTGGACCTCACCTTCAGTCGCCGCCGCCGGTCCGACGCGGCATTCGCCACGATACGCAACAGCCACGGGCCGAAGGGTCGGGTCGGGTCGTACCGCTCGAGGGCTCTCAATGCCGCGAGAAATCCGTCCTGCGCCGCATCGTCGGCATCGTCCGCATTTCCCAGAATGGAACGCGCCAGCCGCCGTGCGGTGCCCGCATACCGCTCGACCAGGGTCCCGAAGGCCTCCCGGTCGCCCGCCCCCGCCCTGGCGGCGAGCTCGGCGTCCTCCATATCTCCCTTACGCACTACCGGTTCCAGACGTTGCCCCCTGTCACTCATCCGCGGTCAGGCGGCGGCGCTGGTAGAAGTGCCAGGCGGCGGTGCCTCCCAGCCAGAAACAGGCGAACGCAAACAGTGTCGCCATGATCCTCGGCAGGGCCAGGAACAGGACCCCGCTCCCCACCAGCGCAAAGATCGTCGCCCCGGCGATCGAACGACGCGCGCCCGCCGCCACCTGCCGCAGGTTCACCACCGCCCGCCGCGACCGCTCCTGCGGCCACGGCTCGTGATCGACTACCTCGGGATCAGGCGCCGTCTGGCGCGCCACCGGCGGGAGGCGTTCGCCCAGCGGCCCGCGCGCCCAGCGCGGGCGGCGCAGCACCACCTCCACCGATCGCGAGAGATCGATCCGGAACTGCTGGATCGCGTCGCCGGTGACCTGTTCGTCTTCCACCAGCAGGTCCAGCTCGTAGTTCGACCGCAGGCTGGACGAGTTGATGTTGCTGGACCCCACCTTGAAGAACCGCGAATCCACGATCACCGTCTTCGCGTGGAGCATCGGGCCGCGCCACTCCCAGATCCGCACCCCCGCCTCCAGCAGCTCGCGATACCCGACGCGTGACAGCGCCGCCATCACGGGGATGTCCGTGCGCCCCGGCACCAGCAATCGGACATCGAGGCCGTCCCGCGCGGCCGCGATCAGCGACGCCAGCATCGGCTGCGGTGGCAGCAGGTACGCATCGGTGATCCACATCCGCTCGGCCGCGCCCGCCGCCATCAGCTGCAGCGTCCGGTACACCCGCAGGCTCGCCGGGATGCCCTCGATCACGCGGACCGTGGCATCCCCAGCCTCCTCCGCGAGCGAGACCGGGCCTGGCTCGGGCAGCGGAGCGCCCGCCAGCCCCCACGTGTGGGCGAACGAGAGGTCCAGGACCGCCACCGCCGGACCCCGCACCAGCACCGCCGTGTCGCGCCAGGGGCGGCGCTTCCGCGCCGGATCACCCTGCCACTCGTCGCCGATGCAGAGGCCACCCACGGTGGCTACCGAACCGTCCGCCGAGACGTACTTGCGGTGATTGCGCTCGATGGATTCGAGCGGCCGGAACAGGTTCACCGGGTTGAAGGTCCTGACCTCCACACCGCCCGCCCGCAGCTTCTGCCAGTACGACGACGGGGTGCCTCGGCAGCCGAAATAGTCGTACAGGACCCGCACCGCCACGCCCCGCGTCGCCGCCGCGATGAGCAGGTCCGCAAACCGGCGGCCGGTCTGGTCGTCGCTGATGATGTAGTTCTCGAAATGCACCCACCGCCGGGCCGCGCCGATGATCTCGTACATCGCGGCGAACGCCGCGGGCCCGTCCGTGAGATGCCCGATCGCGTTGCCCGGAATGGCCCGGCCACCCGCCGCGCGATCAAGCGCGCGCTCCATCGCATGGCGCTCGAGATGGCGCGTGCGCCCGGTGACCGGAACGCTCATGCCGCGCCGAGGCCCAGCGTCTGCTCGATGGGCCGGAGGGCCTCCAGCACGAAGAGGATGTGTTCGTCCAGCGGCACACCCAGCTCCGCGGTCCCCTGGTGCACGTCGTCCCGGTTCACGCCCCGGGCAAACGCCTTGTCCTTGAGCTTCTTCTTCACGCTCGATAC
Organism: bacterium HR33; assembly: GCA_945889655.1. GTDB lineage: Bacteria > Gemmatimonadota > Gemmatimonadetes > Gemmatimonadales > GWC2-71-9 > SHZT01. The sequence goes on from CAMDCH010000003.1 coordinate 32,219, forward strand.
TTCCAGATCCTTCAGGGACTTGGAGGGTCGCACCAGCGCGCACGCCACCAGGAAGCCGCACAGCTCGTCAACCGCGAAGAGCGTCTTCGCCATCTGGGTTTCGCGCGGGACCCCGGTGTAGGACGCGTGACCGAGAATGGCCTGGAGCATGGGCTCCGGAACTCCCCGTTCCCGCAAAACCTTCACGCCCGCCGACGGATGTTCCTCGGTGGCCGAACGCGCGTCGTTGGGGAAGCGCTCGTAGTCAAAGTCGTGCATGAGCCCCACGATGCCCCACGACTCCTCGTCCTCCCCGTGCTTCCGGGCATACGCGCGCATCGCCCCCTCCACTGCGTACATGTGCTTCCGCAGCGCTTCGGAGGGCGTGTACTCCTGCATCAGGGCGAGCGCTTCGGTGCGATTCATGAACCTCCAACGGTGCGTGGTTCGCGGTGCGCGGTTCGCGGGGGTGCATGAGGAGTCCCGCGCACCTCGCACCGCACACCGCGCACCGTCAACTCCACTTCTCCATCCAAACCTGGAGCACCACCAGGGCCCACAATCCGCGGGCAACCCCGAAGTCTCCGGCGCGGTGTCTCCCCAGAAGTTCACTGGCTGCGTCGGGGTTGAGTAGCCACTGCCGCGAAAGACCGGCGGGATCGAGCAGGGCGTCCACCCTCCCACGGAGAGGTCCATTCACCAGGTGCGAGATGGGCACCGAGAGCCCGCGCTTCCGCCGGTGCACGATATCGCGGGGGAGAAGCGCGGATGCGGCCTGCTTCAGGATCCACTTGGTGGTGAGCCCGCGGACCTTGAACCGTGTCGGAAGGCCGAACGCAAACTCCGTCACGGCGCCGTCGAGATACGGCGCGCGCGCCTCGAGCGACGCCAGCATCGTGGCCCGGTCGATCTTGGGGAGCAGACGGTCGCGGAGGTAGGTGCGGTAGTCGAAGTGCATGGCTGCGGTGACGACGTCCGGTGCGCGGTGTGCGGTGCGCGGTGCGCGTGAACTGCTCGGGAGTTGGTCCCCCCGCGAACCGCGAACCGCGAACCGCGCACCGTCCAGTCCTGATCCCATCCACGCGACGTGTCGTGCGTCCCACGGCTTCCCAGCATGTTCCGCGAGAGATCGAACCAGGTAACTCAGCGGCACGGCGTTCCCCGAGTTCGGCAACAACCGCGCGACCAGCGGCAGCCATCCACTCACCCAGGGCGCCAGGCGATGGCCGATGTACGCGGGGTAGCCGCCAAAGAGCTCGTCCGCGCCTTCACCCGCCAACACCACGCCCACGTGCTCGCGCGCCGAGCGCGCCAGGAGGTACGTGGGCAGGATGGCGGGATCGGCAATCGGCTCGGCGACCGCCGAACCCACCGTCTCGAATGCCTCCGCCAGCTCGGTATCGCCCGCGAGCACCTCGTGATGCTTCGTGCCGATCAGCCGGGCAACCCTCTGCGCGGACGCTCCTTCGTCATAGGACGCGGAAGTGAAGCGAACGGTGAAGGTCCGACGCACGCCCTCGCGGGCAGCGAGCGCCGCGATCAGCGAGGAATCCAGGCCGCCGCTCAGGAAAACGCCCACCGGGACGTCCGCGGTGAGCTGCCGGCGGACGGAGGCGGTGAGCAGTGAGAGCAGACGGTCAGACGGTCTGACGGTCAGACGGTCGGGATCCGGGACCGTCAGTTGGGTGCGTTGCTCGGTGGTCGTCTGGCCATTCGACCATAACGCCGTCGAACCCGCTGGCAACTTCCTCACCGCGGCAAACATCGTCCGCGGCTCGCGGACGTATCCGAACGCGAGGTAGTCATCGACTGCGGCGGGATCCAGCTCTCGGCTCACATCCGGGTGCGACAGCAGCGCCTGGACCTCGGAGGCAAACAGGAGCTCGTGCGCGGTCTGTGCGTAGAAGAGCGGTTTCTCGCCCGCGCGGTCGCGGGCGAGGATCAGCTGTCTGCGGGCATCATCCCAGATGGCGAGCGCGAACATTCCCTCGATGCGCGACAGGCCCTTCGCTCCGTCCTCACGGTAGAGCGGAAGCACCACCTCCGCGTCCGAGCGTGAGCGAAACGGATACGAC
>CAMDCH010000004.1:0-31265 GCA_945889655.1 bacterium HR33
GCCGGCGCTTCGATTGGCCACTACCACCTCCCTCGATTGCACGAGACCGGGCGCGGCGCCATCTTGACTGCCTTCCCAAACAGGGCGAGCTCCGGAACGTGCACCTGTTGACCCTGGCCGTCGACATCGGCGGCAGCGGACTCAAGGCCGCGATCCTCGATCCGCAAGGATCGATGGTCGGGGAACGTCTCCGCGTCCCGACGCCGCGTTCCATCGACCCCGCCACGCTGGTGGACGCCGTCGGCGGGCTCGCCGAGAAACTGCAGCCCTTCGATCGCGTCTCGGTCGGCTTCCCGGGTGTCGTGCGACACGGGGTGCTGCGCACCGCGCCCAATCTCGGTACCCCGAAGTTTGCCGGATTCGATCTCGCCGGCGCCCTGGCCGAGCGGCTCAAGAAGCCCGTTCGTGTCATCAACGACGCGGACATGCAGGGCTACGGCGCGATCCGGGGCGAAGGGGTCGAGATGGTCGTGACGCTCGGCACGGGGATGGGATCGGCGCTCTTCGTCGATGGACGACTGGCTCCCCACCTCGAGCTGGCCCACCATCCGTTTCACCGCGGCAAGAGCTACGAGCACGAGCTGGGTGAGAAGGCCCGGCGCCGGATGAGCGGGCGGAAATGGAACAAGCGCCTGCTCGAGGCCATCGACCGCCTGCGCGCCCTCACCAACTTCGACCGACTCTACCTCGGCGGGGGCAACGCGAAGCGGGTGGAGGCTGCGCTCCCGGACGATGTTACCCTCGTCGACAACGCGGCAGGCGTCCTGGGCGGTATCCGCCTCTGGGAGGATACCGGCACGACGTGATCAGCCGTTTCGTGCTCCCTGGCTGAGCTTCGCCACTCGCGCTGCCATCGTCCGCGGCGCGAACTTCGCCCCCGCCGCGCCCAACCGGTTCAGCAGTCCCGGCACCACCACCTTCTTTCCCCTCTTCATCGCCCGGTAGCCCGCTCGGGCCACCGCCGCCGAATCCATCGCGAGCATGCTGCTCGAGAGCGCCGTGCCGGCCATGCCGGCGCGTGCCTGGAATCCCGTGGCCGTGGGTCCCGGACAGAGACAGGTAGCAGTGACGCCGGTGCCTTCCAGCTCGACCGCGAGCGCCACCGAGAACGAGAGTACGTACGCCTTCGTCGCGTAGTACACAGTCATCAGCGGGCCCGGCTGGAAAGCCGCGGTGGAGGCGACGTTCAGGATCATCCCGCGCCGCCGCTCAACCATGCCGGGCAGCAGCAGGCGCGTGAGATGCGTGAGCGCCGTGACGTTCACGTTGATCATGCCGACCTGTTCATCGGTGTTCGATTTCACGAACGGCCCCCGGTGGCCAAACCCGGCGTTGTTTACCAGTGCGGCGACCTCCCCGTCCCGTCCCAGGCTCTTCACCCGCGAAACCACCTCGCCGACGCCGGACGGGACGCCCAGGTCCGCCGCGACGGGCCATGCCTTGATGCGGTGGCGGCGCGCGAGATCGTCACACGCGCGCGCCAGGACGGTTTCGTGTCGCGCGATGAGGACCAGGTCGTAGCCATCCGCGGCGAAGAGGGACGCAAGATCGAGCCCGATACCGCCGGAGCCACCGGTGATGATTGCGAGCGCCATCGTTTTCCTCGTGGGTTTTCGGAGAGGGGCCGCACAACGCATGCGCCGCCATGACCGAAGATGGTCACGGCGGCGCGGGTGCACTATGGGCTGTCAGCTGGTGGGCTTCAGTTCTGCGCGGTCTGCTCGGGCCGAAGGTACTGGATAAGCCGCTGGGTCATGTGGCGAATCCCCGGACCGCCTTCCGTCGGGTCGGCCTCGATGGAGTAGGCCGTCTGCTTCGTCTGGCAGTCAACCAGCACCACGTCGCTGTAGCTCACCATCACGATTCCGTCCACCGGGGCGTCCGGTTTCGCGCAGATCTGCTCGAAGGCCTCGCGCTCGGTATCCCAACGCCCCGAGCTGGGAATCGCGCGGATCCCGGCGTTGTTCAGGTCCGAGCGAAGGTTGGTGGTCATGCGCCGCGACGCGCGATCGTCGCTCGCGGCCAAGGTCGCCAGGCTCTTGAACTTGTTGCCGGGCGTGGCCGTCAGTTTCTCGGTCGCGGGGCGCTCCTTGAGCCACATCCTGCTGCCACCGCAGGCCGTCGCACACAGGAGCGTCGCTGCCAGGAGAATCTTCATCACTACCTCCGCATGACTGGTTGGTACGAAGACACTCATACCCCGGCCGACCCTGAAGGATCGGCCCTACCAGCCCCGGTTGATCGCGCCGTCGCCAAAGTCCCACAGGACGAACGCCGCCAAGCGGGGGGATCCCGGGCCCCGGACCGGGATGTCGAGACCCACGGATCCCGCGACGTGACCCAGGCGGGACAGCCGGATCCAGATCTGCGGCGCCAGCGAAACCAACTGGCCGCCGGTGCGCGGAACCGTCCAGCTGGCCTCCAGCATCGGTACGAAACGGTCGTTGACCGCCATGCCCAGCCCGGTATTCACGGTGACTCCATTGAAACCGTCCTCGACAGTCGCGAGCACTTCTCCCTGCACCACGAATCCAGTTCCGGGGCTCGCGCCGAACGCCACGAACGGTTCCACTTCGAGCTCATCCTGCCGCCCCACGGGCGGCACGACCTCGACGCCGATGCTCGCGATGAGTCCACGCGCGAGATCATGGAACACGTTGTACTTGGCGCCGGCGCTCACGCCGCCGAACACAGACCCACCGTCGAACACGCTCCGCACGGCACCCTCGACCTGGAAACGCTTGCCGATGCGGCGTTCGTAGAGCAGCTCCTGCTCCCGGTCATGCGCGACCACCACGACCTCGTTTTCGGGAAATGCCTTCTCCGCGAAAAACGCGCGGGGGAAGTTGAGCTCGCCGGGTGGCCAGCCGCGCTCCGCGCAGAGCGAACGCGTGTACCGCACGATGGCCGCGATCTGCTCGCGGGTGGCGTTCTCGCCGAACGAGGGCATGTCCATGGAAAGACCCACCGCGGCCCCACCGTCTCGCACGATCCTGATCCAGTTCTCCTCCGGCTCCGCGCTGCTGATGGCACAGGCCGCCAGGTCCGCCGCGGGCACCTCGAGCCGAGTCATGGCCGCGGACACGCCGCGGCCGTCTGCCCCGTGACACGAGCTGCACCACGCGCGGTAGAGGACCGCCCCCGTATCGGGTGGCATTGCCAGCGCGAAGACCGAGAGGAGCGCCCCTGTCGAGAGAAGCATGGCCCTCCTTTCGCCGGGTCCAACATACATTCAGGCTCGCACACACGCCGCACCACCGTCATCGCGTTTCCGGAGCCGGGCTGATGATCTGGTTGTACCTCCATCTCATGACGAACCACTTCCCCATCATCCTCACCATTGTCGGCACCGTGGCGTGTGCCGTCGGCGCGGCGAAGAAATGGGACAGGACCTGGGACTACGGAGTGGCCTCGCTGACCATCGGGGCTCTCGCCGCGATCCCTACCTGGATCACCGGGAACCAGGCGCACTACGTAGCCGAAGATCTGCTTGGATTTCCCGAGGGCACGGTCGAGCCGCACGAGCTGCTGGCGGAGGCGACCATGTGGATCATGCTGCCGCTCGCCGGCCTCTCCGCTTTTTCCTGGTGGCGTCGTCGCGAGGAGCCGCGGCGCGGCCCCAGCCCCGCATGGGTGCGGCCCTCGGTGCTCGCCGCCGGGCTAGCGGGGTGCGTGATGCTCGGCACCACCGCCCTCCTCGGCGGCCGGATGGAGCATGGCAAAACCCAGGCACCGCTGACGCCGGCTGATTCTGCTGCCCGGCTGCAACAGTCCTGGACACCTGTGACCCCGCCGACGGCAGAACCGAACCCGCGACGGTGAAGCAGGGGCGGTTCGCGGACGCGGCGGTGGAGGAACCGCCGCCGGGTGCAGAACCTGGCACTCACGGGCGAAGTCGCCGAAGCGGAGCGCCTGTTCAAGCTGCTCCTGCGGCGGACGAATCATGTGGGATTGATGGCGGAAGAGATCGACCCGGCGACGGGCGACCATCTGGGGAATTTCCCGCAGGCGCTATCCCACGCGGAATTGATCAACACGGCCCTGACTATCGAACGGCTTCGCCACCCTCCGGACTAGCCAGCTGCTCACGGCCCATGGTGAGCACCGAGGCCACCGCGTCCACAATAGCAACCGGCCGCACTTCCTGGATGTAAAGACCAGACTCCGGCACCGTGTCCAGCCGGAAAACCGGGACGGCGGCCGCAAGCGCCGCGACCTCGTCCGGCGGAATGCCGCCTTTCGAGATGCTGCCCTTCAGTACCAGGAGCGGCGCCCGGACTTCCGGCAGGCGGGGCTTGAGCTGTTCCGGTTCCTTCGCGCGCGCCATCGCCCGCATCGCCTTCAGCGTGCGGTCGAGGTCCACGGCGGCGCCAGCCGCATAACCGTTCACCACTTCGTCCGTCACCCACGTGGTATCGCCGCCGGTCTCGTACAGGCCCTTCCTGATCCGCCCGCGGATCAGCTTCATCCCGCCGAGCCACTTGACCCACGGAATGAACCGCATCGCCGAGCGTGAGCCCTGCGTCATCGCCGTCTCCGCGGCGCCGCCTTCCACTGACACCACCGCCCGCACCAGGTCCGGCCGGCTGATCGCGATCCGGTACGCGATCGATGCACCCACCGAGTGACCGATGAGCACCACCTCCTGGAGCCCCAGCTGGTCGATGGTTTCCGCAAGCCGCGCCGCCTGTGCGGTGAGCGAATAGTCCGCCTTCTCCGGCCGTCCGGAAAAACCGATGCCGAGCGGCTCGATCACGATGGCGCGGTAGCCGCGCTCCGCCAGCAGCGGCATCACCTTGCGATAGGTGTACGCGGAACCGAACAGTCCAGGAATGAGCACCACCGGCTGGCCGGCTCCCTCCTCCGTCACGGAGAGAGACTCAGCGCTGGCCAGGCCCACCTGGTAGGTCCGGGCCGAGTCGGCGGAGATGCAGCCGAGCGAGGCGAGCAGCAGGCAGAAGACGGGCACGAGTGGAATAAGCCCGCGAGCCAGTAGATCAGCAAGACACGCGGTCGTAGGTTCCCGCCTGCGGCACCCCGCTACGCCCGGGGGGTACGTTATCTTGCCGTCACTTCAACAGGGTGGGACAGAGTCGTGACCCAACGGTGGCTCGCGGTCGTCGCATTGGTGGGGTGCCTGGGGGGGTGCAGCGGCAAGCCTGAACGCCCCCTCCAGATCCAGGGAACGGTCACGTCCATCGGCTATGACCGGCCGGTTCCCAATGCCGAAGTGATTGTCGAGTGGCCGCCGTCACTCGGTGGCGGCTCGGTCACGGTGAAAACGGACCGGAAGGGTCACTACGTCCTGGGTCGCACCGTCCGCGCAGACTCACTGGATTGCACGGGGACCGTCATCACGGTCCGCGCGTCCGGTTTTGCCTCCGCGTACAACCAGTCCAGCGGCAACTGCTCCGCCGGCCTGCTCTCCGAAGACTTCAAGCTCTTTCCGACTCCCGGCTAACGCACCACCCGGTTCTCGATTGCTACCGGGCTGGGAACGCCTGCGTCTGGGCGGTGAGGTTGAACTGGGGAAGGGGCGCTACGCGGACCAGCAGGCGGCGAGTAGTGCGGGTCAGGAAATCGGGTCGGTGGTACTGTACGGAGTCCGGGGCTTCACCACCCAGCCACGCAAACGCCTCGTCCACGTCTTCATCGGAGAGGGTTCGCACCTCCGCGGTGACCTTGTAGTAGAAGCGGCCCGGGACATCCGGCGGCAGGCCGACGATGTAGATCGTGGCCAGGCGCTCGATCAGGGCGGGCTGGCTGAAGACGTCGTCGCGCCCTTCGATGCTGCCTTGTACGACGTAGCGCTCGCGTACGGGGTCGTACAGCACGACCAGTCCCCACGAGGTGTCGCTCACCGTCCGGTCGAAGAGTCCCCGTTCCTCGCGCAGCTCGGCGCGAAACCGAACGGAGAGCGGGAATCCGGACTCGAGCGCGGACAGCACCTTCCCACCGAGCAGGTCGCGGACCGAAACCGCGATGTCGGGGATCGGAGAGAGGCGCAGGTCCACCCGGAGCGTCGGGCGATCCTGGGCCTCGGCGACCCCGGCAAGACCGGCCAGCAACAGAGCGGTGAGAACGCCCGGCCGGCGCACGGCTAGAACCGGTAGTGGAGTCGCAGGGAAAACCTGAGCGGCGCGCTGCTGGTCGTTGCGCGCGCCACGTAGAAGCCGAGACTCCCGAACTCCACTCCCCCGCCGACATCAAACTTCCACCCATCAGTCCCCAGCGCGGTGTTTGCCCGATCCCCGCCGGAGGCCCGACCCGCATCCGCAAAGAGCACCAGCTGCGGTGAATCGAACGAGGTATCGCCCTGGTGCGGACGGAACTGGTCGCTTTCGTGCCCGAGCCTCCGGGAGTCGAACCAATTGTCGAAATCGAGGCCGAAGTCGAAGCCCCCACGGTATTCCGCCTGGAGCAGCGTGATGTCTCGGCACATAGCCGTGGGGGACAGCCCCACCACGGGGTCGTTGCAGCTGAACTCGTTGAAGCGGAACCCGGGCATGGTGCCCACGCCGCCCAGCGCAAAGCGGCGCTGGATGGGTGCCAGGCCGGCCGCGCTGTCCGGCCAGGGCGAGAGGCTGGTCCCGACCACCGCGCGCAGTCGCAGCTCGCCCGACCAGCCGATCGGCTGGTACCGCCGCAGGTCGCCGAGAATCCTTCCGTAGCGGAACTGCCCGGCGGGGACGTTCCCGCGAAGCCCCGCTGCCAGCGGCTGGAGCGCCACGTCGTCGGAGCGGCCGACTTCCCACTCGGTAAACGCGAGCCAGCGGCCATGCTGCGACCAACCGCGGTTCTCGTCAGAATCGAACTCGAGACGCGCGCGAAACCGCTCGAACTGTCCCGCATCGATGGCGGGGTTGGGCCGCCACGCATCGCCACGGCGGCGCAGTGTCCACGGATCGCGCGCAGCCATCGACCTTTCCTCGTCGCGCGACACTTCCCCCGAGAGGCTGAGACCGGGCACCGGCCGGACCATCGCGTACGCCGATACTCCCTGCTGTCCGTAGTAGTCACGGTAGTCGCGGCGGAGGATCGCGGAGGCAAAGGCCACCTCGATATCGGCGAGCTGCCAGTCTTCGATGGGAGAGACGATGTCGTACGCCGCGCCGCCAATCTCGAACTCGCCGCGTTCGCCGAAACCGATATGGCCGCGCGCGCGGTAGCCCAGGTTGTCCAGGATGCTGTCGAAGGGAAACGCCGTGTAGCCGAGTGCCACGCCTTCGAGACTGCCGTTGACGCTTCCCGACCAGCGGATCCGCCCGCCGGCGCGGAGCGGCAGGCCCTCGACCCGGTTGTACCGTCCATCGATGCCCGCGGTGATGGACGCGCGGCCGTTCGGCTGGGACCAGCGCCGATAGTTGCGGCGCCGCGTGGTCGGAGCGGGGTCATCCCCCAGCTCGAGTCGCTCGCCGTCGCGGTACACGGACACGTGACGCCCGTTCACGTGCACATCGCCGATGATGCGAGCGTCCGGGTCCTGGCTTAGCGTACCGCCGACGATGATCACATCCCCGCCCACCCGGGCGCCGCGCACCAGTTCCACGTCGGCGTTGATAGCGATGAGCGTTCCTTCGACTTCACCTTCCAGGCGCAGAGACCCATCGAGGATCGCGAGGTCGCCCTTATACGCATCGCCAGGCAGGATGTCCGTCGAGCCGAAGAGCCGCGTCCCGGCCAGGTTGAACATCCGCACCGCATCGCGTGCCAGCTCGCGCGGCGACCGCACCGAGTAGCCCGGCTGCGCCACCACGACGGTGTCCTGCGCCCGCGCATTCGTCGCGAGACCCAGCACGAGCACAAACAGCAAACCGAGTCGTTTCATCGAGCCGCCTCGCATACCGCGGTCTCCGCGGGATCCTCCCGCACCATCGTCGTCCACTCCACACCCAGCACCCGGATGCGGTGCTCGACCCGCCGCGACACCAGCCGCGCGCGCTCGAGCCGCTCCGGGCTTTCCAGCCGGCGAGAAGCGATCAGCAAGCAACTCATCAACCATCCTGATACGAGTATCCATCGAGCCATTGTGACCTCCCGCCGAGTGCTAAAGCACCCGGTGTGCCGGAAGGCCGGAAATCAGAAAGTGCGTAGCAGCTTGAGGTTAGCAGCGGGAAGGGTGTCGGCCAAACGGAAAAACACGTGTCAGTCGGACACGGGCGTGTCGTTTCGCATGAGTCCCAGCCGTCGCATGCGGCGGTAGAGATTCGCGCGGTCGGTGTGCAACCGGCGCGCGGCTTCCGCGATGTTGCCGTCGGCCTGTGTCACGGCTTCGGAGATGAGCTGGCGCTCGTAGGCATCGAGCGCGGCCACCAGGTCGCCGGCGGGGCGCGGTCCCTCCTGGTCCTGCTGGGCCGCATGACCGATCACCGCCTCGATCTCGTCTCCGCTCACCAGGTCGTCGTCGCCGAGAATCGTGAGGCGCTCAACCAGGTTGGCCAGCTCGCGGACGTTCCCCGGCCATGCATGCGCGCGCAAACGTGCCATGGCGTCGCTACTGAACGCGCGTGGCGCTCGGCCGGTCCGGCTCGCTGCCAGCGACGCGAAGTGCGCGGCAAGCTGGTCGATGTCGCCCGCGCGATCGCGCAACGGGGGCACGCGAATCGGGAAGACGTTCAGGCGGAAGAAGAGATCGGCGCGGAACCGCCCGCCCCGGACTTCCTTCTCGAGGTCCTTGTTGGTCGCGGCCACCACGCGCACATCGACCTTGATGTCCTTCTCGCCGCCCACGCGCTGGATGACGCCATCTTCCAGCACACGGAGCAGCTTGGCCTGGGCGTTCGGCTCGAGGTCTCCGATTTCGTCGAGGAACAGGGTCCCGCGGTTGGCCACCTCGAATCGCCCGCGCCGGAGCTGGCTGGCGCCGGTGAACGCACCGCGCTCGTGACCGAACAGCTCGCTCTCCACCAGCTCGCGCGGGACCGCGGCGCAGTTGAGGCTCACCATCGGGCCGTCACGCCGGGAGCTGCGGGCATGAATCGCCCGGGCCACCAGTTCCTTTCCGGTCCCGGACTCTCCGATCACGAGAACCCGCGCCGGGGTGTCAGCCACCTGCGCCACGAGCTTCCGGACCTCCTCCAGGGCCGCACTGGTGCCCACGATCGCGTCGCCCTCGCCCAGCCGGGCGCGCAGCTGCCGCGCCTCCGCGCGCGCCTGCGCCAGGTCCATCGCGGCCTTCACGGTGACCAGCACGGTCTCGGGAGCCAGCGGTTTTTCGAGGAACTGGAACGCGCCGATCCGGGTCGCCCGCACCGCGTCCGCCAGCGTCGCCTTGCCGCTCATCATGATGACCGGGACACTCGGCCGGCGCGTATGGAGTAGTGCCAGCACGTCGAGGCCATCGGGCCCGGGTGGCATCATCAGGTCCAGCAGCACGGCATCCGGCTCGAATCGCTCGAACGCGCCCGCGGCCGCGGAGCCGTTTTCCGCTTCTAGCGTTTCGTAACCGGCGTCGGCGAGGAGCGCGCACAGCATGCGGCGGATATTGCCCTCGTCATCCACCACCAGCACGCGGCCGGTCAACTCGCCTCCGGCAGGCGCACCACGAACGACGCACCGCCGCCCGCCGCGCTCTCGATGGTTACGGTCCCGCTATGGGCGTTGACCGTCTGTTTCACCAGCGCGAGGCCCAGGCCGGTGCCCGCGGTCTTGGTGGTGAAGTAGGGCTCGAAAACCCGGTCGTGGAGGTCGACAGGGATGCCGGGACCGCTGTCATTCACCGTCACCCGGACGGAGGTACCCTCGCGTGACGCAGCAATGGAGAGCGGGCCACCCGCTTCGACGGCGTTCTTCACGAGGTTCTGGAAAGCGCGACGGAGTGGTTCATGGTGACCCCGTACGGTGAGGCCCGCGGTAAAGTTGCGGGCGACCGTCACGCCCGGCGGCACGGTGACCCCAGCCACGTTCTCGAGCAGCTCCCCGAGATCCACCAGCGATTCCGGGCCCTCCGGCAGCCGGCCGAACTCGGCGAATTCGCGCGCCAGGCGGTCCAGTCGCGAGGTCTCCTGTTCCAGCACGTCGACCGCCATGGCCGCGCGTGCGCGCGCATCGCCGTCGATGCGGGCCAGTGCCAGGCGCGCGGCGGAAAGCGGCCCGCGCATCTCGTGCGCCACGTGGCGGGCCGTTTCCCGGAACGCCTCGAGCCTGCCGTGCTCCACCTCCCGCTGGCGCGCCACGTCGAGAGCGGACGCCATGTTCCGCAGCGCGTCGCGGAGCGCATCGAACTCGGGCGCGAAGCTCGCACCGGGCGGGGGGAGCGGCTCCCGTCCCTCGATGAGATGAACCCACTGCACCAGCTCCTCGATCGGCGCGGACGTATAGCCCGACCATCGCCGGGCGAGCACGAGCGAACCGATGACCAGCAGGATCGCGGTCACCAGCAATACCGCGACGGCCGCGCCGGTCCACACGCGGGAGAGGAGCTCCGCGCGCCGCGCAAGTTGCGTGCGCCGCGCGATCGATGCGGCGTGGCTGCGGAGCGCTTCGCGCGCGGGGGCGGCGAGCGCCGTGGTATCGACCGCCGCCATCACGCGTCGGCCGCTCGTGGCGATTTCCTCCAGCGCGGCCCGAGCGGGACCCGCCGGCGACGTGGTCCCCCGCAGCTCGAGCACCAGCACGGCCAGGGCGCCCGCCAGCGGCAGCGTCCCCAGTCCCACGAGCCCCAGGAAAACCCGGCGGCGAAATGAAAGCGGCACGGCGCTAGTTTATGGCGCGTGGCGGGCGAAGTCTACGAAACGGGGGGAAGCGGGATGACCCGGGGCGGAGTTCTCATCACCGGTGTATCCACCGGCATCGGCGCGGCAGTCCTGCGGGAGCTGGTGGCCGGAGGCTTTCGCGTCTTCGGCACAGTGCGACGTTCGAAGGACATGCCGGCGGTCGAAGCGGCCGGCGCCACGCCCATCATCATGGACGTCACCCAGCGAACCAGCATCCAGCGAGCCCAGGAGACCGTGGCGCGCGCCCTCGACGCGGCACCGTTTGTCGGCCTCGTCAACAATGCGGGTGTCCCGGGCGCCGGCGCGCTCGAGGTCCTGGACGTGGACGAATTTCGCCGCGTGTTCGAGGTCAATGTTTTCGGGGTGATCGCCACGACGCAGCTCTTTCTTCCGGCACTCCGGGCTGCGCGCGGACGGGTCGTGAACATCAGCTCCGTAGCCGCCCGCCTGGCCCTGCCGTTCTCCGGACCGTATACGGCATCCAAGTGGGCGCTCGAGGCAATTTCGGACACCCTGCGGCGGGAATTGCTCGAAACCGGTGTCGATGTAGTGGTCGTTCAGCCGGCGAGCATCCAGAGCGCCATCTGGGAGAAGATCGAGGGGCTGGAACCGGCGCGGTACGAGAGGACTGTCTACGAACGCGCCATCGCGCGGGCAACCGTGATGGCGCGGCGTTCGGGCGAGCGCGGCCTGCCGGCGGAAACCGTCGCGCGCGCCGTCCTCCGCGCGCTCACCGACCCGAAGCCTCCCACTCGCATCCTGGTCACAAAAGAAGCGGCCTGGAAGCGAAAACTTCTCTCGCTGATTCCAGACCGCTGGATCGACCGCATGATCCGCCGCCGCATCTTCGGCCCCGACGACGGCCGTGGGCTGTAGCACTTCTCACTTCTCACTTCTCACGAAAACATACTTTTTACGACGAACCACACGTTCGCGGGTCGTTCGGCCAGGCGGCGCATGTACCAGGGGAACCAGTGTGAGCCGTAGCTGATCAGCACGCGGACCTTGTAGCCCTCGCGGGCAAACCGCTCCTGGTTGTCCCGCCCGATACCGAAGAGCATCTGCACTTCATACGCGGTCTTCGCGATGCCCTTCGTGGTCGCGTAGCGCTGGATCTCCCCGACCAGCCGCGTGTCGTGCGTACCGAATCCCACCTGTGACCCGTCCCGCCCCGCGACTTTCTCGATCAGTATCTGCGCCAGCCTCAGGTACTCGGCGTCGACCTTCGACTTCTCCGGGTACGCCTCCGACGCGGGCTCCTTGTAGGCGCCCTTGACCAGCCGGATCGAAGGCTTCACCGCCAGCAATGCCTCGAGGTCGGCAGGAGTGCGGCGCAGGTAGGACTGGAGACACACGCCGACGTTGGCGTGCTGGGCCCGAATGGCGCGGTACAGGTCCAGGGTCCGGCCGACGTAACCTGAATACTCCATGTCGATCCACACGAAATTCTTCAGCTCGGCAGCTCGCTTGACGATCGACAGCACCAGCTTGCGGCAGTCGGGCTCGCTCACGTCAAGCCCAAGCTGCGTGGGCTTGATCGAGATCTGGGAATCGATGGCGAGCGGCCCGATCCGGTTCAGCACGCCTATGTAGTGGTCGTGGACCGCCTGGGCCTCGGAGAGCTGGCTGATGTTTTCGCCGAGCTGGGTGAGGACCGTCGGGAGGTTTCGCGGGGCCATTTCCTTCGCGGCCAGGAGCGCCGAATCGGCATCTTCCCCGGGCATGAACCGCCGCACGGCGATCTGGGCAAAGCGGCGTTTCCGGAACTGGTCACCGATCCACTGCTGGCGGGAAGCCCACAAGAGCATCTGGCGCATGAGCGCCATGGTTCAGTCCAGGGTCAGGGTTGCAGCAAAGTCACTACTTGCAACGGCGCCAGCAAGCGCCGCTGGGTCCAGCTTCAGGTGCAGACGACGTTGAACGTGGCGGTGGCGGGTTCGGCTGCCGGCACCGTGAGGGTACGGCTCATCCCGTCGGTCACGGTGCAGTTGCCCGCCACCCCGGTGAGGACCACCGTGTGCGAGGCTGGCGACAGGTTCTTGAAGGTGTAGATCCCGTCGAGCGGGACATCCTGGATCGTGGTGGCATCGAGGGTGATCCGGTAGCCGTCGGGATCCTTGTTGGTACCCGTCGTGTTGGGCACGACCGTGAGCTCCCGCGGCGCCTTGACCACGCCGAGCTGCAGATCCCCGCGCATGTTGGACAGCACCAGGTCGATTTTCCAGGTCCCGACTGCGCCAGCCACGGTGGTATCGGTACCCTGTATCGCGAGGTCGCGGGTGTAGACCTGGGTGCCCGCCGCGTCCCGGATCCGGATGGTAGCCATCCCGGTGAACACGCCGGGCGCCTGCGTGGTGTCAACGGTGCCCACCCGCACCGCCGCCACCGCGCTCGTGGTGACCCAGTCGTAGGTCAGGGTGGTGTTGGCGGTGCGCTCGAACGTCTGGCCGGTGAAATCGAAGGTGTCGGGAACGTTGGTCACGCTCTGCTTGGCGAACGGTCCGGACGTGTCGACGCACGCTATCGCCACCACGACAGCCGCCGCGGCACGCAGGGATCGAAGATTCACGCTATCAAGCATCATTCGTAACCTATTGCGATGGTGACCGGATTGGCAGTTGATACCCCAATCCCGGGTTCGATCCACTTTCACCCGAAGTTCAAGCACTCCATCAGGCTTCGCGCATCGGTGAACCGGTCCAGCGATGTGACGGCGTCCAGCGCCTTCTCCGTCCGGCCGGCATCGAGCACCCGCGAGGCGCACATTCGGAACTTGGCGGCAAGTTCCTGGGACGTGGCCGGGCGATCGGGATAGCCGCGGGCGCCGTTGGCATAGCCATCCATCGCGCGCCCGTCGCGCAGGCGGATCTTGACCCGCGCCTGGGTCAGGGCCGGCGCACTGGCGTTCAGGGTGGGATCCACCGCCATCCCAATGCGCGGCAGCAGATCCCTGATGCGCGAATCGCCCAGTGTAGCGGAATCGAACGTATCGAGGTCCACGCGGCCCGTGGCGAGCGCGGCCGCGGCGCAGAACTGCATGCTGAACTTTCCCTCGAGCCCCGTCGCAGGCCGGTCATACAGCAGGATCGTCGGCGTCACGGCATCCACGTCGATCTCCACCCGCTCGACGTCCGCGGCCGTGAAGCCGTGTTCACGACGCAGGTCGAGAATCGTATCGAGGGCGGGATGCGTGCCCGCACACGAGGGGTACAGTTTGACCGTGACGCCGGTCTCGATAGCCTCCCATCGCGCGCCGAGGGCGTCGGGCATGTCGCCGAGCTCGGCCCTCTCGCTTCCCATCGCGGCGAGCAGTCCCTGCGGGCCCTCGATCGCCTTCGATGAAGCTGTAAGTCCGTGGCGGGCCAGCAATGCAGCCACGACGCCGTTGCGCGCAGCGAGACCAGCGTGGAGTGGTTTGGTGTCGGTGCCGAAATTCTCTTTCAGACCCGACGCCTCTGAAGCTGCAATGCCAAGACACCGCACGACCGCTTCCTGCTCGAGGCCGAGGACACGCGCCGCTGCAGCGGCCGCACCGACCGTTCCGATCGTCGAGGTGCAGTGCCATCCCTGGGTATAATGGCGCGGGTTCATCGCGCGTCCCAGCACCGCCTCGATCTCGAACCCGACGACCCACGCATCCAGGAGAGACGCTCCCGGCGCCCGGGCCAGCTCGCCCGCCGCCAGCACTGCGGCGACCAGCGGTGCGCTGGGATGAGCCAGTGACACGAAGCACATGTCGTCGTAGTCGAGCGCGTGCGCGGCCGTGCCGTTGGCGAGCGCCGCCCAGCTGACGCTCGATCGCCGCGGCGTCCCGACGACCGTGCAGGGCCCGTCTCCGCCCTCGTCCCTGGCAACCTGCTGCACCGCCCGCGCCGCGGGTTCGGCCGCGCCGGCGAGCATCACTCCGATGGTGTCGAGATACGCCGTGCGGGCGACGGTGCGCGCCTCGGGCGGCACCTTCGCTCCGGTGACGAACTCTGCGAAGCGATCGAGCGCGTTCACGCCTGTAGGATGTCGCGGGCCCGCTTCACAGTGGCTTCGTCGATCATCCGACCGTCGAGCGCCACGCTCCCTTTCCCTTCGCCCTTCGCGCGCTCATACGCTTCGGTAACCCGGGTCGCCCACTCGCGGTCTTCCTTACCTGCGAACTCCTCATGAATGATGGGGACCTGCGATGGGTGGATGGCGAACTTGGACTTGAAACCGAGCGAACGTGCGTGTCGCGAGGCGGTGCGCAGGCGCTCGAGGTCGTCGAGCCGCAGGTATGGAGCGTCGATGGCCGGAACGCCAGCCGCGGCCGCGGCGTTCACCACGCTCGCGCGCGCAAAATCGGCGAGCGCTGGATCGAGTTCGGTCACACCGATCCCCGCCCGATAATCCTCTGCTCCAAACGCGAGCGCGGCGACGCGGGGCACGCGATTGAGCATCAGCTCAGCCAGGCGAAGCACCCCCCCGGGAGTCTCGATGAGCAGGATGAGGCCGAGCGACGTGGGCACCGCCTGGGCAGCGGTCTTCACGTCTGCGGCATCCTCGATCTTGGGCAGAACCACGGCCTGCACGGGGGCCGTGCGCACAGCATGTACGTCAGAAGCGAAATCGGACGTGGCGGCCGCATTCAGTCGCACGTAGATCGGGCGGGTCCACCCCTCTGGAGGACGCAGAGATGCGACTGCCTCGCGGGCGGCGGCCTTCTGGGCGGCAGGAACGGAATCTTCCAGGTCGAAGATGACTGCCTCGGCTTCCGAGGCCCACGCGTGCGCGAACATGGCCGTGCGATTCGCCGGCACGAAGAGGATCGAACGTGGGAACGTCATTCCGTGCAGCCGATCGCTGCCATGAAGCGCCGCTTGATCATCGGGCTGTCGAGCGGAGGCTTGGTCGCCACACCGGACTCACTCACCTTGGCCACGATGACCCACGGGCCCGGCTCGCGCTGGGCAATGCCGATCGCCGAGTCGAACTCCTCGGGCTCCCACACGGTGACTACGCTGGCAATGCCGAGCGCTTCTGCCGCACCCGCCAGGTCCGCCCCGCCCGCGGTCGCGGTCGGCTGCCCGCCGGTCGTGCCGTACAGCTCGTTGTCCCACACGATCACGATGAGGTTGGCGGGAGCGACCGTCGCGATCGTGGCGAGGGAACCGAGATTCATCAGCAGCGAGCCGTCGCCGTCGAGCACTATCACGCGGCGCTCCGGCTGAGCCATGGCTAGCCCAAGGCCGATGGAGGACGCCAGGCCCATGCTCCCCCAGGTGTAGAAGTTCTCGGGCCGGTCACCGGCTTCGAACAGGTCGTAGGCCGGATGGCCGAGGCTCGCTATCACCGGCTCGTTGGTCACGAGGGCCTTCAGCCGGCGCGTGGCCTCCAGCCGAGTCATCATGCTGGCCTCGGCGACCAGAGGGCCCGCGCGAGCAGACAGGCCGCGGGCCGCTTCGTGGCGAAAGCCCGATCGCCCATGGCACGCACCGTCGACTCGGCATTCGACTCGGACGTGATCGTTTCGTGCGGTATCCCCAGCGAATCCAGGATGGGCCGGACGGCCAGCCCCATCGGGTGCTGCGTCGGATTCCATTCACCTTCGCCGCCACGCATGGTGATGAACATCAGCACCGGGATCTCGAACGCCACGTTGAGCGACGCGAGCGCATTGATGGAGTTCCCCAGGCCACTCGACTGGAGCATCACCGCCGGCCGGATGCCGCCGAGATAGAGGCCCGCGGCGATCCCGAAGGCCTCTTCCTCGCGCGTGGCGAGGGTCGTGCGGATATCGGAGTGATCTTCGCCAAGCGCCTTGAGCATGTGCGAGAGAGGATTGTCCGGCACATAGACCACATCGCGGCACCCCAGGCCTGAGAGTCCGCTGCAGACGGCCGAAGCCCAGGCGGCCTTACGCGTACTTGATACAGACATTCTTGACCTGGGTATAGCTGGCCAGTGATTCCAGGCTCTTCTCCCGTCCATACCCGCTCTTCTTGTAGCCCCCGAACGGCAACTCGACACCGCCGCCGGCGCCGTACGTGTTCACATAGACCTGCCCGCTCTTGATACGCGTCGCGAGCGAGAGCGCCTTGTTGATGTCGCGCGTCCATACGCCCGCGACCAGTCCATAGACGCTGTCGTTGGCGATCGCGACGGCCTCTTCCAGGTCGTCGAACGGGATGATCGCGAGCACCGGCCCGAAGATTTCTTCCTGAGCGACGCGCATCCCCGGCGCGACGCCATCCAGCAGCGTCGGCTCGAAGTAGTTGCCGTTGGCGAGCGCGCGATCCGACGGGCGCTTGCCACCGGCAACCACCTTGGCGCCTTCTCGCTGACCGATTTTGACATACTCCTCGATCATCTCGAGCTGCCTTTTCGAAATAATCGGACCCATGTCGGGATCGCTGACGCCGGGTCCGATCTTCATGGACTTTGCGCGAGCCACGAGCTTTTCCAGGAGGGCGTCATGCGCCTTGCGCTCGACCAGCAACCGGGAGCCCGCCGAGCAGGTCTGCCCCGCGTTCTGGAAAATGGCGGTCGAGACACCCTGGGTGGCCAGGTCGAGGTCGGCGTCGGCGAAGACGATGTTGGGGGACTTCCCGCCCAGCTCCATCACTACCGGGACGATGTTTTCCGCCGCCATCTTCGCCACCGCGATGCCCACTTCCATCGATCCGGTGAACGTGAGCTGGTTGATGCCGGGATGGCTGGCGAGAGATGCGCCCGCCTCTTCTCCCGCGCCCGGTATCACGTTGAGCACGCCGGCCGGAAGCCCGCACTCGAGCCCGATCTCTCCCAGCTTGAGCGCCGTCATGGGCGCGTCTTCCGCCGGCTTGAGGACGACCGCGCATCCCGCCGCAAGCGCGGGCGCAACTCCCCGGCTGCCAATCTGGATCGGATAGTTCCACGGGATGATCTGCGCCGAGACGCCGATCGGCTCGCGAATGGTGAAGTCGAGCAGTCCAGGTGAGAGCGGGATCGTGTTGCCCATGATCTTGTCGGCCACGCCCGCGAAGAACTCGAAATAACGAGCCGAGACCTGAACGTCCGTCCGCGCCTGCCGCAACGGCTTCCCGTTGTCGCGACTCTCGAGCTGCGCCAGGTCCTCCGCGCGGTCGCGTATCATCTGCGCCATGCGGTTCATGATCCGTCCCCGCTCGGCCGGCGCCAGCCCGCCCCACTCCTTCGAATCCATCGCCCGCCGCGCCGCCTGCACCGCGCGTTCCACGTCCGCCTTCGTGGCGCGCGCTACCTTGGCGAGCAGCTCGCCGGTCGACGGGTCGAAGACATCGATGACACCACCCTCCGATGCGGCGGTGCGCTTGCCGTCGATGATCAGGCCTTCGGGAGTCATGAGGGCTTCACTCGCGTGATGGCGGGCACGTGCCCGCGCCGGTACACCATGAACGTCCGCAGGAACTCGATGACGACCGTGCCATCCTGGTTGAAGCCGGTCGTCTTCGCCTTCACGATCCCCACCTGCGAGCGGGATTTCGATTCGCGGGTCTCGAGGATTTCCGAGCGCGAATAGATCGTGTCGCCGGCAAAGACCGGGTGGGGCAGCTTCACGTCGTCCCATCCAAGATTCGCCATGACGTTCTGCGAGAGATCGGTCACGGACTGGCCGGTGACGAGCGAGAGCGTCAGGCAGGAATTGATGAGCGGGCGCTTGAACTCCGTCTGGCTCGCCCAGACGTCGTCGAAATGGATGGGATTGGTATTCTGGGTGAGCAACGTGAACCAGGTGTTGTCGGCGTCGAGCAGCGTCCGTCCCAGCGGATGCTCGTACACGTCGCCAACAGCAAAGTCCTCGTAGACCCGCCCGTTCCAGCCCGGCTTCACAGTCATCAGATCATTCCTTCCCCGCGCCAGCGGGTGATTGTGGCGCGATCGTATCCCAGCTCCGCAAGGATCCGGTCGGTGTGCTCGCCGGTCGCCGGCACCGGGCCCATCACGGGCTCCACGTCGTCCATGTCCGCCGGCGGAACGAGTGCCTGCACTGGGCCCCCGGGCGTGCCCACTTCCCGCCAGCGATTTCGCGCGACGAGTTGCGGATGCGCCGCGAACTCCGCCACGGTGTTCAGGCGCGCGTGGGCAATCTCGGCCGTATCGAGTGCCGCGGTGACGTCGCTCGCGGACATCCGGCCAAACACCTTCGCAATCTCTGCCGCGAGCGCCTCGTGGTGCTCGACCCGGACCTGGTTGCTCGCGAACCGCGGGTCGTTCGATAACGCCGGCTGCTCGAGCACCTCGGCGCAAAATCGCTGCCACTCGCGCTCGTTCTGGATGCCCAGGTAGACCGTCTTTCCATCACCGGTCGGGAACGGCCCGTACGGCGCGATCGAGGCATGGCGCGCGCCGGTGCGCGGCAGCGGCGCGCCGTGCATCGTCGCGTACACCGGGTGACTCATCCACTCGCCCAGCGCCTCCAGCATCGACACCTCGAGCGCGGCGCCCTGGCCGTTCCTCGAGCGCTGGAACAGCGCCGTGAGGATGGCCGAGTACGCGTACATCCCGGAGGCCGTATCGGCCACGGAGATGCCGACCTTCGCGGGCGCTTCGGGATCTCCGGTGATCGAGAGCAGTCCGGCCTCGCTCTGGATGAGCAAGTCGTAGGCTTTGCGGTCGCGGTAAGGACCGTCGGACCCATAGCCCGAGATCGAGCAGATGATGAGCCGCGGGTACCGGGCGCGCAACGCCGCGGTCTCGAAACCGAGCCGCTCCATCGCGCCGGGCGCGAGGTTGTGAACCAGCACGTCCGCGCCGGCAATCAGTTTTTCGAGCACGCCGACCGCTTCCGGACGCTTGAGGTCGAGCGTCAGCGATTCCTTGGAGCGATTGAGCCAGACGAAGTAGCTCGAAAGCCCCTTCACGCGCTTGTCGTAGCTCCGCGCGAAATCGCCGACTCCCGGCCGCTCGATCTTGATGACCCGCGCGCCCCAGTCGGCGAGATGCCGAGTCGCCAGAGGGGCGGCGACAGCTTGCTCGATGGCGATGACGGTGAGACCTGCCAGGGGCAGAGACGGAGTTAGGGACTGGGGGTTAGGGGTCCGCGCCCCCGACCCCTGATCCCCAATCCCTGATCCCGGTTCAGTCCTCAATACGACCTCGGCAGCCCCAGCACGTGCTCACCGATATAGGCCAGGATCAGGTTGGTCGAGAGTGGCGCCACCTGGTAGAGCTTGGTCTCGCGGAACTTTCGCTCGATATCGTACTCCTCCGCGAATCCAAATCCCCCGTAGGTCTGCACCGCCATGTTAGCCGCTTCCCACGACGCGTCGGCCGCGAGCAGCTTGGCCATGTTGGCCTCGGCCCCGCAGGGCTGCCCGGCATCGAAGAGCGCGGCCGCCCGCCAGCGCATCAGGTCGGCCGCCTCCACCGCCACGTGCGACCGCGCGATGGGAAACTGGATTCCCTGGTTCTGGCCGATCGGCCGCGCGAACACGACGCGCTCCTTGGCGTACTTCGTCGCGCGCTCCACGAACCACCGCCCGTCCCCGACGCACTCCGCCGCGATAAGGATCCGCTCGGCGTTGAGGCCGTCGATCAGGTAGCGGAATCCCTTTCCCTCTTCACCGATCAGGTTCTCCGCCGGCACTTCCAGGTCGTTGAAGAAGATCTCGGTGGTGGAGTGGTTCATCATCGTGCGGATCGGCCTGATGGTAAGACCACGGCCGATCGCCTGGCGCATGTCCACCAGGAGAACCGACAGTCCCTCGGTGCGCTTTTTCACCTGGTCGACGGGCGTGGTGCGCGCGATGAGCAGCATCAGGTCCGAATGCTCGGCGCGCGAGGTCCACACCTTCTGCCCGTTGACGATGTAACGATCGCTCCGCCGGACGGCCGTCGTCTGGAGCTGCGTGGTATCGCTGCCGGTGGTCGGCTCGCTCACGCCGAAGGCCTGCAGTCTCAGCTCGCCCGCCGCGATCTTCGGAAGGTAGGCCCGCTTCTGCTCCACCGACCCGTGCCGGAGCAGTGTCCCCATGATGTACATCTGCGCGTGACAGGCCGCGGCATTCCCGCCGCAATGGTTGATCTCTTCGAGAATGACCGATGCGTCGGCGATGTTGAGACCCGATCCGCCGTATTCCTCCGGGATGAGGCCGCCGAGATACCCGGCCTCGGTCAGCGCCTTCACGAACGCGTCGGGATACTCGCGGCGCGCGTCGAGGTCACGCCAATAGGCGTCGGGAAAACGCTGGCAGAGCTCGCGGACCGCGGCGCGGAGCTGGACCTGCAGGTCGGTCACGACATGTCTCCTGTGGTGCTCAGCCGCGCACCGCGCGCAGCGTCTCGGGATAGCTGGAGGGATCGATCACCGCCTCGACCAGGGCGGGCCCGCCGGTGGCGGCGGACTCGTTCATGGCACGCATCATTTCGTCGTCGCTCCGGGCGCGCCACGCGGGGAGTCCGAAGGCCGACGCCGCGGATTGCCAGTTCACGTCCTCGAGCGCGACCCCGGCAGCGGGATAACCCATCTTCTCCTGCTTGATGCGGATGAGCGAGAGCGAGCGGTCGTTGAACACGATCACCGTTACCGGAAGTTTCTCGCGGGCCGCGGTGGCCAGCTCGGCGAGGCACATGAGCAGGCCGCCATCTCCCGTCAGCGCAACTACACGTTGCGTCCGGTCAAGCAGCGCCACCCCGATCGCCGCGGGCAGGGCGTAAGCCATCGTGGACAGCCCGTTGGAGATGAGCATCTGCCGCGCGTGGCGCACGGGCCAGAGCGCCGTGGCCGGGACCATGTGGGCTCCCGCGTCGACCGTGACGCGCACGTCCGGTCCCGCCGAGCGGGCGGCCGAGTCGACCGCCTGCCACGGAGCCCATCCTGCCGATTTCACGCGCAGGGCGTCCCGCTGCCGGCGAGCGTGGTTTCCGACCTCCTCCAGCCGCCACTCGTTGCTGGGCGGCAGGCAATCGTCGACCGCGCAAAATGTCTCTTTCAACTCGCCGATCAAAGAGGCGGCGACGGGCAGGTGCCGCTGGGACATGGGCCACCGGCTCAGCAGGACGCAGGGTGCCTGGTAGGCCCAGGGCCGGGGCAGGAATTCCACCGGGTCCAGGCCGACTCCAATGATGAGGTCGGCTTGCTCGACGAGTGGCTTTTCGATCGTGCCGTTGGTGAAGACGCCGCCGAACAGCGGGTGCTCGTCGGGGATCACACCCTTGGCCTTGTACGTGACGAGGGCGGGAATTCCCCGGCGCTCGCAGAAACCGCGGAGGGCATCCGCGTCCGCCGCATCGCGCACACCGAGGCCGGCGATCACGAGCGGGCGCTTGGCGCCGCGCAGCAGCGCCTGCGCCTGGCCCGCATCGGCCGGTGCCGTGGTCGCGCGCGGCTGTTCGGGGCGGGAGGCAGGAGGGACCGCTGTCACCACTTGCCGGGCCACGTCGGGCGCGAGATCGACGTGGACCGGACCGGGAGGAACCGCGGTCGCGGTTGCAAGCGCGTGTACGAATATCTCGTCGGCGGTGCCGCCCCCGAGCGTGACACTCGCCTTGGTGACCGGAGCGAAGATCGCCGAGTGATCGAGTCGCTGGTGCTGGTAGGTGTCCCGTCCGGCCGCGGCCATCGCGTCGGTGAGAACGATCAGCGGCACCCGGTCGAGAAAGGCGTGGGCCACGCCGTTCACCGTGGATGCGACGCCGGGACCGAGCGTCCCCAGGCAGGCGCCGGGGCGTCCCGTCACCTCGGCCTGCGCGGCGGCCATCACGGCACCGGCGGTCTCGGTATGGGACAACACGAAGGGAAGTCCTGCTCGTCCCGCGGCCTCGATCAGGTCGAGATTGCTGCCCCCGCCCGGCATTCCGAACAGCGACTGCACTCCCGCCTCGACGAGACGGTCGATAATCAGCTCAGCGATCGTAGGCATGGATCAGGACCGTCCGGGCCTTTGCATTCGGGGAGCTGAGCGGATTCGATTCGTAGCCGCGAGTCGCAGCGAGCGGCGAGACGGATCCGCGCGGCGACTCTGAACCAGCTACGCTGGTTCAGAGGCGCCGGGCGGATTCGAACCGCCGAATAGAGGTTTTGCAGACCTCTGCCTTACCACTTGGCTACGGCGCCGTGAGGGCTCTAAGGTCGCCACTGGCACGACCTTCCTCAAGGCTCGGGACCGGAATCACCTGCCGCAGCGGCGCCATATAGGAACGTCGATTGATGAACCCCGGTATCACGATCAGCAGTCTTGAACTTGATACCTATGGCAAGGAGGCCACAGTGGCTGACAATAAAAAGAAGATGATGCGTGATGAACCTGATGCGAACCGCGACCCCATTTCCGGCAAGCCTGGCGCCCATCCAGTCGGTACGGGCCTTGGTGCGTCGGGCGGCGCGGCGGCGGGTGCTGCCGTCGGCGCAGCGGTTGGCGGACCTCCCGGTGCGCTCGTTGGTGGAGTAGTGGGAGCAGTGGCCGGAGGGCTGGCGGGGAAAGGCGCAGCCGAATCCGTGAACCCCACCATCGAGGACGCCTACTGGCGGGATAACTACAAGTCCCGTCCGTACGCATCCGCCGACGCCTACGATCGGTGGCGGCCGGCATACCAGTTCGGATGGAACTCCTACTCCCAGCACAAGGGTCGGAAGTGGGATGCCGTCGAACCGGACCTGCGCCGAGGCTGGGAAAAGACGGAAGATTCCGCGAAGCTCGGCTGGGACAAGGCCAAGGACGCGACGCGTGATGCCTGGCATCATGTCGAGCGTGCGATGCCCGGCGACTTCGACAAGGACGGCCGCTAGCCTGTTGCTGGCGGTTCAGGCAGGGACGACGCCCTGGCCACTTTGGCCAGGGCGTTTGTCTTTCGTCGGCCCAGAAACCACACCAGTCCCAGCGCTGCGAACGTGGGCATGGCGGCATCCATGACGTGATCCACCCAACCTGCCCCGTCGATCGGCGTGGCCGTCACCCACTTCCAGATCACATGCCGCACCTCGGCCACCACGTAACTCGTCGCCGCCGCGACCAGCCCAACCTGCAATGCCGTCACCCGGGTGAGCGGTCGCCGTGCCACCGAAGCAAGCAACAGCAGGACGACAGTCACTATCCCCGCGATGACCAGCATCAGCACCGAGTGGGTAATCCAGCTCACCCAGTTGGGAGCGTCGAAGAGGTACCGGACGGTCTCGCGCATCAGAAAGAAGACCTAGCGCTTGCCCGCTTTCAGCGCCTTCAACACGTCCGTATGGTTCCCCTCCGCTGCGAGCCCGATCGCGCTCTTTCCCTCGTCGCTTTGCGCAGTAGGGTCAGCCCCGGCCTCGAGCAACACCGTCACCATCGCGAGGTCGCCGTTCTTGGCGGCTGCGTGCAGCGGCATCCATCCCTTCTCCTGTTTCCCGTTCACGTCGGCACCCGCCGCCACCAGCAGCTTCACGACTTCCAGGTGGCGGTCGGACGCGGCACTGTGCAGCGCCTGGACCTTCATCGGATTCCGCGCGACCGCGTTCACGCTCGCTCCGCGCGCGAGCAGGACCTTCACGGCTTCGGGAAACCCGAAATACGCCGCCAGGTGCAGCGCCGTGAACCCATCGCTCGAGTACGCCCCGATAAGGGACGGATCGCGATCCAGGTGCTGGGTGACGCGGTCGGCTCGTCCCACCGTCGCGGCGTCGAACACGTCCAGCTCCGGGCCCGCGGCCAGGATCTCCTGGACCAGGTCCTTCTTGCGGTGATACTGCGCGATCATCACCGGCGAATGACCCCGCTCGCTCCGCGCGTTCAGCTGCGCCCGGTCGCTCGCGAGAATTTCCTTCAGGCGCTCGGTGTTACCAGCGCGGATTGCGTCGAAAATCTCGGCAGCCACTCGCCACTCCCTGCATTAGAAGAATCGAACGTTTGGCCGGGTCAACCCAGGGCGCAAGCCCGGGGTGCGCGAAGCCAGAGGCGCGCCTATCTTCGTTCTCGCCTTTGACTTTCTCACTGGAGCACGCCGCATGACGGCCACGTCGGTCATCGAACTCTACGTCTTCCTGCTCGCCGCGTTCGTGGGATACCAGATCATCTCCCGCGTACCGCCGCTGCTGCACACGCCGCTCATGTCGGCCACCAATGCGATCTCCGCCATCTCGCTTGTGGGATCGCTCGTGGCTGCCGGCGCCGACTACAACGGTGTCAGCACCACCCTCGGCGTCATCGCGGTCATCGCCGCGAGCACGAACGCGGTCGGCGGATTCTGGATCACCGACCGCATGCTCCGGATGTTCAAGCGCGAAGCCCCCAAGACACCTCCCCTCTCCCGCAAGGGAGAGGGGCCGGGGGCGAGGTGAGGGAGGGCATCATCCAGGCGGCGTACCTCACCGCCTCGGCCCTCTTCATCCTGTCGCTGAAGGGGCTGTCATCTCCGGCCACCGCGCGCCGCGGCATTTTCATGGCCGAGATCGGCATGGTGCTCGCCGTCGTGGGAACGCTCCTCAACCACGAGATCGTCCGGTACGAGCTCATCGTCGTCGGCCTCATCGCCGGCGCGGCGATCGGCGCCCCGATGGCCATCTTCATGCCGATGACCGCGGTCCCCCAGCGGACCGCTATCTCCCACATGTTTGGCGCGCTGGCCGCGACACTCGTGGGCGTCTCCGAGTACTACCGCCACGGCGGCCACCTGCCCCGCGTCGAAATGACCGCGCTCGGCTTCGAAGTGCTGTTCGGCGCCCTCACCGTCACCGGCAGCTTTATGGCCTTTGCCAAGCTCCAGGAGCTGATCCGCGGCGCACCGATCACCTACAAGTTCCAGAACTTTTCCAACATCGCCCTCTTCATTGCCACGTTGGGACTGTTCATCTACCTGATCGTGAACCCCGCTGATCATCGCGCCTTTTACATCATGCTCGGCCTGGGCGCGCTCATCGGGGTCCTGATCGTGCTGCCCATCGGCGGCGCCGACATGCCGGTCGTCGTCTCGCTCCTCAACTCGTACGCCGGGCTCGCGTCGGCCGCTACCGGCTTTGTGCTCCAGAACAACGTGCTCATCATCGCCGGCGCGCTGGATGGCGCGTCCGGATTCATCCTCTCGGTCCTGATGAGCAAGGCGATGAACCGGTCGTTCGGCAACGTGCTCTTCGGCGCCTTCGGCAGCTCGGAGTCCGCCGCGGCGGCACTCAAGGCCGCGGGAGAAAAAACCGTCCGCGCCATCTCGGCCGAAGACGCCGCCATCCAGCTGGCGTACGCCAGCTCGCTGATCATCGTCCCGGGCTACGGCATGGCGGTCGCCCAGGCCCAGCACCAGGTCCGGGAGCTCACCGAGCTCGTCGAAAAGCGCGGCGGCAGGGTCAAGTACGCCATTCACCCCGTGGCCGGCCGCATGCCGGGTCACATGAACGTGCTGCTGGCCGAGGCGAACGTGCCCTACGACCAGCTCTACGACATGGATGAGATCAACGAGGAGTTCGAGCGGACCGACGTGGCACTTGTGATCGGCGCCAACGACGTGGTGAACCCGGCCGCGCGCAACACGCCGGGCAGCCCCATCTACGGCATGCCCATCCTCAACGTGGACCACGCGCGCAGCATCATCGTGATGAAGCGCAGCATGGCCCCGGGATTCGCGGGCATCGAGAATGACCTGTTTTACGATGCGAAGACGGCGATGTTATTCGGTCACGCGAAAGAGATGCTGCAGAAATTGATTAACGAAGTGAAACAGGCCCCCTGAAGCGGTGCTCGGTGATCGGTGCTCGGGTCGCAACCGCGAGCACCGAGCACCGAGAACCGATCACCGCCCAGTCAGTTAGTGTCCGTGACTCCCGCTCGTCTGCACCAGGGACACACCCACCAGCTTGAAGCTGATCCACGCGAGCGCGGGCATCAGAGCGATCGCGATGAACGACGCGATCACGATCCCGCCCAGCACCTCGCCGTGGCCCAGGAACACGCGGTGCAGGATTTCCCACACCACCGTGAAGAGCACGCACGAAATCAGCAGGCCGATGACCTGCTGCGGACCCCGGCCACCCCTCAGCTCAACCGCCCACCCGCCCAGGTAGGTCGCGATCAGCGTCCAGAACAGCATCAGGGGGAGAAGCTTGTTGAGCAGCTCAAGCATCGGGGTGCTCCTCTGAGGGTCGACGGGATGCGTTACGAACGCTCAACTTGTGCCATGGCGGAGCCCAACTGTCAAGCCTAGATTCCTCCCCCCATGGCGACCCTAGACCGCTTCCTGTCCCTGATGTTCGAAAAACAGGGGACGGCCCTCGTTGTTGAAAACGACAAGC
Source organism: bacterium HR33 (assembly GCA_945889655.1). GTDB lineage: Bacteria > Gemmatimonadota > Gemmatimonadetes > Gemmatimonadales > GWC2-71-9 > SHZT01. The sequence continues at coordinate 26,896 of CAMDCH010000004.1, forward strand.
CTGTCACACTCGAAATCCAGGGCACCCGCCGGCCCATAACGAAGGAGCCGGTACCCGGGCCGAAAGTCATGGCGCTGATCAAGGAGATCATGCCACCCGGGATGCACGAGCAGTTTGACAGCGAGGAAGGCCGCCTGGCCTTCGGCTACATCCTTGATGGCAAGAAGATCGAGGTGGGCACTGCCCGCTCGGCGGGCTCCATCAGCGCCGTCCTCGGCCCTCAGCGTGCCCGACGTTCCACCGCAGCCGTGTCCATCCCCGCAGAGGCATTGCTCATGAATGCTCCGCCGCCCGCGTCCGGCCCGGCGAGTCTCGTACCCGCCCCCCGGCGCTCCAGCGCTGTGGCGGCCATCAGCATTGAGGCCGTGGCCAAGGCCGAGGAGCGCCTCCAGGAGCTGCTGAAGGTCCTGGTGTCATCCAAGTCCTCCGATCTCCACATGCGCGTGGGCCTGCCACCCACCTACCGGACCCACGGCGAGCTCGAGCAGCACGGCACCTCGCCGCTCTCCCGGGATGACATCGAGACCATGCTGCTCTCGATCATGCCCGACCGGAACAAGACGGAGTTCGCCGATACCAACGACACGGACTTCGCGTACGAGATGGTAGGCCTGGCCCGCTTCCGCGCCAACGCCCTGAAGGACCGGATGGGTCCCGCCGCGGTCTTCCGCGTCATCCCCACCGAGATCGTGACCGTCGACAAGCTCGGCCTCACGCCCGAGGTCCAGAAGCTCTGCTACCTCACCAAGGGCCTCGTGGTGGTCACCGGTCCCACCGGCAGCGGCAAGTCCACCACGCTGGCCGGCATGATCGACCTCATCAACCGCACCCGCACGGACCACATCATCACGATCGAAGATCCGATCGAATTCGTCCACCAGAACAAGAAATGCGTGGTCACCCAGCGGCAGGTCGGGACCCACACGCAGTCATTCAAGCGCGCGCTCCGCGCCGCGCTGCGGGAAGATCCGGACATCGTGCTGATCGGTGAAATGCGCGACCTCGAGACCGTGGCGATCGCGATCGAAACGGCCGAGACGGGCCACCTGGTGTTCGGCACCCTGCACACCACCACCGCCACCAGCACCATCGACCGCATCATCGACCAGTTCTCGGCGGACCGCCAGGAACAGATCCGGGTCATGCTGTCGGAATCGCTGAAGGGCGTGGTCGCCCAGGTCCTGCTGAAGAAAATCGGCGGCGGCCGGGTGGCCGCGCGCGAGATTCTCCTCGCCGCGGGCTCGGTGTCCAACCTGATCCGGGAAGGCAAGACATTCCAGCTGCCGTCCATCATGCAGACCAACAAGAAGGCGGGGATGATCCTGCTGAATGATTCGCTGATCGACCTCGTCGACAAGAAGATCGTCGACGTCAACGATGCCTACATGAAAGCCGTGGACAAGCAGGGATTCGAGATCATGCTGAAGAACCGCAACATCAAGTTTGAAATGAAGGAGTAGCGCGCTAGTAGGTAAAGCTTCTCCCGAAGCTGAACACCCACCGTCCGCCAGTAACGCCATCCCCGAACTTGTAGGCCACGTCGAACCGCCCGAGGTTTGTCCCGGTGGCCCGGGTGGGTCCTAGCCGCAGTCCGAATCCCACGTTACCGCCTTTTCGGGCCGGCTCGTCACCATACCATGCCCCCCCGTAGTCCAGGAACGCCGCGAAGCCCACGCCGAACACGGACAGCACCTCGTCTATCAGGAAGACCCGGTGCTCGATCGTGCCCCAGAGCATGCGCGTGCCGCTGTACGCATGGGGGCCAAAGGCCCGCGGACCGCTGCCGGAATGCCCAAGATCGAACTCGGATCCAGGCGCGGGGTTCTTGAGGATGCCGCCCGAGAGGTAGAAGATCGTGGGCTGTCGCGGAATCACCCGGATGGCGGTCACGAACGTACCGGAAGCCCCACCCGAATCGAGCCCCACACCGGTGAAGAGTCCACCCGCACGGACCACCAGTCGCAGGAAGCTGTCGCCCAGCGGGACGCCCACCTGCCCGGACCCCCACAGGCCCACGCCATTCCGCTGGTATCCGAAAGCCCTGGGAGCAGCCATCACCTGGCCGGTCAGCCGCGCGCCCAGGTCGATATCCTCGTCCCGCGCGAAGCCATTGTAGTGCGTGACGACCTTGAACCGGCTCTGCCGCACATCCAGTCCGACGCCCACCGCCGCCGTCACCGAGTCGGGCAGCGCGGGCACCGGACCGCGAATGCGCGCCAGGCGTTCGTTGCGGACCTGCGCGATCAACCCTGCGCGCACGTAGTGAGATGTCCTGGCCACCGGGGCAAAGTCCACTCGGACGGTGACGCGCTGGTTCTCGAGATGCAGGCTGTCGAATCGCCGGCCGTCCCGGAACTGCAGCACGCGCGCGGAGGTGGTCACACCGGAGAACGAATAGGAGCTGCGGTCCGAGAATGACCGGAACGGCGACGTCACCGTCCCACCGAAGGAATGCCCGTCGCTGTACTTGCGGTATGACAGGCTTCCGTCGGCGCCGGTACCGAGCAGGCGCCGCGTCCCGGCACCTACCGAATAGAAGTTGCGATCGACGTCGTGGTTGTAGCCCATCTGGATCGAGTTCCCGGTACCTAGCAGGTTGGCCTCGGACCCAGTGACCGACCAGGTGAACGTACCGCCGGTGGATCGGGCGTTGAGGCCCACACCGGTGGTCCACACGTCCAGCGTCTGGACCACCACCACAAACCGGCCCCCGGACGTCACCGTGTCCACCTGGACCGCCCGGAACAGGCCGAGCCGGTTCAGGTTGCGGCGCGTTTCCGCCACCTTCGCCGAATCGTACGGCTCCCCCTGCTTGAACAGCAGCTCGCGGCGAACAACGCTCGGCCGCGTCTTGATGTGCAGGCCGTTCATGGCTCCGTAAGTCGGGTTGAGCTGGACCTCCTCCGGCTGGAACACGTCCCCGGTAAGCACGGCGATGGTATCGATGATCGGTATCGCACGCGCGGGCCGCGGGGGCGCCGGCTCCTGCCCCGCAGCCGCCGAAGCCAGCACAGTCACCGCGGTCATGGCCAGCACCGATCGCATGAGCGTCACGCCAGCGCCGCGATCGAGTCGATGATGCGATCCGGCTTGACGCCCGTTTTCTCCAGGACATCGGGCAGATACTTGCCCGTCTTCACCAGCCACCCCTGTAATCCCGCTTTCTGCGCGCCGTCCACGTCGCTCCAGACGTCGTCGCCCACCATTGCGGGACGATCTGCCGCATCGAGGGACAATCCCATGCTGCTGAGTGCAGCCTCGTAGAACGTGCGAGTCGGCTTCCCGCACACGGTGGACTGCACGCCCGACGCGTACTCCAGCGCCACCACGTACGGACCGGCATCCAGCTCCAGTCCCGTTGGACCGAGCCAGTACCGGTCCCGCTCGAGGGCGATCAGCGGCAGGCCGTCCAGGAGATACCGGAACGCCTCGTTCAACAGCGCGTGCGACCAGTCATCACCCATGTCGCCCACGAGCACGGCGTCCGGCGTCCCGCCCGGCCGGCCACTCGTGCCCCCCACCAGCTCGAACTCCTGCAGGTCCTCGTGTGTCACCTGCCGGACGAACGGGGCCACGCGCCGCACCCCCATCCCGCGCATGAGCGACGCCCCCGCAATCACCGGGTTGATCAGCTCGTGCGGCGCGACCGGGATACCGTACCCGCGCAGACGCTCCAGGACGTGCGAGCGCGGCTTGCCGCTCGTGTTGGACACGAAGCGGAACGGAATCCCGCGGCGCCGCAACGACGCAACCGCCTCCAGCGCCCCGGGGATCGCTCCGGAGCTGTTGTACACGGTACCGTCGAGATCGATCAGGAAGGCGGGAGGAAAGGCGGTCAATATTTCCCGAGGTAGCTGTTCACTTCCCAGGGTGACACGGTGGCGGAATACTCCGCCCACTCCTGGCGCTTCGCTTCCACGAACCGGCTGTAAATGTGCTCACCCAGGGCATCCCGGATCACCGGGTCGGCCTCGAGACTGTCCAGCGCCTCGTGGAGGTCCCGCGGCAGATCGTCGATACGATATTTCCGCCGCTCCCGGTGGCTCATGTTGAAGATGTTCTTGTTCACCGGGTCCGGCGGCGTGAGGCCCTTCGAAACACCATCCAGGCCCGCGGCGAGCTGCACCGCCAGGGCGAGATAGGGATTGCAGGAGGGATCCGGCATCCGGAGCTCGCAACGGGTCCCCTGCCCGCGCCGTGCCGGGATCCGCACCAGCGGTGACCGGTTGCGCATGCTCCACGCAACGTTCACCGGCGCTTCGTATCCCGGCACGAGCCTCTTGTAACTGTTGACCAGCGGGTTGGTCACGGCGCAGAAACCGCGCGCGTGCGTCAGCAGCCCGGCGATGTAGCCCAGGCCCACCTTCGAG
>CAMDCH010000005.1:0-30328 GCA_945889655.1 bacterium HR33
GCTGCTCAAGCGTGGCGAAACCGAGCCCGCCGTGAAGCACCTGCGCGCCTTTCTTGCCCGACCACCGCGGGGACCTGACGCCGCCAAATGGATCGAACACGCTCAACAGACGCTCGCGGAGCTCGACGCCGCCGGATCGCAGGGTTGACCGCGGCGCTCGCCGCGATCACCGCGTGTCATGACGTCGTGCTGGACAACGGCCGGGTCGTCGCGATCGAGGTCGTGACGCCGGCGCCGCGCGTGAACACCGGTGAAACGCTGCAGCTCGTCGCCCGGCCCATCAACGTGGCGGGAGAAACATTGTCGACCGTGACGGTCACCTGGGCCGTGCTCGACACCGGTGCCCTGGGCTTCACGCTCAGCCCCGCGGGCCTCGTGACCGGGATCAATCCCGACACGGCGCGCATCCAGGCGGAAGCCGATGGACTGCGGACGCCGCCGATCACGCTCACCATCGTCAGGCCCACGCCGTGACCGATCCCCGCAACCTGGTCGAGCTGTTTTTTGACGCGGTCGACCGTTTCAGTACGAAGCGTGCCGCGCTCCGGTACAAGGCCGGCGGCCGCTGGCATGACGTCAACCACCAGGAGCTTTCCCGCCGGGTGCAGCACGCAGCCCTTGGACTGCGCCAGCTCGGCGTGGTGGCGGGCGACCGCGTCGCGATCCTCTCGCCCAACCGCCCCGAGTGGGCCGTGGCCGACTACGCCTCGCTGCTCGCCGGCTGCATCGACGTCCCGGTCTATCCCACGCTGCCCGCGAGCCACATCGCCTACATCCTCCGCGACTCGGGCGCAGTCGCCGCGTTCGTGTCGGACCCGGAGCAGTACGCCAAGCTGGCCGAAATCCGCGCGGAGGTGCCGCAGCTCAAGTACGTGATCCCGTTCGACGATATCCCGGACGCGGCGGATGTCTTCCCGTACCAGCGCCTGCTCCAGATCGGCGCGGCCGCCGAGCCCCGGTTCCCCGACTTCGTCGCCCAGGGACGGGCGGTCGAGCCGTCGTCGGTCGCCACGCTCATCTACACGTCCGGCACGACCGGCGACCCCAAGGGCGTCATGCTCACGCACGACAACTTCGTGAGCAACGTGCTCTCCACGCTGAAACAGTTCTCGGTCAACGCCGAAGACACCTGCCTCTCGCTGCTGCCGCTCTCGCACAGCTTCGAGCGGATGGGCGGGCACTACACGATGTTCCACGCGGGCTGCACCATCTGCTACGCGGAAAGCATGGACACGGTCGCGGCCGACCTGCTCACGGTGAAACCAACCGTGACCCTGGCGGTGCCGCGGCTCTTCGAAAAGATCTACCGGCGGGTGCTCGACACCGCCGTCTCGGGCGGCGCAATCAAGCGGCGGATCTTCCACTGGTCCCGCAAGGTGGGCGACCGCCGCGCCACGGCGCTGCTGGCCAAACAGGCCATCGGCGCCGGGCTCAAGTTCTCGTCCGGTATCGCGGACCGGCTCGTGTTCCGGAAACTCCGGGCGCGCACCGGCGGGCGGATCCGCTTTTTTGTTTCGGGGGGTGCCCCGCTCTCCCCCGAGATCGCGCGATTCTTCTTCGCCGCCCGGCTACCCATCCTCGAGGGGTACGGCCTCACCGAGACGTCGCCGGTGGTCGCTGTCAACACGCAGGAAGAACCGCGCATCGGCACCGTGGGCCGGCCCATCCGGGGCGTGGAAGTGAAGTTCGCCGGGGATGGCGAGATCTTCGTGCGCGGTCCGAACGTCATGGCGGGTTACTGGAACAAGCCGGAAGCCACGGCTGAAGCGATCGACCCCGAAGGATTCTTCCACACCGGTGACGTGGGCGAGCTGGATGCCGACGGGTTCCTCAAGATCACCGACCGCAAGAAGGACCTGATCAAGACCGCGGGCGGGAAGTACGTCGCGCCCCAGCCGATCGAGAACCTGGTCAAGTCCAGCAAATACGTCTCGAACGCGCTGGTCATCGGCGATCGCCGGAAGTTTCCGATCATCCTGGTGGTCCCCAATGCCGACGCGGTCCAGGGACTCATGCGCGAGAAGGGGGCCACCTTCGGCAACCTCGCCGATGCCATCAGTCAACCGGACATCGCGGCGCGGATCGAGCGGGAGGTCATGCTCAATCTCCGCGAGCTGGCAAGCTACGAGATGCCGAAGAAGGTGCTGCTGCTCGACCGCGACTTCAGCATCGAGTCAGGCGAGCTGACACCGAAGCTGTCGGTGAAGCGGCGGGTGGTTGAGGAGAAGTACAAGGAACAGATCGATGCGATCTACGAAGCGGCCGAGACCGGCCGGCATGCCGCGGCTGAGGCGGGCGAGGGGTAGCTCTACGGCGCACCGCCCACCACGAGGCGGGCGTGAATCTGTTCGGCCAGCCGCTGGACCCCGGCCGTCACCGAGAGCGCGATCGGCGCTCCCCCGATCGGCACCGACGCCTTCAGCACCAGCTCCACCTTCGCGATGTCCACCACCCTGATATCCACGCGCCCTGCCCCCGCCAGATCCACCAGGGATCCGATGACAGCATATTGCGCGTCCGTGCCGCGGCCGGCGGGGCCGCGTGTGCCCGTCATGACCTGGAACGCCGGGTCCGCCACGAGGGCGCGGACTAGCAGCCTGCCGAGGTCGTCGGCCAGGACGCGGTGACTGGAGTCGTTCGGGGTAGTCGTGAACCGGTGGACGACAATCCGTATGCGGGGTGGTGTCGCCTGGCCCCATGCGGGCGCGACCGCCGCGACGAGACCGAGCATGACGAGGAAGGCACGCATCACGTCACCTTCCGTCCGACCATCATTCCCTCCCCCTGGACCACGTCCCCGAGTCCCGCTATTGGTGCCTTCCCACCGAGGGTAACGATCCGGAGACCGGGCAGCAATATGCGCACGGCTTCGGCCGCCCAGCCCGCATATTCGCCGCCGAGCACCACCCCGCGCGCCATCGCATCGCGGAGCGGAATCGCGCTGGCCGATTCCAGGCTCGAGCACCCGGGGGCCTCGGCATTGACGGCGATGCAGTGAACACCATCAACCATCTCCTGGAAGGCGCGCGCCGCCTCCGTCCCGGACCCGATGAAGACCGCGCAGCCGCCGGGCGTGGTGATTCCGAGTAGCGCGATGATGTCCACTGGATTGGGTAGTGCGGGTACAGGAGGAACCGCCGGCCGAGTACCGAAGCGGACGACACCATTCACGATGGGATACTCGCGCTGGCACGCCGGACACCCGACGAGACCATCGGTCACCCTCCGCTCGGCCATCCGGTGTGGCACGAGAACGCAGTGCGCCGGAGGGTGCGGCTCGGGACAGCGCAGAAACTCCGATATCTCGATGTGCACGAATGACGGTCAGCGCGGCTTTCGGACAGGCGCCGAGAGCCGGATCTCCCCGACGCTTTCCCCGGGCGCCTGGGTGACCGCCTGGACCACCGCGTCCGCCACGTCTCCGGGCTTCAGCATGTCCGCCCGCTTGGGAAAGCCTTCGCGCTGGTCGGGATCGATCGGGTCCCAGAGTGGCGTGTCGGTGGCGGACGGGGAGATGAGCGTCGCGCGAACACCGGTGCCCGCGCACTCGATCGCCATCACTTCGTGCAGGCCCCGCAGCCCGCGCTTGCTGGCTCCATAGGCGGCGTTGCCGAAGAGTGGCACGTGATCGGCGATGCTGCCGATGGTCACCACGTCGCCCTTCCCGCGCGCCAGCAGCAGCGGGAGAAATGTCCGCAGCACAAGGAACGAGCCCACGAGGTTCACCTCAAGCACTTCGCGGAACTCGGCCGCGGTAGTCTGTACCAGCGGCTTGAAGACGAACGCGCCCGCGTTATTCACGATGATGTCGGGGAGGAGACTCAGCTCGTTGAGCCGGTTGGCCACCTTTGAGAGATCACCTTCGCGCGTTACGTCAGCGGCGAGGTCGGTCCGTCGCTCGGCGGTGGAACCCGTGAGCGACCGCGCCAGCCGGACCACGTGCGCGCCTTCGGCGTGGAGCGCGTCCGCAATCGCGAGTCCAATCCCCCGTGACGCCCCGGTAACGAGCGCCGTTCTGCCTGAGAGACCTTTATCGGACACTGGATGAAAGCCGCAGCGCTGTGGTCAACGTCCTGGTCCCCCTCTCCCGTCAGGGAGAGGGGACAGGGGAGTGGGCACTATTCGAGCCTGCCAGCGTGGGCCAAGCGGAGAAATTCATCCCGCGACTTGGCGTCATCACGGAAATTGCCTCGCAACGCGCTGGTGACGGTCTTGGAATTCTGCTTCTCCACCCCGCGCATCATCATGCACAGGTGGAAGGCCTCGACCACTACGCCTACACCCATGGGCTTGAGTACGTCCATCAGCGCATCGGCGATCTGGTCGGTGAGCCGCTCCTGCACCTGGAGCCGGCGCGCGTAGATGTCCACGATCCGTGGGATCTTGGAGAGGCCGATGATCCGGCCATTCGGCAGGTAGGCGATATGCGCGCGGCCGAAGAACGGCAGCATGTGGTGCTCGCAGAGCGAGTACAGCTCGATGTCCCGCACGAGGACCATGTTCTCGTGCTGCTCTTCGAAGACCGCATCCGACACGACCTCCTGCACAGACTGCTTATAGCCCCGGGTGAGCCACTGGAGCGACTCGGCCACGCGCTCAGGGGTTCGGACGAGGCCTTGGCGCGTAGGATCTTCGCCCAGCAGCTCGAGCTGGCGGTGAACAGTGTCTTTGAGAGAAGGCTTGCTCATGGGGGGAAGCCTAGGGGAGGTACGGGGCATCGGCAAGCAGGTCCTTCGCTCGCTGCGCTCGCTCAGGATCTCACTAACAAGAGAGCCGCCTCATTGAGGCGGCTCTCGTTAGTGAGGAGACGAAGAGGATTATTGAAGCCCGATTCAGGAACTGCCCGAGCACCACGCTCGGCCATTTGTCTTCCCCCCTAGGGGGCGTGACATGTGACCTCGCAGTGAGCCCGTAACCGGACTTGTTGGCTCAATAATTTGTCTCTCCGCCCCATTAATTCTCGAAGGTAAATGCGAATATCGCGGTCACATCCGCAAGCGTCAAGCAAGCGGACGCACCGGGACCGTCGCTCCCGCGCATCATCTTGCGCAAACTGTCAAGAGTCCTTCGGCACCGGCGAAAGAACGATGGCGACCGCGATGAGCATAGCCCCCACCGCCAGCGGCAGGTGCACCCACCCACTGGGAATCGTCATGACGAACGCGAGCACGACCCATGCCGCCAGCGCGACGACGCCCGCAATCAGGGCGGAGCGTGAAGTCATCATATCTCCCAGTTGGAAAACAGTACTTCCCCCTGCGGCGCGCGCGGCTCCGCGTGCCCGGCGAGCGACATGCGGAGGTCGGTCCAGCGCACGCGGTACCCGCGTTCCACCAGCAGGTGGTACGCGTCGCTGTACACCGTCTGGCAGCGGATGGCCACACGCCGTATCCGGAGCTTCGCGGCACACTGCTCCAGCGCGGCCACCAGCCGGCCGAACGCATCGCCGGTAGCGGCGAACAGCTTCAGCACCCGCAGCTCTTCCGCGGGCCGGGCCTCGGCGAGCGGGGCCGAATGCCAGAGGGCAAAACCTTCGATCGTGCTCCCCTGCTCCAGCACGATCGTGTCCCCGATGCCCAGCTCGGCCGTCAGCTCGTGCTCGCGGGTGTAGTCGCAGCCCGGGGCGGAGCGGGCCAGGCGTTCCCGGCAGGCGCGGAGCAGTGCGGCCTGGTCCTTGGCGGCCAGGTCGCCGAGCCGCGTGAACGCCGGCTTGAGGCTGCGAGTGTTGGGTACGTCGCCGGTGAGCGTAATCGTCAGGTGCCCGGGCACGTACCCGAGCCGGCTGTAGAAGCCGATGTTCTCGACGGTGCGCGGCATCGTCTCGAGACCGATGACCGCGAGCTGGTGGTCCTTCAGCCAGTCGGTGGCCGCCTGGACGATCGCCTTGCCGAGTCCGAGGCCCTGGCGGTCCGGCCGCACGGCGAGCGGACCCATCCATCCTTCCAGGCCGGAGCGGTGGGCGATGTTGAAGGCGACGAGCTGGTCGTCCTCGTCCCGCCAGACCATCGCGCCCTCTCCGGCATCCTGGAGAGCGTAGCGCCAGATCTGCGCGTTGAGCGGCGGCACCCGCACGCCCACGAGGCCGTCACGGCGATACCGGTCCGTGAACGCGTCGGCAAAGATGCGGTTGAGCGCGGGGATGTCGTGATCGTCCGGCCGCTGGGGGCCGATCACCGCGTGCTCGGGGCGCCAGAGCTTCATGAGGGGACGATGCCAGACGGGAAGAGAGGCGTCAAGGCGGTGCTGGGTGATCGGTGATCGGTACTCGCCGTTCCGCGCTGCACTACGAGCACCGAGCACCTAGAACCGAGCACCTAAACGGCACTCAGCACCGCATCCTCCGTCACCACCGCGCTCCCCTTCGCCTCGTCGAGTCTCACCCGGAGCACACGGTCCACGCGGTCGCGCACCTGCTCGATGTGGGTGATGAGCACCACCTGCGGGAAGCGGTCTGCCAGCCCACGCAACAGGCTCACCACCTGCTCCCGGCGCGATTCATCGAGGCTGCCGAAGATTTCGTCCAGCACCAGCAGTGAGAGTGGCTGGCCCGCCCGGTCGGCCACCAGCTGGCTGATGGCCAGGCGGAGCACAAGGTTCGCCACGTCCTCTTCCCCGCCCGACGGAACGGGTCGCGCCATCCCGTCCTCCATGAGCACGATGCCGTAGTTCTCGTCCAGCTCGAGCTCCGTGTAGCGGCCGTCGGTGATGTCGGCCAGGAGGGACGACGCGATATCGGACAGCTCCGGCCGCATCTGGGCGTTCAGGTCGGTGCGGATTTCGCCGAACGCGGTGTCCAGCTCGTCGTGCAACCGGACGTCCGTCTGCAGGTCCGTGATCCGGACGCCGCGGAGGGCGCGCTCTTCGACGCGCTTCTGCGCCTGGAGGAGCGCGACCTCCGCCGCCCGGAGGTCTCCTCGCTGGGTGACCAGGTCGAGGTCCGACTGCCGGAGGGCGCTTTCGGCCTTCTCGTGCCGCCCGCGCACCGCGAGGTAGTGCTCTTCGCTGTAGCCCAGGTCCGCGATCGCGGCCGCGAGCTGCTTCGCCCGTGTTTCCCTCTCGGTCAACCGCTTCTCCGCGGCCTCGAACTCCGACACGAGCGCGGCCGCGCGCTCCGACTGCACCGTGAGCCGCTCGCGGTGCTTTACCAGGGGCTCGAGCTCCTTGAGCCGGTCGCGCACGACATCGTGGCGCTCGGCATCGTACTTCTCGGGCAGCTCGGCGATTTTCTGCTTCAGCTGCGTCACGCGCGTGTCGAGGGTCTTCTGTGTCTTCTCCACGTCCGCGCGCTCGCGCACGGCCGCCCTGGCCTCCGCCACCGCCTCGGTTGCCTTCCCCGCCAGCGCGGTGGCAGCCGCACGGGCCTTCGCCGCCTCCTGGAGTTCCTTTGGTTCCGCCTCGAGCTGGGTGATCCGCGACTTGAAGTACTGGCCATTGGCCACCAGCTCTTCCATTTGCCGGTTGAACTTGCCGACCAGAGTCTCGAAGTCTTTCCCCATCTCGCGGCCGCACGTGGGACAGAGTCCCTTCGGTCCCAGCTCCACGACCTTGTCGCGCTGCTCCTTGATGTCGCGGTACTGGTCAGCCAGCTCGTCGCGCTTGGCCTGGGCCCGTTCTTTCTCCTGCACCCAGCCGGTGCGCGCCTTGTCCTCCTCGACCGCGTGGTTCGTGACCGCGCCGCTGGCTGCCTTCAGCTCCGCCTCGCGCGCCGTGAGGGTGGCGGCCGGGTCGCCGAGCGCCGCCAGCCGCTCCCGGCCGCGGGCCGCCTGCGCGTCCACCTCCCGCAGCTCGCCCGACAGGTCGCGACGTTGTCCTGCCGCCCGGCCTTCCTGGTCCAGACGCTCCAGCTCGGCCCGCAGCGGCTCGACCTCAGCGAACGCGGGGGCCAGCTCGTCCAGCTTCGACCGTGCATCGAGCGCGGCGGCCAGGTCACGATCCAGCCGCTCGTGATCGCGCCGGGCATCGGCCACCTGCTGCTCGGCCGCCCGGCGGTCGCCGTCCAGGCTCGCCACCCGCTGGCGCATCTCGGCGACGCGCGTCCACTCGGGACCTTCGACCCCCAGCGCCTTTGCCGCGCCGGCCTTCGCCTCCTCCGCACGCTCCACCAGCCGCGCGGTCTCGGCCTTCCGTTCACCCGCCTGCTTCAGCTCCCGTTCCAGCTCGGCCTGGTCGCCCAGCCCCAGCTCGAGCCCGGTCAGCTCGCCACGGCGCTGGTTGCGTACCAGCCGCACGGCATCCTGCGCGTTCTTGAGCTTCTCGTAGCCAAGGACCTGCGAGAGAAACCGGCCGCGGTCCGCCGGCCGGAGCGCGGCCATCACCGCCAGCTCCTTCTGGCCGGTGAAGTAGGTGCTGAAGAACTCCTCGCGTGACATCCGGAGGATCTGTCCGAGCCTGAGCGTGACTTCGCTGGTGCCCGACGAGATCGGGGTGGTGCCCTGGTCGAGGAACAGCTCGGCATCGTGCATCCGCCGCGACACACGGTACTGGTGCGCGCCGAGGGTGAAATCCAGCGTGACGTTCACCTGGGAGCGGGCGGGCGCGCGGTTCCAGCGGATGGAGTCCTTTTTCCCGCGGGCCGCGTCATTCCCGTAGAGCGCCCACGCGATCGCTTCGAGCAGCGTGGTCTTGCCGGCGCCGTTCGGGCCGATGACCGCCGTCAGCCCGGGACCAAGCTCGATCTCGGTGTCGGCGTGCTGACGGAAGTTGACGAGCTTGAGACGGTGGAGCTGCACGTCAGGCGGGTCCCGGGTCGCGCTCGACCTGCTCCACGTAGCCGCGGCCCAGCGTCACGAGCTTCTGCCGTTCGACCCCCGGCGTGGCGGGCCGCCGTTCCAGGTAGTCCACCACGATGTCAGCCAGCGTCCGCGCCTTCCCCGCAGGGCTGCCGACCTGCACCTCCCGGCGCGACTCGGGCCGGCGCAGATCCAGGTGATAGTGCAGCGCCTTTGCCTTGAACCCGCGGATCGCCTCGTGCTTCAGCTCGCGTCCCACCAGCCGCGGCACCTCGTAGACCAGCTGCCGGACCACCTGGTCGTCGATGCCGCCCTTCAGCCCCGACACCCGCTTCGCGATCTCCGCATCGAGCGCCTCGGCGGTCAGCCCCGCCGCCTGGATCGGCTCGAGGTCGATGTGCCGGCGGTCGAGGTCCACCCTCCGGAACCGGACCTTCACCTTGCTGTCCAGCTCGACCAGCAGCCAGCCCTTCTCGCCACCTCGGCCCTGGGCCTCTTCCTGTTTCAGCTCGCCCCACGGGTTGCGACTCACGTACTCGATGGATCCCGCGTACCAGACGTTGGGCAGCATCTGGCGCGCGACGTGATAGTGGCCCAGCGCCACGTAGTCCCAGCGCTGGGCGTGCAGGTCGGTCAGCTCCAGCGTGGGAATGCCATGGTCCACGGGATCGTACTCCCGCGGCAATCCCGCGATCTCGCCGTGCAGCAGGAGCACGTTGCGCCGGGCGTCGGGATCGGGCTCGAGCTCTGGCCGCGCCTCCCCGCCCAGCGCGGCGTACGGGACCGCGAGCACGGACAGGTTGTGTTGGGGAAAGGCGAGGCGGCGCGCCTCGTGCACGACGACGTGACAGTCCGGAAGCGCCTCGAAGAGCCGGAGGATGGTGCCGGTCTCGACCGACCGCGGCGTGTCGTGATCGCCCGCGATGACGACGACCGGGACTCCCGGCAGCCCGTCCCGGAGCCGCCGGAGCTGGTTGAACGCGTCGAGGATCGCGGGGTTGCCGGGCCGCACCGAGTGGAACACGTCCCCGGCGATGAGGACCACGTCTGGCTTGGCCGCGATGACGTCGTCGATGAGCCGCCGGAACGCCACCGCGACGTCGGCTTCGCGCTGGTTGATACCCGAGGGTGTCTGCCGGTAGTACTGACGGAAGCCGAGGTGGAGATCGGCCAGGTGGGCGATCTTCACAACCGGACTTGGTGCCTTCCCGCGATTACGAGGGTCAGCGCGGCGTTGACGGGCGCGCCATCGGGGCGCGTGATCGAGATCGTCCCGGTCACCCGGCCATTGGTGGCCCCAGATACCACCGCGTTCCAGCCGGTGGACCAGACGAGCGCCGCGGCGAACCCGCCGTTGAACGTCCCGGTACCCACGCCCCCTTCGGCAGAGACCGCCATGGGCGTGGGATTCGCCACCGCGCGCACCGTGATGTACGCGAGCGTGTCCCGGCCGCGCGGAACGAGGCTGTCGAGCACCGCGGTGCCCCGTCCGCCGATCGACCCACCGGCGATGATCTTTCCGCCCGCCGTAAGGTGGGCGCCCAGCGGAAACCGGAAGAGCGCCGTCCACTCCCCGCCGATATCCACCAGCGTGTCCGGCAGCCAGAACGCGAAGCCACCGGTCGTGGCGGTGAGCGCGTCGAGAAACGCGCTATCCGCGGCCCCGCCGCCCGAACGGGCACTCGCCTCGAGGCGATCGTTCACGATCCAGCGCGCCTGCAATCCCTCCACGCCGGGAGTCGCCACGTCGTCGCGCGCACCCGTGCCCACGCGCGCCCGTGCCCGGCTCGAATCGAACGCCGCGATCACCGTGCGCATGGCGCCCTGCGACGAGAGCACCCGCTGCGTCGAGACCGTGCGCCACGTGGTTTCGATGATGGTGCTGTCCGGCACGCTGGGGAACCCGACCACCGTCGTGGTGACGCGCGTGTCGGCGATGGACTGGAGCCTCGCGCCGAGCGGCGGCCGGTAACGCAGGAGAATCCCCTGCGCGTCCGCCGGGACCGGGAGTGCGAGGACCAGCAGGAGCCAGGCGCTACGCATACGGGTCGTCGAGCGGACGCACCACCGCGGGCCGGGGCACCACCCCCTTTTCAGCCCCCTGGCGCGGCACCGCAACCGGCAGCTTCGACTGGAAAAAGCCCAGGATGTCGCGCGGCCGAGGCCGCGCGCGGCGCGTCGAGAGCAGCGCTCGACGCACGTCCTCTTCCTTCCGCCCCTCGATCATGTCCTTCACGCGGGCGAGCGTGATTCCGCGATCGAGCTGCGCGAGCTGCCGCGCGACCGCGTCCTCGAAGGACACGTCCGCCGCGGGGGGGAACTGCTCCACGCCCGCGCGCCCGCTCAGCACGGCCGGTCGCGGGAACTTGAGGAAGACGGGATGGGTGAAGTGCGGGTGGCGGATCATCAGCTCGCCCTTGGGCAGCGTCGCGAGCCGGAGCTTGGTCGCAGGCGAGAGGACCTGGTAGCCCGGCGTTGCCAGCTCGTCCAGGTCCATCCGGCCGAACATGACCGTCCCGGCGTTGCCCACCACGCGGCGATGCACCTGCGACCGGAACTGCTGGGCCCCGAAGAGCACGAGTCCGAGATAGCGCCCGCGCTCCGAGATGTCCAGCAGCATCTTGCGCACGTAGGTCTCGGGCCCGTCACCGGGTGCGTACTTGTTCAGCTCATCAACGAAGACGACAACGTGCTCGACACCGAGATCACGCCGCTCGAGATGCTCGCGGAGCTGCGAGACCACGCGCGTGAAGACGAGATCCTGGCCCAGCTGGTCCATGCCGGCCACGTCGAGCACGTAGATGCGGCGGTCTTCGAACGCGCCGAAAGGCAGATCGCTGACCCCACTGTCGTCAGTCACGAGCCCCTTGGCGCGCACCGAGATGTTCAGCAGCCGGTTGCGCACCTTCCGGATCGTGGCGATGTGATGCGTGCGCCACATGTCGCCGCGGCTGGTGGACTCGAGCCCGTCGAAGATGGCCCGGAAGAGGCGCTCGAGGTCGCTGAAGGTCCGGACGCGGTGGGTGCCTCCCCAGTCATCGTTGAATTCCTTCTCCACCACGCGGTCCGCCAGGAAATCGACGAAGGCATCCGCCTTGGCATCCATGTCGTCCCGGTTGAACATGACTTCGTGGTAGTCGAGGACCTCCCGCAGGCCCCACGTCAGCGGCTCGACGCTCGCTATGAGATCGGGGTGTGACCGCAGCGTGTTCAGGTTCACCCCGTCAGGCCGGTAGGGCGCGAAGTAGGAAACCTTCTCGAACGGCCTGGGCGTGATGTTGAGCTTGCCGTACATCTCCCGTTCAGCGTCCGTGAGCGGCGCGGGCTGGTCGAGAAAACACAGGTCCGGCCCCTTCACATTGAAGCAGACCGCTGCCACGCGGCCCTTGTGCGCCGGGAAGTGCTCGAAGATCGACGAGAGCACGAACTCCACGGCGCTCGTCTTGGTCGCGAGACCGGAAATGCCGGTGATGTTCAGGTGGGCCGACTCGGGACCCAGCAGGAAGTCGGCATCGAGATAGACCGGCGAGGTGACGCCGCCGGCGCTGTAGAGCCCGACGGGGATACCGGTCGGTTTCTCAGTGCGGAGATACGCATCCATCCGCAGCGCTGCCTCGACGTCTGCCTCTGTGGCCAGCCGCACCTCGGCGAGCGGCACCGGCTGCACCGGCTCTTCCGGCGACTGTCGCAGCACGTTCGCAGTCCAGAGCCGGATCTCCGTCCGCTTCGTCGGCGCGCTCGCGCCGGCCGGATTGCCTTCGGCCGCGAGTACATCATGGAGCGGGTTGGCCAGATCGGACCAGGATTTCGCGTCCACTACCACCGCATGCACCACGCGGCCATCCGCGCCGTCCACGCGGACGATGGCCCCAATCCCGATCGCGGCATCCGTCGCGGTCCAGAAGTGGAACTGGTGCGCGGTGGACGGAGCCATCTCGGTCGCAACCACACGTCCGAGCGGAGCCCCCCCAATCCCCAGCCCCTGATCCCCAGCCCCGGTTTTTTTCACGCCCAGCTCCCCACCTGCGCGCGCAGGGTCTCTTCAACCGAGTGAATGGGATAGAGAAGCCGGTCCCACCGCCCGTCGGGAGCCGACAGCGGCGTGCGTTCGGAAAGAATCCATCCGCTCAGTTCGTTGGCTTGCGCGATGCTCGATCCATCCGCCGCGCGCTCGACTCGCACCAGTCCGTAAAAGAGATCCTCGCCCTCCCACGGCCAGAGGCGGAGATACCACGTGTGCACCACCCGGCCGCCCGATCCTGTGCGCGCAAACACGCTGGTCCGGTGCGCGAACGGCAGCGTGAGCGCGACGTCGAGATCGGTTCCCGTGAGGAACTGGGTCTCGTGGCTCTTCACCACGCCCACCACCTGCGGATGGTCCGCATACGCCGTCACGGCGCCGTCCACCACGAGCAGGCAGCCGGGATGCCGCGCGATGAAGTCCGTGCCCGCGGCGCGCTCGGCCTCCTCGCGCAGGCGTTCGATTTCCTCGATGGCACGCTGGCGGTCCACCAGCGGGTGGACCGCGTCGTCCGCGCCTGACTCCCGCAGCGGGGCGATCCGCTCGAGCTCGGCGCGCTGCTCCGGCAGGAGACGATTGACCGGCGCCACCAGCGCCTCGCGCTCTGCTTT
Organism: bacterium HR33; assembly: GCA_945889655.1. Lineage (GTDB taxonomy): Bacteria > Gemmatimonadota > Gemmatimonadetes > Gemmatimonadales > GWC2-71-9 > SHZT01. Next base: position 13,362 of record CAMDCH010000005.1, read on the forward strand.
CGCGCCCACCCGGAGACGGCCATGCTCACGAAGCTGCACCATGGCTGAGACGTGCGCCTTGAAGACCGGGACCAGTCCGAGGTTCGCCTCGTGGGAGTAGCGCTGGATGCCGTCCATGAACCCGACCGTCACCGGCGCCTCGCGCGGCTCGACCGGGATCGCGCGGATCGCCGGGTGCTCCAGCATCTCGGCCTTCGCGTGCGGTTTCTGGATTGGCGACATCGGGTTGGAGGCGAGGCGCCCGGCGCTCAGCGTTGCCCCCATCCCCTGGAGAGCGGCGCGCAGGCGGGCCCGGGACGGAAACTGCGGTTCAGTCGGCAAGTTTCACGCCGATCAGGAGCCCGTCGCGCACGGGGATGATGGTGCTGGAAAGCCGCGGGTCATTGGCCGCGAGCCGGTTGAACTCGCGCATCGCCACGGTTTGCTCGTCATTGTTCTTCGCGTCGGCCACCCAGCCGCGCCGAAAGGCATTGTCGCCCAGCACCAGGCCGCCCACGCGGAGCAGCCGCACGACGTGCCCGAAGTAGAAGGGATACGACTCCTTGTCGGCGTCGATGAAAACGGCGTCGAATCGCTCGTTGAGCCTGGGAAGGATCTCGCGCCCCGCGCCTTCGACCACCTCTGCGCGGTCGCCGACGCCCGCCTCGCGGAACGCCTGGCGCGTGAGGGCCGCGTGCTGCGGATCGATCTCGATGGTGGTGAGCTTTCCGCCGGGGCCGAGGGCCCGGGCAATCCAGACGCCGCTGTACCCGCCCAGTGAGCCGATCTCCAGCACCCGTTTTGCGCCGATGGCCGTCAGCAGGACCGCGATCAGCTTCCCTTCGACCGGCGAGATATGGATCGCCGGCAGGCCCTGGGCTTCCTGGCGTGGGGGGATAGCCAGGAGCGCCGCGTCTTCCGGCGCGAACAGCTTGCGGACGTATTCCTCCACCTGGTCGGGCTTTTCGATCGGCATGGCGGCGCTGAAAAATCGCCCGCCGAGCGGGGGATTGGAAGGATTGGCTGCCGACGAAGTGTTGCAGGTGCTGCTCACGTCTGGTGGTCGGATCGTTCCTTGCGCGGCGGGGAATTGAACCAGATGAGAACGCAAGCTATCACGGCCAACACGGCGATGATTCCCACAAGAATCAGTGCGGTGACATCTCTAGGATCCATTGGCACGCCTTTCCATTAGCAGTGCAGCCACAAACAGTAGAATACCGAACAGCATGAAGAGCAAGAGTACCGGTCGCCGAGCGGCGTCACTGAGGGTGGCATCGAGAGGCGATAGGACCATGAAGAGAATGCCGATTTCCCGCATGGCCTCAAGAATGCGATGCGACATGGTCCGCGTCAGCAAGGAACCCCTCCCGGCGAGAATCGCGCTCCAGCTACCGGCAACTATCTGTTTGGGGGCAAGAAGCGCATGACCAGAACTACGCGGGAACAGCCCGAAAAACGCGTGCAGTTGGATGCGGACTATGCGGCCTCTCGTCAGCCCAGCTCGACGTCCGGCTGCTTGGGGAATGGCGGGACGCCCAAGAGCCACAGCCCGGCGATGTTGTTCTTGTCGTCCAGCTCGGCGATCAGGCCTTCCGCCAGCTCCACGATCTCGACCTTCCGGCGCGGCCCCACCCGGAGGTGGATGACCGACTCGTCCGGACGCTTGGACGCCGACAGCTGGGTGTCCACCTCGACCGCGGCGACACCGGGCTGCGACGGCCGGCTCGGCATCACCAGCTGTCCCTTGGTCTTCGGGGCGGGGGGCGTGAGGTCGTTCACGATGGACACCTCGGGCCAGACCACCACCTCCAGGCCGCGGACCACGCCAGCGAGCACGTCCAGCACCACGAACGAGCCCTCAGCGCCTTCCAGCTCCACCGAGCCGGTCAGGCCGTTGGACTTCCGCCCGCCCTTGAATTGCCCGGAGAGGATTTCCGTCTCGGCATCCCACTTGTACGCGATCTTTGGGAGCGTGCCATCGAGCTCTTCGATCTTGGCTGTGAAGGGCATGGTTACTTGCCGCCCTTGAGTGACCGGGCGAAACGGGTGATCCGCTCGAGCGCGCGGGTGAGGTCCTTCTCCGAGCAGGCGAACGACAGGCGCACCCACCGCGGGTCGCCGAAGGCGTCGCCGGGCACGATCGCCACCCCTTCCTGGGCCATGAGCCGCTCGCAGAATTGCGCCGCGGTCCCGATGCCGGGGCCGAAGTAGCTGTCCACCCGGAAGAAGAAGTAGAAGGCGCCCAGCGGCTCCACGAATTCCATCTCCGGGAGCTGCTTCCGGAAATGCGTGACCACCAGGTCGCGCCGCTTCCGGAACTCCTCCACCATCCGGACCACGTCCTGCTCCACCTTGGGATCCGAGAAGGCGGTGGCCGCGGCCCACTGCGAAGGCTGGGACGCGCCGCTGGTGACATGCGTCTGCAGGGCGGCCATGGTCTTCGCGATCTTGATAGGCGCCAACGCGAGCCCGATCCGCCACCCGGTCATCGCGTACGCCTTGCTCGCCCCATAGATGACGATCACGCGCTCGAGAAGATCGTCGGCCAGGTCGAGCACCGATGGCGCTGGGCCGGACCCGAAATGGATACGCCGGTAGATCTCGTCGGAGATCAGCCAGACCCCGCGGTCACGGCACCACTCGCAGATCGCCTTCAGCTCCGAGCGCGAGTAGACCGCCCCGGTGGGATTCACGGGGGTGCAGAGGATGACGCCCGCGGTGTTGTTGTCGGCCGCGCGCTCGAGGTCGTCCACGCTCACCTTGAGCCCGTACTCGATGTCGCCGTTCACCATCACGGGCTCGGCGCGCGCGAGGTGCACCATCTGCGGGTACGACACCCAGGCGGGCGCGGGAATCAGGACGCGGTCACCCGGACCGAAGAGCGTGAAGATCGCGTTGAAGAGTGACTGCTTGGCGCCGGTGGACACCACAATGCCGTCGGCGTTGACCGGCCGCGCGTTGGACAGGAGCGAGAGATGGCGCGCGACGGCGGCGCGGAGGTCGAGCAGGCCCACGTTCGGCGGATACTTCGTCTTGCCCTGCTGGATGGCACGGATGCCGGACTCGGCCGCCGGCTTCGGCGTCTCGAAGTCGGGCTCGCCGGCGGAAAGATCGATGACGTCCTCGCCCGCGGCCTTGCGCCGCTGCGTTTCCTGGTTGATCGACACCGTCTCGGATGGCTTCAGGTAGGCCAGGTTTTCCGACAGCGTGGCGTCGGCACGGGCGGCGGTCATGACCTTCGGGCTGGCTTCCACGTCTGGTGCTCTCCGGGGCGGCCGTGAAGTTCTTGCGGTCTCTCTACACTACGGTCCTGCAGCTATTTCAGCAACGCATGCCGCCGCAGGATGGCGAGCGTCGAATCCACCGGCAACGCGAAGGCCGTGCTCCGCGGGCCCTTCACCGTCGTTGCCATGAAAAGCGAGTTGTAGATCGCTTCCTCGGTGGCCTCGATTGCCGCCAGGAACAACGGACTGAGGCCGTCGTTCGGGATCTGGGGCTGCGCGCTTCGCCGCGTTACCGGAACGGTGCTGAAGGCTATGACAAAGTCTCCCGACCCGTTGGACATCGTGCTGCCCGTCCGGGCCAGGCCCGCCAGCGCGCGCCGCGCGACCCGCTCCAGCGCGAGATGCTCGAGCGGAGCATCGGTCGCCACCACCATCATGATCGAACCATCCGGAGAGTCGTTGACCGACCGCGCGCCGAGCTGCGTGCGGCGATAGGCGGCCAGCTCGGCCCCCACCGGCGCGCCGATGACGGTCAGGGACCCGCCGAAGTTGGTCTGCACCAGCACGCCCACCGTCCAGCCGCCGACCGAGTCGCTCAGCTTCCGGCTCGATGTGCCGATGCCGCCTTTCCAGCCGAATGCTCGCGTCCCGCGGCCGGCTCCGACGCTTCCCTGCTCCACCGGGCCCTCTTTCGCCGTCGTTATGGCCCGGAGGACATCGGCCTCGGTGACGGCCCGTTTCCGGATATCGCTCAGCCCTCCGTCGTTGGTCTCGCCGACCACGGGGTTCACCGAACCCACGGTCTCGTTCCCGGGCAGGCCGAGGAGATAGGTGATCGCCGCGTCCGCCACGCGTGGGACGCAGAGGGTGCACGTCAGGAGGATCGGTGATTCGATCTCGCCCAGCTCCTGGACCTGCGTGGAGCCGGCCAGCTTGCCGAAGGCGTTCCCGATCACCACGGCGCCGGGGACTTTCTCGCGGAAGATGTTCCCGCCATGCGGCAGGATGGCGGTCACGCCCGTGTTGATGCTGTCACCCCGGGCGATGGTGACCTGCCCCACCCGCACGCCGGCCACATCGGTAATCGCGTTGAGCGGTCCGGGCTGGAGCACGCCGACCACCACGCCCAGCTCCCGCGCGGTCTTCTTCGCCGGCTGCTGCTGCGCCGACACCGCGCCCGCGGCCCCCATCAGTAGCATCGCCACCGTTGCGATTCTCATCTCTTGACCCGTTGCTATAGTTGAGAGTCGAAATTACCATCCGTTCCGCGCTCTCACCACGCCGGGAGCGAATCAGCGTTGATCACCCTGTTTCAGCGTGATCAGCGGCTCTTCTTTGAAAACTGAGGGATCGTTCGTGTCATTGGAATCTGCGGCTCCGCTCGACGCCGGCATGCGTGCCGCGCTCGAGGCGGGAAAACATGTGACGTACGTCTGTCCGCCCGCGGCCTGGGCGGCTGCGCCACTGCTCTCGGCCATTCCCGATGTGACCACGGACGGACCTCGCATCGTCGCGATCGCTCCCGAGATCGGTGACGTCCTCGACGTCGCCGGCACCCTCCGCCCGCTCCCCGGTTTCGAGCCCATTCTTCCCGTGACCGGGATTGCCCGGTCCGCCCGGCTGCTCTCGGCCGGAGCGGTGAAGACCCTGGCTGTCACGCCCCGCGATCTCACCCGGCTGCTCGAGACCTCGAAGATCAAGCTCGGCAAGGTCCGCACCCTCGTCCTGCTATGGCCCGAGTTCATGCTGGCCGCCGGCGAGACGGAGCTGATCGACACGATCCTGGCCGAGGCCGGCGACGCCCAGCGGATCATCGTGACCAGCGATCCCGTCGCCACGAAGGACTTCGTGGAGCGCCATGCCCGTCGGTCACCCTTCGCCACTTTCTCGCAGCCTCCGGAGGTGCCGGGCGCGACCGCCCGGTACGTCGTGATCGAAGGAGAGCGGCGCATCGCCGCCGCGCGCGGCATCCTCGACACGCTCAACCCCACCAGCTCGCTCCTGTGGGAGCCCGCTCCTGACCGCTACGAGCGCTGGCACCAGTTCGCGGAAGACCCCAGCGTGACGGTGACGCACGCCGCGCCGACCGACCGCAGGGTGGACGTCGCGATCGCGGTGGAGCTGCCCAGTGCGGAAATCCTGGCCCAGCTCAACGCGGTGGCCTCCGACGTGATCGTGCTCGCGCGCGGATCCCAGGTGCCCTACCTGAAGAAGATCACGCGCACCCTCAGGAGTCTCCGCCTTCCCGGCGTGGCCGACCGCGCGGGCGAGCGCGCGCACCAGCTGCGCCAGTCGGTCCGCGAGCGCCTCGAGGGGGACCTCTCCGCCGACCTGCTCGCCATCGCGCCGCTGTTCGATGAATTCGAGCCGGCGCTCGTTGCGGCCGCGCTGGCGAAAGGCGCCGGGGCACCGGAGCCCGTCGTGTCGGCCGCGCCGCCGCCGGTCGCCTGGGTTCGGATCCAGCTCAACGTCGGCAAGAAGGACCGCACCCGCCCCGCGGATATCGTCGGCGCGCTCCTCAACGGCGTCGGCCTGCCGAAAGACGCGGTGGGAAAAATCGAGCTGCGCGACACGTCGTCCATCGTGGAGATCAAGGCGGAGGCCGCGGCGCGGGCGCAACGGGCGCTATCCGGTCTCACGATCAGGGGCAAGTCCGTCACGGCGCGCGTCAGCAACTGACGCGCTTGCGAGCACCGGAGGCCGGCGCTAACCTCCGGCTCCTTCCCTCGCTCAAGGCGCGCGAATGTTCCACGGCACCAGGCCAGGCTGGATCGAAGTCGTTGCCGGCGTGATGTTCAGCGGCAAGAGCGAGGAGCTGATCCGGCGGGTCCGCCGAGCGGTGCTGGCGAAGAAAAAAGTGCAGGTCTTCAAGTCCCACCTCGACGACCGTTACAAGGGCATCTACGCAGTCAGCACCCACGACGGGATCACCGCCGAGGCACACCCCGTCAACTCGGCCGCCGATATCATGCGACTCACGCGGCCCGACGCGACCATGGTCGCCATCGATGAAGCGCAGTTTCTCGACCAAGGCATCGTGGAGGTCGCCACGACGCTGGCGGACGGCGGGGTGCGCATCGTCCTCGCCGGCACCGACACCGACTTCCGCGGCGAGCCGTTCGGCGCCATGGCCGAGCTGATGGCCGTGGCCGAGGTTGTGGACAAGCTGCACGCCATCTGCGTCGTCTGCGGTGATCCCGCCTGCCGCAACCAGCGCCTCATCAACGGCCGCCCCGCCCTCTACGACTCGCCCACCATCATGGTCGGCGGGAGCGAGAGCTACGAGGCGCGGTGCCGGCATTGCCACCGCGTTCCCAAGTTCGATGCGGCGCAGGTGGCTCTGCTGTGAAGGGGATTCGGGGTTGGGGATTAGGGGCTCGCGTGCTACAGGCCACCGGGTCAGTCCCAACCGCTCGTCGCACACCCCAGTCCCTGATCCCCAATCCCCAATCCCTAATCCCTTGCTAAACGTCGCCGTCACCGGAAACGCGGCAGCTGGGAAATCCGCAGTCGTAAAATGGTTTCGGGGATGGGGTGCGACGGTCGTCGACGCCGACGAGATCGTTCGCGAAGTGCAGTCCCCCGGCTCTCCCATCCTGGCCGCGATCGCGCGCCGGTTCGGCCACCAGATGCTGCGGGAGGACGGTTCGCTGGACCGCGATGCCCTGCGCGGCAAGGTGATGGGAGACGACGATGCCCTCGCGTCGTTGAACGCAATCGTCCATCCGGCCGTGAAGCGCCGCCGTAACGAACTGGCCGAGGAGGCCGGGCGGCGCGGCGACCAGGTCCTGGTCAACGAGATTCCCCTGCTGTTCGAGGTGCTGAACCCCGACGATTTCGACCTGGTGGTGCTGGTGGACGCGCCGGTCGAAACGCGACGGGCGCGGCTGATGAAGGAGCGACACCTCTCGGACCGCGATGCCGATCGCCTGATCGCCTCCCAGCTTTCCACGGTCCATAAGCGGGAGCGCAGCCATGTCGTGATCGACAACGACGGCGACCTCGCCCAGCTCGAAACACGGGCGCGCGAAGCATGGCAGACCATCCTTCTCCGAGCGAAAAAATCCGGCGCCGGATCGGCTTGACACCCCAGACAGGGGCGGGTAACCTGATCCCGCACCCGCACTCAACACGAGACTAAACCCGCTTATGTCTGAAATCCCCGACATCCTCCAGTACACCGAAGAGCACGAGTACGTGAAGATGTCTGACGAGAAGAACATCGTGCTGATCGGCATCACCGACTACGCCCAGGGCGAGCTCGGCGACGTGGTCTACGTCGACCTGCCCAAGCCGGGAACCAAGTGCAGCCGGATGGATGTTTTCGGTACGATCGAAGCCGTCAAGGCGGTCTCCGAGCTGTACTGCCCGATCAGCGGCGAAGTCGTGGAAATCAACGACGCCCTCGAGAAGGATCCGGCGATCATCAACAAGGATCCCTATGGAGAAGGCTGGATGATCAAGTTGAAGGTCAAGAATCCTGCCGAGCTGAAAGACCTGCTCAGCGCCAGCGACTACGCCGGTCACATTGGAGAGTAGCTCCGCCTTCTTCCCGTTCCCGTTTCATCTCAGAGTCTGATGCCCAAAAAAAGCGTCACTAAGCGTCATCCCGAGCCGCGGCCCCGAGCGCAGCGAGGGAGCGGCGAGAGACGGCAATTGCCCCATCCCGACCGGTTCGTCACCCGCCACATCGGACCCCGCGAGGAAGACCTTCCCGCGATGCTCGGCGTCCTGGGCTGGAAGTCGCTGGACGATCTGGTCGATGCCGTCATTCCCGAAGACATCCGCCTGCGCCGGGCGCTGAAGCTCCCCGCCGCGCGCAGCGAGCCGGAGGTGCTCGACGCGCTGCGATCCCTCGCGGGACGCAACCAGGTCTTCCGGTCGTACCTCGGCATGGGCTATTCCGACTGCTTCACGCCCCCGGTCATCCTCCGGAACATCCTGGAGAATCCCGGCTGGTACACCGCGTACACCCCGTACCAGGCCGAGATCGCGCAGGGACGGCTCGAGGCGCTGCTCGACTTCCAGACGGTCGTCTCGGATCTCACGGGCCTGCCGGTCGCGAACGCTTCGCTGCTCGACGAAGCCACCGCGGCCGCCGAGGCGGTGCACCTGACCGAAGCGGTGGTGCACCGCGATCATCCGGTCTACCTCGTGGATGAGCAGTGTCATCCGCAGACGATCGCCGTCGTGCAGACGCGCGCAGAACCACGGGGCGTGAAAGTAGTCGTCGGCCCGGCCATGAATTTCGAGTTCGGACCCGATGTCATCGGCGCCCTGCTCCAGTACCCGTCGACCGACGGTGACGTGCACGACTACCGCGCTGTCACCGAAGCGGCTCACAAGGCCGGGGCCCTGGTCGCGGTGGCCACCGATCTCCTCGCGCTGACCCTGCTCGAGGGACCCGCGAGCTGGGGGGCGGATATCGCCGTGGGCAACTCGCAGCGGTTCGGCGTCCCGCTGGGCTACGGCGGCCCGCACGCCGCCTTCTTTGCGACGAAAGACGACTACAAGCGGTTCCTGCCCGGGCGCATCATCGGGGTATCAAAGGATCGCGCCGGACGCCCGGCGCTTCGGATGGCGCTCCAGACCCGCGAGCAGCACATCCGCCGCGAGAAGGCGACCAGCAACGTGTGCACCGCGCAGGTGCTGCTGGCCGTGACGGCCGCCATGTACGCGGTCTATCACGGCCCGGAAGGACTGAAGAAGATCGCGGAGCGCACCCACCGGCTTGCGAACACGCTCGCTTCGGGCGTAGAGCGCCTCAAGTACCGGGTGGTGCACGAATCGTTCTTCGACACGGTCTGCGTGGAGACGACCGCTTCGCTCGCCAGGCGTATTCACGCCGAGGCCAGGAAGGCGCGGGTCAACCTGCGCGCGGTCTCCGCGACGCGGATCGGCGTGGCGCTGGACGAAACCACGTCGCTGGAGGACGTGAACGCACTGCTCCGCATCTTTGCGCTGGGCAGGACCGCCCCGGACGCCGGAAGCCTCGTGGGCAAGGCCGAGTCCGGGATCCCGGTCAGCCTGCAACGCCGCTCGAAGTTCCTGGAGCACCAGGTTTTCAATCGCTACCACTCGGAAACGGAGATGCTGCGGCACCTCAAGAAGCTCGAGGACCGCGACCTCTCCCTCACCTCGGCCATGATCCCGCTCGGTTCGTGCACCATGAAGCTGAACGCGACCACCGAGATGATCCCCGTGACGCTCCCGGGCTTCGGCCGGCTCCACCCGTTCGCGCCACGCGACCAGGCCGAGGGCTACACGGAGATGTTCGAACAGCTCGAGGCTTGGCTCGCCGAGATCACTGGCTTCTCCGGCGTCTCGCTCCAGCCGAACGCCGGGTCCCAGGGCGAGTACGCGGGGCTCCTGGCTATCCGCGCGTACCATCACGCCCGCAAGGAGCCGCACCGGACCACCTGCCTCATTCCCCAGTCAGCGCACGGGACCAACCCGGCCAGCGCGGTCATGGCCGCGTTCGACGTGGTGGTCGTGAAGACCGACACGCAGGGCAACGTGGACCTCGCGGACCTCCGCGCCAAGGCCGAGCAGCATAAGGACACGCTCGGCGCGCTGATGGTGACGTATCCGTCTACGCACGGCGTCTTCGAAGCCGGCATCCGCGAGATGTGCCGCATCGTTCACCAGCATGGCGGGCAGGTCTATCTCGACGGCGCCAACATGAATGCGCAGGTGGGTCTCTGCCGCCCGGGCGACATGGGCGCGGACGTCTGCCACCTCAACCTGCACAAGACGTTCTGCATCCCGCACGGCGGCGGCGGCCCGGGCATGGGCCCCATCGGCGTGGCGAAGCACCTCGTCCCGTTCCTGCCGAACCACCCGGTCATCGACCTCGGCCACAAGAAGTCGTTCGGGACTGTATCCTCCGGTCCGTGGGGCAGCCCTTCGATCCTGCCGATTTCGTGGTCGTACATCGCGCTGATGGGACCGGACGGTCTGACCGACGCGACCCGGATGGCGATCCTCAACGCGAACTACATCGCGAAGCGCCTGAAAGGCCACTACGAGCTGCTGTACACCGGGCAGCACGGCCTCATCGCGCACGAGTGCATCGTCGACACGCGTCCGTTCAGGCAGTCGGCGGGCGTGGAGGTCGAGGACATCGCCAAGCGGCTGATCGATTACGGCTTCCATGCGCCGACGGTCTCGTTCCCGGTCGCGGGCACGCTCATGATCGAGCCGACCGAGAGCGAGTCGATGGCCGAGCTGGACCGTTTCTGCGACGCGATGATCGCCATCAGGCAGGAGATCAGGGAGATCGAGGAAGGCAAGGCGCCGCGCGAGAACAACGTGCTCACCAACTCGCCCCACACGCTCGGCGACCTGCTGGTGGACACCTGGGACCGGCCGTACTCCCGCGAGCACGCGGCCTTCCCTACCGCGGCAACCCGCATCCACAAGATCTGGCCGGCCGTCGGGCGCATCGAAGGCGCCTTTGGCGACCGCAACCTCGTGTGCGTGTGCCCGCCGACGGAGACGTATGCCTAGACGGGCAGGCGGGCAGCCGGGTAGCCGGGCAGCCCTCCTCGACACACCCGCCTACCCGCCCGCCCGCCTACCCGCCCTCGATTGGCGAATCTGGATCGATCCACAGGGGCGGCCTGGCGCCTGGAACATGGCGGCAGACTCGACGCTCCTCCGTCGCGCGCAGGCTGGAGAGGCGTGGGTGCGACTCTACCGCTGGTCCCCCGCCTGCCTTTCGTTCGGGCGCAATGAGCCCGCGCTCTCCCGCTATGACCGGATACTGATCGAATCGCTGGACCTGGATGTCGTGCGACGCCCGACCGGTGGTCGCGCCGTGTGGCACGACGCCGAGGTTACCTACGCCGTCGCCGCGCCCGTTCACGCGTTTCCTTCCCTCGCCGAGACGTACCTCCTCGTGCACGGGCTCATCGCGCGGGCGCTGCGGGGGCTGGGGGTCGAGACACGGCTGGCGTCCCGGCCGGCAGGTGGCCACGCCGGGGTCGGTGCCGGCGCCTGTTTTGCATCGCCGGCGGGCGGAGAGGTGACCGTCGCCGGGAGGAAGCTGGTGGGGTCAGCCCAGGTCCGCGAAGGAAACGCGTTTCTTCAGCACGGCTCCATCCTCATGGCGGATGGACAGGACCTCGTCTCGCGTGTCACGCGCGGCATTGCCGCCCCTCAAGGCGCCACATCCCTTCGGGGGTCACTCGGCACCAGCGTGACGTTCCACGATGTCGCGGACGCAATCGGCGCCGGGTTCCAGGATGAGTGGGAGGGTGGCTGGAAGACAACGGAGATCCTTCCTGACCCGTCGGAACTGTCCCGGTTCGGAGACACGTCGTGGACGTGGAGGCGGTGAGTCTCCGACTGTACCCCTTCCCGCTTCCCCTTTCCCGTTTCCCTCGTTTCACCCCCCTCTGTCCGACGAGCCGCTTTCCTTATAGATACAGGCACCCTTTTCCTACTACATCCATGACCAGCCGCCCCGTTTCTCGCATCGTGACGAGTATCGGACTCATCGCCCTGCTCAGCGGCTGCGAGCAGGAGGCGGCGGAGTGCTCGCCGTGCGGGACGGCGATCGTGGCCTTGGGCGCCGAACCCGACGCGCTGCTCCCGCCGGTGGTGCATACCCAGCCGGGCGAGCTGGCCAGCGATCTTTTGTTCCAGAAACTGGCTGATATCGGTCCATCCCTGAACACCATCGGCGATGCCGGCTTCCAGCCCCGTCTCGCCCGCTCGTGGAAAATCGAGGATTCCCTCACCATCTCATTCGAGCTGGACCCCCGCGCCAAGTGGCAGGACGGAGTACCAGTCACCGCTGCGGACGTGGCGTTTGCGTTCAGCGTCTACCGGAACCCGGTGATCGGCGCGAACGCCCGGTCACTCCTCGCCCTGATTTCGTCCGTCACCGCCCGCGATGAGCGCACCGCCGTGTTCCGGTTCAGCAAGCCGTACCCCGAGCAGTTCTATGATGCGACGTACAGCATGCGCATCATACCGAAACACATGCTGGACACCGTTCCCATCTCACGGCTGGAATCCCATCCGTTCGTGCGCGCCCCGATGGTGGGTAACGGCCCGTACCGCTTCGTACAGTGGAAAGCGGGCGCCTCAGTGCAGTTCGCCGCCGACACGACGTTTTTTCTCGGCCGCCCGGGCCTGAGCAACGTCGTGTTCAACATCGCCAGTGATGTGAACACGGCGCGCGCGCTGATACTGGCGGACCAGGCGGATCTGCTGAATCCCATCGGCACCAAGGACGACGTCCCCCAGGTCACGGCATTGCCACAGTTCAGGGTGGAGCTGCGTCAGTCGGCAAGTTTCAACTACCTCGCTTTCAATCTCCACGCGCGCAAGAGCCGCACCCGACCGCACCAGGTCCTCGGCGACCGCGAGGTGCGCCGCGCGATTACGCTGGGCGTCGATCGTCCCGCGCTCATCGAGCGCATGTTTGGTTCGGACTATGCCCGCGTGCCGGTCGGGCCCCTCTCACGCATGACACAACTCGGCAACGATTCGACCATTCCGCAGCTCGCGTACGACACCCTCCGCGCACGGACCACCCTCGAGACGGCCGGATGGCGCGACACCGACGGTGATGGTGTCCGGGAGCGAAACGGGGTGAAGCTGCAATTCGAGATTATCCATCCCAGCTCCAGCAACAACCGTATCCGCACGGTGGAAATCCTCCGGGACAATCTCGCGCGGATCGGGGTCAGGGTGATCGCGAAGCCGGTGGAATTCAACTCGATGCGTGCGGCCATCCCCAGCGGCGATTTCGACGCCATGTTCATCAACTGGGGCGAGGATCCCTCGCCCTCCGGCCTTCGCCAGATCTTCACCACGTCCGCGATCGGCGAGAGCAACGTCGGTGGCTACTCGAGCCCGGAGTTCGACAACCTGGTGGAACAGGCCATCGCGACCCGGGACAGTGGGGCCGCACGGGCCAGGTGGCGCGAGGCGCTCGCCACCGTCAACGGCGATGCGCCGGGCATCTGGCTCTACTCGCCCCTTGAGCCGACAGCCATCCATCGCCGCTATGAGAACGTCACCACGCCGCCGCAGCAGTGGCTGTCGACCCTGTGGACCTGGCGGGTCGCGGCGGGACAAATGATCCCGCGGGATCGCATCACCCCCGCACCGGCTTCCCCCTGACGTGACGAAGTTCGTCGCCGACCGGCTCCTCCAATCGATCCTCGTGGTGCTGGCCGTGATGACGCTGACATTCGTACTCCTCCGCGTAGCGCCGGGCGATCCCGGCCTCACGACGGAGGGCCGTTTCGGTTCGGTAGAAGAGCGAGCCGCCCGGCGGCAGCAATGGGGACTCGACCAGCCCATTCACATCCAGTACCTCCGATACGTGGCCAATGTCGTCCGGGGAAACCTTGGAACGTCGATCTCCCAGCATCGGCCCGCTGCTGATGCCCTGGGCGAGGCGATGGGGAACACGCTCGTACTCGCGATCGCCGCGCTGTTCATCGACTTCGGGCTGGGAGTGACGCTCGGCGTCTTCCAGGGTGTCCGGGCCGGCACGGCGTTTGACCGTTGGACCTCGAGCATTGCTCTTGCCGTCTTTTCGACACCGACCTTCGTGCTCGGTACCCTCCTGATTCTCCTCTTCGTGGTGAAGCTGCGGTGGTTTGCCCTTGGCGGTACGAGCCTGGGCTGGTCCAACGCGCCGCCCTGGAGCGCGGTGGGGTTCGCCGACATGGTCTCGCACGTCGCCCTGCCCGCGCTGACGCTCGGTCTCATCGGCGCGGCCGCAACATCCCGCTACCAGCGGGCCGAGGTGCTCGACGTCACGCGCCATGACTTCATGCGCACCGCGCGCGCCAAGGGACTCCCGGAACGGGCCGTCGTCGTGCGGCATGCGCTGCGCAACGCGCTTCTTCCGACCGTGACGCTCTTCGCCACGTCGCTGTCGACGCTCCTCTCCGGGGCCATACTGGTGGAGACGGTCTTTCAGTGGCCAGGCATGGGCTACCTCACCGCGAAGGCGATCGGGGCGCGCGATTACGACCTGGTGACCGGGGCCGCGATCGTCGCGGCGGTCGTCGTCACCGTGGCGAACCTTGGGGCGGACCTGCTCTACCGCTGGGCCGACCCCCGCACCCGCGCGTGACTCTCCGCGTTCGCGCTGCGCTCGCCGTGATCGCCCTCCTCGCCGCCGCCGCGGTGGTGGGGCCGATCCTGAGCCCATATCACCCTGACACTCACCAGCCGGCCTTGCAGTACGCCGGGCCGTCTCTCAGCCATCCGCTCGGGGCCGACTTCTTCGGCCGCGACGTGCTGACGCGCGTGTTCCAGGGCGCCCGGATCTCGATGGGCATCGCGTGCGTCTCCGTCCTGCTCTCGCTCACCGTCGGAGCGCTCGTGGGCCTCACCGCGGGAATGGTGGGCGGGAAAGTCGACGCCGTACTCATGCGCGGGGTGGACGTGATCCTGGCGTTCCCACGGCTTTTCCTCCTCCTCATGGTAGCCGCGCTCTGGCAGGGCTCCGGGATTACTCCGCTCATGCTCGTGCTGGTCCTGGGACTCACGAGCTGGTTCGACACCAGCCGGCTCGTGCGGGCACAGGTGCTGAGCCTGCGTGAACGGGACTTCGTCCTGGCGTCTCGCGCGCTCGGCTTGCCGCTGGTCCCGACGGTGCTCCGTCACATCCTCCCTAACGTGGCCGGACCGATCCTCGTCTCGGGTGCCCTCGGCGTCGCGACCATGGTGCTGGCGGAAGCCGGTCTTTCCTACCTCGGCCTCGGCATCCCGCAGCCCACGGCGACCCTTGGCCGGATGATTGCCGACGGCCAGGAGACGCTGCGACAGGCTCCCTGGAATGCGCTTGGTCCCGGCATCTATCTCACGCTCAGCGTGCTGACCTTCGCCTGGCTCAGCGAAGGCCTGCGCGAAGCAAACGAGACGCGGGGGAGCGCCCGATGACCGCGCTGCTGACGGTCCGGCGTCTCACGACCACGTTCTCCACGCCGCGGGGAAATGCCCGCGCAGTGGATGACGTCTCGTTCGACCTCGCGGCCGGCGAAACACTCGCCATCGTGGGCGAGTCGGGCTCGGGCAAGACGGTGACAGCGCTGTCGATTCTCAAGCTGGTCGCTGCCCCGGGCCGCATCGCGCCGGAAAGCCGGATCGAATACCAGGGACGGGATATCCTCACACTGCCCGCAGAGGAGTTGCGGCGGGTGCGCGGCGGGGAAATCGGCATGGTGTTCCAGGAACCGTCCACCAGCCTGAACCCGGTGCTGACCGTCGGTTACCAGATCGCCGAGACCGTCAGCGCCCACCGGGACGTCGATCGAGCCGCGGCAAAGGCCCGCGCGGTCGAGATGATGAAGCTCGTCGGGATCCCGGACGCCGATGAGCGCTACGCGAGCTATCCGCACCAGCTCTCCGGCGGCATGAAGCAGCGCATCATGATCGCCATCGCGCTCTCGTGCGAGCCGAAGATCCTGATCGCCGACGAGCCCACCACCGCGCTCGACGTGACGATACAGGCGCAGATCCTGGAGCTGCTCGCCGAGCTGAAGCAGCGGCTCGGGCTCGCCGTACTGCTCATCTCTCATGACCTTGGCGTCGTCGCGGGTATGGCCGACCGGGTGGCCGTCATGTACGGCGCGCGGATCGTGGAGCAGGCAGCGACTACGGAGATTTTCCGGAGTCCCCGGCACCCGTACACCGAGGGACTGCTCCAGGCGGCACCGCGCGTGGACCGCCCGCAACCGGTGCTCGCCGCCATTCCCGGATCCGTTCCCCCCGCCACGGCCTGGCCCTCGGGGTGCCGATTTCATCCGCGTTGCCGTCACGCATGGGATCGCTGCACGAGGGAAGAGCCGGGCCTGCTCGCGGCGGGGCACGCTCACGCATCGCGCTGCTGGCTCGTGGAAGAACCGCAGCGCCGGCGGGCTCCATGACGGCGACACCGCTGCTCCAGGTGGAGTCGCTGGTGAAGGAATTTCCGGTCGAGTCGGGCCTGTTCGCCTCGCGCAAACGGCTCGTCGCCGTCAACGACGTCTCGCTGTCGGTCGCGCGCGGTGAGACGCTGGCGCTGGTGGGAGAGAGCGGGAGTGGCAAGACCACCCTCGGGCGTTGCGCGATTCGCCTGGTCGAACCCACGCGAGGCCGCGTCTCGGTGGACGGCGTGGATCTCGCCTCACTCGCGCCCGCCCCGCTGCGGACCTTCCGCAGGCGCATGCAGATCGTCTTCCAGGATCCGTACGGATCGCTGAATCCGCGGATGCGCGTCGGGACGGCGGTCGCCGAGCCGATGGAGGTCCACGGAATCGCGCGCGGACCCGCAGCGCGCGACCGGGTCGCGGCGCTGTTCGGGGAGGTCGGGCTCGACGCGGATTATCTCGACCGGTTCCCGCACGAGCTTTCGGGCGGCCAGCGCCAGCGGGTGGGCATCGCGCGGGCCCTGTCGGTGGGTCCCGAGTTCCTGGTGCTCGACGAACCCGTCTCGGCGCTGGACGTCTCCGTGCAGGCGCAGGTGCTCAACCTGCTGGCCGAGCTGAAGACTCGCCACAACCTGAGCTACCTGTTCATTGGGCACGACCTCGCGGTCGTGAGGCACATCGCCAACCGGGTCGCGGTGATGTACCTCGGCCGCCTGATGGAAGTCGCAGATGCGGGCGCGCTGTACGAGCGGCCGAGTCACCCGTACACGCGCGCGCTACTGTCTGCCGCGCCGGTGCCGGACCCCGCGGCCAGGCGGGAGCGCATCGTGCTACAGGGAGACCCACCTTCGCCCGTGAACCCGCCGAGCGGGTGTCC
>CAMDCH010000006.1:0-29514 GCA_945889655.1 bacterium HR33
CACTGGACAGCTGCCTCGAGGAAACACTGCTGCACACCTTCGAGCCGTTCGGCGGCGGGGTGGCGAGTCCGCACACGACGACCGACCTGCGGAAGATCAAGGAGCTGAAGAAGAAGCACGGCATGAACTACGACTCACACGCGAGCTACCGATTCGTCGAGAAACCCAAGCGCCCGCCGAAATCGCGCCCTTAAGGGCGCGCTCGGCGAGGTGCTGAAGCACTGAACGACACATTGTTGGAGTCACGATGACATACGCGTCCCCCGGCCTGATCGCCAGCCTCATGCTCCTCCTGGTCGCCTGCGAGACGTCGCGTCCCGCCACGCCAACTCCCGCGTTCACGCCGAGTGCGATGAACAACCTGCGCTGGATCGAGGGAACCTGGCACGACATGACGGGCATTACGGTGCCTTACGAGACGTACCGGTTCGTGTCCGACTCGCTGATGGTCATCCACAACTACGAGGACCGGGGGCTGACCCGCGTCCGGGACAGCAGCCGGGTGTACTGGCAGGACAGTGCCGTTTTCTACGAGACTGCGCGTGACCGGTGGCGGGCCATTCGACTCGATACATCCATTATCGCGTTTGAAGCACCCAACCCGCCGCGGCATCACTTCGTCTGGAAACGGGACTCCGCGGACGCATGGACGGCGACGCTGGAAACGACGCGGACACCGCTGGTGTTTTCCCTCGAACGAGTGAAATAGACCGCCAAGGCGTCGTTCATGGCTTCACTCCCTGCCCTTCGTCGTCACGTCCTTGATGTTGTTGTCCATGTCCACGTCGATCAGGAGATGGCGCGGGTCGATCCCGGCGCGGCCTGGCTTACCCGGGACGGTGACCGTGATCGTCTGCGACCCTGTCCGGATGAAATGCTTCGCCAGGTGAAGCTGTTTGCCGCCTTCCGCGTCAAGAGCGTAGACACCGATCTCGACGAGATCGTTCATCGGCAGGTTCGTCTCGGTGCCCGCCGTGTCCACCGCCACTTTCCTCGACACGACCTCGATGCCCACCTGCCACGCACCGCCCGCGATCTCCTGCGCGGTGGCCTGGCGCGTTTCCAGCTCCCAGAACGTGTTCCGCTCGAGCAGATCGCCGAGGAGCGTCTGGAGCGAGTCGGGGGTGACCTTCCGCAGCTCGCGCAGCAGGTCGAGGGAAGTCGCAAAGGGCGGCTCGCTCGAGGCGTGCAGGGCGCGCAACCGCCGCCAGGCCAGGTCCACCTTCTCCTGGCCCATGTATTCCCGCAGCGCGTACATGGCGAACGGGCCCTTGCGATAGCCGAGGAAGTAGTCGGAGGCGCGCAGCAACGGGACGCTGGCCCGGGCGCGCGGGTCCAGGTAGTCCCGGCGCATGAAGTCGAGGAATCGTCCCAGGTGTTCAGTGCCGTACTCCTCTTCAATGACGCTCAGCGCGGCGTACCAGGCGAAACTTTCGCTGAGGAGGGCTCGGCCCTCGACCGCCGCGGTGATCGGCTGGAACTGGTGCGCCACCTCGTGCGACACGACCGCGAACGGCAGGTCGATCTTCCGGGTGTCGTGCTCGGTGTCGAAGAGCGAGAAGAGCTCCTGGTACCAGATGGTGCCGAGGGTGGCATGGAGACTGCCACCGCCGTCCCCGGTGTATTCCACCAGGCGGAGCACACTGGGACGGAACGGACCGAATCGCGTCGTGAACTGCGCGAGCGACCGCTGCATGCTGCGGAGCATCCGCTCGACATTCAGATCGTGGGGCGGATGGTGGACAACTTCGAGCGCGATATCGCCGGCCCGCGCCTTGCCCACCGCATAGTCCGCTGAGAAGATCGCGTAGCCGGGACCGACGGGCTCGTTGGTCACGTAGTGGAAGTACTGCCGGCCATCGCTCTCCCAGGTCCGGTTTAGCTCACCGGGGGCGATCGCGGTCTGGCCAGCCGCCGTGCCAACGGTGATGTCCAGCAGGCCCGGCTCCTGCCCATTCTGCCTGCTTCGTGCCGGGACGTCGTCCAGTGCTGCCACGTCCCGCCGAAAGGCTAGCCCCTGCTCCCTCCGTTCGACCGCGCCGCTGATCTCCCGGTATGACTGGTAGCCGATGAGCGGCCGCCATCCGTGCAGCTCGATGAAGCTGCCGTTCGCGACTACCGCGGTGTTGGTGCCGCGAGCCGGGAAGCCGGGCTTGTAGTAGCGCACATGCCACGTCATCGAGAGCGAGTCGCCGGGTGGGAGCGGCTGCTCCAGCTGGTAGATGCGGTGCCCCATCTCTTCGTCGATGAGGGCGGCCCGCGCCGTCTGCCCGAACGCAACCTCTTTCGTTTCGACCTCGGACGAGATGGCCACGTGGATCGTGTCGATCGGTCGCGGCGTGCGGTTTACGAGCTGATATACGCCGCGCACGTCGGCCTCGTGCCGGCCGGGATAGATCTCGATCTCCAGCTTCGTCGTGGCTATCTGTGGCTGCGGCACGTCTTCATAGCGCCGGTAGCGCCGCTCGTACTCGATCTGTCGCCGGGGACCTTCGGTGACCGGTTGGTAGGCGTTGAGGATGTTGGTGTTGTAGAACACGAAGGCGCCGGTGAGCACGATGAGCCCCACCACGCCCATGGCCGCAGCGACCATCCGGCCCGTGAATCGCTGACGGGCGATACGCACGCGCTCGGCGATCCCCTGCTTCACGCCCCGCACCCAGAACAGTCGCGCGACAGTCGCGATCAGGAGCGTCCAGCCGGCCCAGTACAGCGCGAACCAGAGCAACGGTTCGGTGAAGGGCTCGAAGCCGCGGAGGGGGGAGTAGATCCAGCCGCGGCCGGAAAAGGGGAGCAGGAGGGGGTGTTCGAAGCCGAGCTGCTTTGTGAGCCCGCCCACGACGAGCACGAGCACAACCACCACCACGTGCCCGACGTGTTTCTGGTTCACCAGGACGTGCACCGACAGCGCGAACAGCGCGAACACGAGCGGGCCGATCATGTCGAGCCCGAACAGAACCTTCAGGTAAAGAGCCGGATCGAAATCGTACCAGCCGCGGGACACCTGGATAATGATGCCACTCAGCGCCAACAGCGCCATCGCCGCGACGATGAAAACCCACAGGGCCAGCAGCTTCCCGACAAAGCGCAGCCCGTCCGGCACCGGGGACGCGTCGGCCAGGCCCTCGAGGTTTGCATCGCGTTCCCGCCAGACCAGCTCCCCGGCAAAGAGGACGATGAGCGCGAAGACGCCCGCGAGCATGGGGGACGGGATGTCGCCGAAGCCGGAAAGGATGCGGCCCGTGGTGGGCAGGATCGGCTGGCCCCTGGCGACCAGCATCTGCTGGCCGCCGGTGATCTGCATCGCCATGTACGGCAACGCCAGCCAGCTCCAACCGGTAAAGATCTCCCGCATCGAATCGCGCACGATTGAAAGCGTCTGCCGCACGCGGCCCACGGTACCGTATTCCCGTGGTGCGCTGGGAATGACCAGGGGCGCGTTGCGCACGGAGTCAGCAAGGTCTTTGGTCCACGCCTTGCGGCCGAGCGGCCACCACCGGCGGGCCTTGCCATCCTCGTAGCGGAACCGCGTATAGGCAAACGCGAGTACGGCCAACCCGACACCGAGCCAGAGCAACCGGTTCCACAACAGCCCGCCATCCAGGCCGACCAGGCGCGTGTTCAGGTCTCCGGGTGACCAGGAACGCCCCAGGAGCTCGAGCGACGCGTGGCCCAGCGGATTGATCAGCTTGGCCAGTTCCCATTGGCCCAGCACGACGCCGATGTACATGGTGCTGAGGAGCGTCGCGGCAAACAGCATGGCGGCGCCGAGGTAGCTCCCCATGATGTGCCGCACCAGCGTCGCCACCGCGAACAGCAGCGCCATCGCCACGAAGGTGTTCGGCAGGATCAGCAGGAAGTACGCCTGGAGATATGGCACCAGGGTGAACGGCCCCAGCAGCTCCGGCCCGATGTCCGAGCGAAGCAGCGGGGCGATCATCAGGGCGACCGGTATTACGACCAGGTACAGCGCCATCACCATGAAGGCGCCGAAGAAGCGGCCGCCGAGGTATGCGGCCCGGCCGATGGGTGCCGCGTGCATCAGCGGCTCCAGTCGCGTCTGGATGTCGCGTGTGGCCGCATCACCCGCGACCGCAGCCATGATGAGCAGCGCCAGCATGCTCATCGTGGCACAACTCTTCGCAATGAGGAGCGGTGAGGTAAAGAGCATCTCTGCGGCGCGCGCCTGGATCGCCTGGCTGTTCGCCTGGCCCATCAGCGGCAACAGGAAGAGGGCGAAAAACACCCAGGTGGACCAGCGTCGGAGCTGAAAGGTCAGCTCGAACCGGGAAATCTCCAGCCACTTTGTCATCGCGATGCTGTTCATGCTTCCACAGGCTGCTCACGACGCCGGCCGATGCGGCCCGCCATGGTGCTGAAGTAGACGTCTTCGAGGGCCGGCTCCACGGGCTCGAAGCCCGCGCCGGGCGATGCGTCGCGGTAGACGTGCACGACGGTGCGGCCCGCCTGGAGCTTAGTGGAGATGACGGTGTGCTCCCGCTCCACCTCCGCCAGGGCCCCGCGGTCGATCACGCGACGCCAGATCCGTCCCTTTAATTCAGCGACCGCGCGCAGCGGCTCGGCCTCGAGGAGGATCTCGCCGCGGTCGATGATCGCCATCCGGGTGCAGAGCTCGGTGACGTCCTCGACGATGTGAGTCGAGAGAATGACGACGCTGTTCTCGCCCAGCTCGCTCAGCAGGTTGAGGAAACGCACGCGCTCGGCCGGGTCGAGACCGGCAGTCGGCTCGTCCACGATCATCAGCTTCGGGTTGCCCAGCAGCGCCACGGCGACCCCGAAACGCTGCTTCATGCCACCGGAGTACCCACCCAGCTTCTGCTTCCGCACCTCCCACAGGTTCGTCTGTCGAAGCAGTGCCTCCACGACCTCCTTGCGCGCCTTGCGGTCGATAATCCCCTTGAGGATCGCGAAGTGGTCGAGCAGGTCCACCGCGCTGACCTTCGGGTAGACGCCGAACTCCTGTGGCAAGTAGCCCAGCGTCTTGCGGACTTCGTCCTTCTGGTTCAGCACGTCGACCTGCCCTGAGCGGAGCGAAGGGTCTCCCAGGCGCACGCTCCCCTGGTCTGCTTCCTGGAGCGTGGCGAGGATGCGCATGAGCGTGGATTTGCCGGCGCCGTTGGGGCCGAGGAGGCCGTACATGCCGGCCGGGATGGTGAGGGAGACGTCTTTGAGTGCGTGAACGCCGTTGGGGTAGGTCTTCGATACGCCCTGGATGGACAGCTCCATACGTCTCCTGTTCAACGGCACTCGGTGGGTGGCGCGGACAAAGCACTTTGTGAGACAAAGTAGAGAGCGAAATCATCCACGTCAAGCGAGATGAACTTGGAGGCGGGCGAAGATTCACATTACCTTGGCGGCGTATGCCCGTGACTGTCTTTGCCCGGTATGCCGCCTGTATTTCACTCGTGGCCGTGTCGTGGGCCTGCCAGGACCGGCCGCCGGTCACGTTCACCCACGATCTGCGTGAATGCCCGCCCGATTCACAACGCGCCGGACGCGACCGTGCCGTCCGGTGTGCCGAGGACTTTGTCCGCCAGCAAGGCTACACGTCCCAACCTGCTGCCGTGAACAGCCGCACGATCGCCTATGAGTTCGTCGAAGCCGAAGACACCTACGGCGGTGTTCTACGCGCGCGAAAAGGATCACTGCAAGCCAAAGCCGTGGGTGTCTGCACGGACTCCGGCTCATTCCACGTGGCCTTTGCGCCCGCCCGGGACAGCTTTCCCGAGTGGGGAAACGCGGTCACGATGCGCCCGGACCTCACGGAGTTACGCATGGCCCACCAGGCGTTCCGTGTGGTCGGCCTCGATAGCATCGAAGGCTGCGTCGCACTCAGGTCCCTGGCCAGGCGAATCGATGTCGACGACGGCCCCGAGTGGTACCGACACGCTGTTGGCCGAGAACTCACAGGGGATGGCAGAGCTGACTCGATCATGATCAGAGCTTGGGGACCTCGCTATGACAGCCTCAGGATTGTGCTATCGATACTGGTCGATGGGCAGGAAGCGTACTCGACCACCTGGGACAGCGACTACGAGCTGATCGGTGCCGAGTTGATACGCGGAAATCCCGCCAACGACTCGCTCGTTCGCGCCCGGCTGGCCGCCACTCTCAAAGGGGTCACCAGGGAACCCCTGCAGAAGGACGACTTCAGGCCATCGGACTACCGGGCGGCGGCACCGATTGTGGAGAAGGCATCACACCAGGTCAGCGTGACATGGGGGTATGAATCGCATCAGTCACTCGTCTGGGACAGCACCAGCCGTCAGTTTCTTCCGTTCTTCTCCTGCTGCTAGCCCTTCACCAACAGCCGCCCGCCGATCGCCATGTGAGTTCGGCGGCCAAGGCCGCCACTCGGCTGATGGTCGCTAAAGCGACCAGATCGTAGCTTCTGCGACAGTCTCGTGACCGCT
This sequence comes from bacterium HR33, assembly GCA_945889655.1. Taxonomy (GTDB): domain Bacteria; phylum Gemmatimonadota; class Gemmatimonadetes; order Gemmatimonadales; family GWC2-71-9; genus SHZT01. Next base: position 6,435 of record CAMDCH010000006.1, read on the forward strand.
TTAGCGGTTTTCCAGCCGAGTGGCGGGCTTACCCGCCGAACCTGATCGCTAGATCCGCGCACGGCCTCCCACGAACAGGCTCCGACCCCGCGCTGGGAAATTCGCGATCTCTTCATACCGCTTGTCCGCCAGGTTCTCGATCTTCGCCGTTAGCGTGAGCCCAGGCGCGCCGGGTATCACCGTCAGCTCAGCCGAGAGGTCAAACACCGAATAGGCCGGGAGCGTGACCCGCGGCGACGGAAAGGCCGAGAAGTCACGGTCGGCCCTGTCACCCACGTAACGCACGCCCGCACCAATGCTGCCGAGCTTGAAGTCCACCGCCGCGTGACCCGAGACGGTCGTGGCGGGCCGGCGCAGGAGGCGCTCCCCATTCACGAACGTGGCGTCCGGACCAGAGTCGTAGCCCGCGTTTGTTGCCTCGGTGTGGAGGCTGGTGTAGGTCCCCTCGATCCGCACCCGCCCCGCCACGACCGTGCGTGCGCCCAGCTCGAGGCCTGACGACTTTGCCGAGGCAATGTTGAAGTAGTTAGGACTGGTGGGCGTGGGCGTGAGGAACGTGTACTGGATCAGGTCCTTGAAGTCCTGGCTGAAATACGTCCCGCTGATGAAGACGAGACCACCGAGCATGCTCTGCTCGAGCCCGATCTCCCAGCTCTGCGACCGCTCGGGCTTCAGTGAAGCGTTCCCGGTCGAGAAGCCGGTGTCGAAGTTCTCGTCGAACGTCGGCTCCTTGAAGCCCGTACCCAGCGACGCGCGCACACGCGAGCCGGTAGGCAGGCGGTACGACGCACCCACGCGGTAGGTCGTGAAGTTCCCGAAGGTCTCGTTGTCATCCAGCCGCCCCCCGGCCGCTAGCGACAGCCCACCCACAGGCTCGGCCAGGACCTGCGCGTAGTAACCGCGGTTTAGGCGATGAAAATCGCCCTGGCCGGTGGACAGTCCGAATTGGCTGGAGAACTGGCTGAAGCCGCGCGCGGTCTCGTACATCACCTGCGCGCCCGCAGTGGCAATCGTGCCCATGCCTGCATGGACGTTGACCCGCGCATCCGCCGAGCGGCGCGCCGAATGGGTCATGCTCTCCGAGCCGTAGAAGCCCAAAGTGTCGGCCGGCGTATCACTGCGGTCATCGGAGCCGTTGTCGCCCTGGTTGGCCGCAAGCAGCACCCGCGCCTCGACCCGATCGGTGAAGAAGCGTCCCGCGTCGAGCCCGAACGTGGTGCCCTCGTCGAAGGTGAACTGGTTGTGGTCCGTGAGCTGGCCGCCGCCATCCGTCGGATAGTGAAACACGGCGTCCCGGTGGCGCAGCGTGAAGGTCGCGTCGGTCCGCGCATCGGGGGCCACGCGCACGCGCGCGCTCGCGACCGCGTTCCGGTGATTGTTGTTGAAGGCGTAGGTGCCATCCGTAGTGAAGCGGGTCACGTCGAAGGAATAATCGAGCCGCTCGTCCCCGCCCCGGAGTGCCGCGCCCAGCGAGAGCGATCCATGCGACCCGCCCTTCACCTCCGCCTCGAGCTGGGGTTTCCCCTGCCCGCGACGCGTGAAGACCTGGACCACGCCGGCCACAGCGTCAGATCCGTAGAGCACGCTCGTGGGCCCGGCGACGACCTCGATACGTTCCACGTTGTCGGTGGTGAGGTTGGCCAGGTCGAACGTCCCCCCAGCGGCGTTGACCGCCACGCCGTCCACGAGCACCTGGACGTAGTCGCTCTCGCCACCGCGGAGGAAGAGCGACGTCGCGCCACCGAATGACCCCGCCTGGACGACCGCGGCGCCGGGCACGCTCCGCAGCGCATCAGCCACGTATCGGACCCCCTGCGCCCGCAGGTCCTCACCCCTGAGCACCGCGATGCTCGATGTCACCGCGGCGCGGGCGACCGGCACGCGCGTGGCGGTCACCACGATCTCCGCGAGTGTGGCGGTGTCACGCGGGGCTTGCTGGGCGGAAAGGCCGATCGGAAACAGAATCAAAGACAAAGAAACCCGGCACTTCATTGTGGTTTGTCCTTTTGTGTGCGATGACGTTCAGGTACGATCTGCGGGACTCCGTTCCACTCGACGGTGCGCACCGGCCAGTGGAAGACTTCCTCGAGCGCTTCGCGCGCGAGCACTTCGCGCGGCGGCCCATCCGCCCGGATGCGACCGCGGTCCATCAGCACCAGGCGGTCCACGAAGCGAACCGCGAGGTTGACGTGGTGCGTGACCAGCAGGACGCCGAGTCCCTCCCGCTCCTTCAACTCGGCGGCCAGCTCCAGCACTTCCATTTCGTGGCGGAGGTCCAGGTTCGCGGTCGCCTCGTCCAAGACCAGCGCGCGCGGTTCCTGGGCGAGTGCCCGCGCGATCCGTACGCGCTGCCACTCCCCACCCGACAGCGTGGACACCCACCGGTTGGCGAGATGCGTCACGTCGCAGAGGACGAGCGCGCGGTCCACGACCTCCTCGTCTCGCGGGCGCGGGGCTCCGAAGGGTGGAAGGTGCGGATACCGGCCGAGCATGACTGCCTGCCGCACGCGGAGCGGAAACGCCGGCTCCTCGCGTTGCACCACGACGCCGACCAGCCGCGCGACTTCGTTCCGGCTCCAGGCGCCTACCGGCTTGCCGGCCACGAGGATCTCGCCCTGCTCGACCGCGAGCATCCCGGTGAGGACGCGGATCAGCGTGGTCTTGCCGCTGCCGTTCGGGCCGACGACTCCCACGAAATCCCCGGCGCCGACCGCGAGCGAAACCCCCGCTAGTGCCGGCTCCGCTGCGCCGGGGTACCGCTGGGTGGCGCCGCGCGCCTCGAGAATCACGCCGTCCATCGTCTCACCAGTGCCGCGAAGACGGGCACGCCGACCAAGGCGGTCACCACACCAACCGGAAGCTCAACAGGGGCGAAGGCGGTGCGGGCCACCGCATCGGCCACCACGAGGAGTGCCCCACCAAGCAGGAACGCGGCCGGCAGGAGCGCGCGGTGTACGTGCCCCCACCGCATGCGCACCGCGTGCGGCACCACGAGCCCGACGAAGCCGATGATGCCGGATACCGCGACGGCGGCTGCGGTCAGGAGCGAGGCCGTCAGGTAGAGCCGGCGGCGCAGGCGCCCGACGTCAGCGCCGAGGAACTGCGCGGGCTCTTCTCCGAGGGAGAGGAGATCGAGCGGTCGGGCGGCGGCGAAGATCACCACCAGGGGGACGGCGGCATACGCGGCGAATATCGAGAGGCTCTGCCAGGACGCGCCGCTCAGTCCGCCCATGAGCCAGAGCAGCGCGTTCCGCAGCTCCGCCGCGGGAGACACGGCTAGCACCGCGCCCATGATCGACGCGGTGAACGCGCCCACCACCACGCCGGACAGAATCAGCAACCGACCATCCAGGAGCGAGCCGGTGACCAACGCCAGCCGGTAGACCAGCCACACGGCCCCCAACGCGCCGGCGAAGGCCGAGGCCGGCAGCGCCCATGCGGTGCCCAGGTGGAGCGCGACCGCCAGCACTGCCCCGAGTCCCGCGCCTCCCGACAAACCGAGCAGGAAGGGATCGGCCAGCGGGTTCCGCACCACCGACTGGAGCGCGGCCCCGCACACGGCCAGGCTGCCCCCGACCATGAACGCCAGCAACGCTCGCGGCGCGCGGAGGTCGCGGACGATTCCGACGGCCGCACCGTCGCCCCTGCCGAGCACCGCGTTCACTACCTCCCCCGGCGAGAGGAACGAGGGGCCGACCGCGATTCCCACCAGCAACGCGAGCAGGGCAACGGCAACCAGAAGGGCCCAGCGTTTCAACGGCGCCCCTTGAATAGCGCTTCCATTTGCGCCACGGCCTGGGCGGCACGGAACGAGGGCCGGTTGAACTCGGTCCCGTGCAGGTACTGGAACCGTTTCTGCCGAACCGCCCTGATGGACTGCCACTCGGGCCTGGCAGCGTAGGATGGGCCGGTCGTATCGCTGTTGAGCGAGAGAAAGAGATCCGGGTTTCGCGCGGCGATGGTTTCGATGCTGACGGTTGGAGAGGGCTGTGGCAGGTCGTCGAAGACGTTCTTCCCGCCGGCCAGCGCAATCAACTCGTTGAGGAAGCTCCCCGCGCCGATCACCATGGGGGGGTTGTCCCACGCGATCATCGCCACGCGTGGCGCGGTCTTGCGTGGCACACGCGCCAGGCTGTCCAGCGCGAACTCGAAGCGGCTCGCGATCGAATCCACGCGGGCGCTGTCGCCGAGGATCCGCGCCAGCAGCCGCGCGGAATGCGCCACGTCCGCGAGGCGGTCCATCCTGATGTTGATCGCGGGAATGCCGAGGCGACGGAGCTGCTCCACCGCGGGGGCGTTGGCGGTGGTAGCGTACATCACGACGAGGTCCGGCCGAGTGGCGGCCACGGCCTCGAGGTTGGGATTCAATCCATCACCCACGCTCGGGACGGCGGCGGCCTCGGCGGGATAGTCGCACCAGCGGGTCCGGCCGACGAGGCGGTCGCCGAAACCCAGCGCGAAGAGCAGCTCGGTAGACGATGGTGCCAGCGAGACGATGCGGCGCACATCACGGCTGACCGCGACCTGGTTGCCGAGGTCGTCCGTGACCGTGACGGGCCGCGCCGGAGCCGCTGAGCGGCACCCGGCGAGCAGCAGCGTGATGCCGAAGAGGAGGGCGAAAAAGAAATCGCCCACACCCTCTCGGCGAGAATGGATGTGAGCGCGCACGCAAACGTTACGCAGACCCACGAGCCCTCCCGCGAGGACGTTGAGGTGGCTGCGAACGGAGCGTCTCCTGGCTTCGGGCGCCTCGGCTCGCCTTCCCGGTTTCCCAGTGGCGATTGAGCCGTGGCTACTGACTGCCCGTTACAGTGGCGGGGCCGCGCCGGAGTTACACCGGCTTCCGTGACCCGTTCGCCTCACCCCTGACCGCTCTCCAGAGGAGAGGGGAACGAGGGGCAAGAATTCAATTGTGTGGCGAACCTACTGTGACCGGGTTGGGGGCGCAAGCGGCGCTTCGCGCGCGACCGCCTGGAGTGCGGCAATCTCTTCGTCCGTGAGTCCCGCGCGCAGCCGGTCCTGCTTCACCCACGAGAACCACGTCGCGGCCATCGCTCCGCCGGTCAGCAGCAGGACCACCCACCAGAAATCGACGGCTTCCATGGGCGGCGGGGAAAGCGCGACCACGATCGCATCACCCGGTTTCACGTCCTTCGCCTCGAGCCGCAGGTAGGGAATGTTCTCGAAGGACGTGACGCCGAGCGCTTCGAGCGGGCCCGCGACCGAGTGCGCGAGCGTGTCGGACACCATGATACCGAGCGTGTCAGCCGCGTGGTCAACAGGGAGTCGCAACTCCCGCACTCTCCTCGGCAGCACGTAGGTCAGCACGATCTGTTTTTCGCCCGGCGTGATCGGCCCGACGACGGCTATCGAGTCCCCTTCCCCGTGCTGCACTGCCCCGTGCTCGAAGTCGCTATCCCCCAGCTCGAGATCCTGCCCCTCGGCGAGGATATGGGTCTTCCAGGTGGGCTGGGTGGAATCGGCGGGAATCCGCGTGCGGGAGCTGCTGTTCCGCAGCACGATCAGCTCCAGCACCGGCACCGAGCCGTCGGCTGACGGTGGCTGTACCAGCAGGTGGCGCTGGCTCACCTCGATCGCGACCGTGGACGAGGTATCGAAGACCGTCAGAGAGCCGAGGTTGGTGCTGACGATGGCGCCCCGACCCACGGCCCGGCTGACGTAGCCCACGCCCGCATGGCGGAGTCCGACGGCGTACTGCGACGTGGTATCCGGATCGCGAACTGCGAAGCGGTATCTCCCCGCGGCGTCGGTCTTCATGGAATCCAGCGGCCCGGTTCGGCTGAGACCTACCTGGTGGAGCGTGACGAGAACGCCGGCGAGCGGGATGGGCTTGGGGGTAGAGAGGAGGATGGTACCAGAGAGAACAGCGGTGGTGGGTGCTGGGTGTTGGGTGGTGGGGCGAGCTGATTCCTGTGAGAGCAGCGGAGAGTGGCTGAGGAGGAGTGCAAACAACCCAGCACCCATCACCAAGAACCCACGACCTAGTCTACGGAGTGAACTTCCCAAAATCCTCCGGATCCAGGTTCTGCAAATAGCTCTTGAGCGAGTCCGCATCGAGGGAGCCGGCATCCTTGATGTCGCCCGCGTCGACCGAGGTCAGCTCGAGCAGCTCTTCTTGCGTGAAGATGGGCGCGTTGAGCCGCAGGGCGATGGCGATGGAATCGGACGGCCGAGCATCAATCTGGATGACGTGATCGTCGCGGCGGACATCCAGCTCCGCATAGTACGTGCTCTCCTTTACCTGCGTAATGAGCACGCGGTTCAGCTTGGCACCGAGGCCGACGATGAGCTGCTTGAGGAGATCGTGCGTCAGGGGACGGGCAAACTTCACGCCCGCGAGCTCCATGGCGATGGCGCTCGCCTCGGCCGGACCGATCCAGATGGGGAGCACACGCTCCCCTTCCTTTTCCTGCAGGATCACCACCGGTGTGTTGGTGGTGCGGTCCAGCCCGAGATGGGCCACCCTGACTTCGATCATATCTCTCCGGAGGTTACGTCCCCGCATCCCAGGAAGCGAGGTACTTCTGCTGTTCCTTCGTAAGCTGATCGATCTGGATGCCCATCGCCGTCAGCTTGAGCAGCGAAACGTCCTGGTCGATCTGCACCGGGAGCCGGTGGACCGCCTTCGATAACGTACCCCCGATCTTCACCAAATGTTCTGCGGCCAGGGACTGGTTGGCAAACGACATGTCCATGACCGAAGCCGGGTGGCCCTCCGCCGCGGCCAGGTTGATGAGGCGTCCTTCACCGAGGACAAAGATCCGCTTGTTCCCGAGTATGTATTCGTTCACGAACTCCCGCACCGCTCGGGGGCCCTTGGCCTGCTTGGCCAGGGTCTCGAGATCGATCTCGACGTTGAAGTGGCCCGAGTTACAGATGATGGCGCCATCCTTCATGAGCTTCATGTGCTCGATGCGGATGACGTGCATGTTGCCGGTCACGGTGCAGAACACGTCGCCGACCCTGGCCGCTTCCTCGAACGGCATGACCTGGTAGCCGTCCATGCGCGCTTCCAGCGCCTTGAGCGGATCCACCTCGGTCACAATGACCTGGGCACCCATGCCCCGCGCCCGCATGGCGAAGCCCCGGCCGCACCAGCCGTAGCCGGCGACCACGAACGTGCTTCCGGCGACCAGGACGTTGGTAGCGCGGACAATGCCGTCCAGCGTGGACTGGCCCGTGCCGTAGCGGTTGTCGAACAGGTGCTTGGTCTGCGAGTCGTTCACCGCGATCACCGGGAACTGGAGGATCTTCTCCTGCGCCATCGCCTTGAGGCGGATGACGCCGGTGGTGGTCTCCTCGGTGGCCCCGATGACCTTGTTGAGAATCCGTTTCCGCTCGTCCTTGCTGAGTCCTTCGACCCACTTCCGGATCGGCGGAGCAAGGTCGTCCAACCGCTCGAGTGCAACCATGTGCAGGGCACCCACGACATCGGCGCCGTCATCCATCGTGATGTCGGGCTCGTGGGCGATGGCCGCCTGGATGTGTCGATAGTACGAATCGTTGTCCTCGCCCTTGATGGCAAAGACCCGGACACCGTGATCCCGCGCCAGGTAAGCCGCGATATCGTCCTGCGTCGAAAGCGGGTTGGAAGCGCAGAGCGCGACGTCGGCGCCGCCCGCCTTGAGCGTGATCGCGAGGTTCGCGGTCTCCGACGTCACGTGCAGGCACGCGGACACCTTCTTGCCCGTGAGGGGCCGTTCCTTGGTGAAGCGCTCGCGGATCTGGCGCAGTACGGGCATGAACTGCTCCGCCCACTCCGTGCGGCGGCGGCCCTCGTCGGCCAGGGTGATGTCCTTAACGTCGTAGGAACCCGCCGCTGGTGCGGGCTTCGCAGTCTTGGTCGTCGTCATGGTGTCGGGGTCTTTACAGGATGAAAGGCGAAATCAGGAGCGGCGAACCGCGTCCTGGAGCTCATTGGCGAGCCGGGTGTCTTCCCAGGTGAACAGCTTGACGTGCACGTCGTGGGCGGTGGTCGTTTCCGATGCGCGGCCGAAATGGCCGTAGGCCGCCGTGGGACGATAGATGGGCTTCCGGAGATCGAGAGCCTTGATGATGCCGTTCGGTGTCAGGTCGAACACCTTGCGGATGGCCGCTTCCAGGTTGGGCTGGGGCGCCTTTCCTGTACCGAAGGTTTCCACCATGAGGGAGACCGGCTCGGCCACGCCGATGGCGTAAGCGACCTGGACTTCGCAGCGCTGCGCGAGACCGGCAGCGACGACGGTCTTCGCGACCCAGCGCGCGGCATACGCGGCCGAACGATCCACCTTCGATGGATCCTTCCCGGAGAACGCACCACCGCCGTGGCGGGCATAACCGCCGTACGTGTCCACGATGATCTTGCGCCCGGTAAGGCCGGCATCGCCTTGCGGGCCACCGACCACGAACCGGCCGGTGGGGTTGATGAGCATCTTCACGCCAGCATGGTCGAGGCCCGTCTTCTCCAGTTCCGGAAGAATGACATGGTCCCGAATGGCTTCCTCGAGGTCTGCCTTGCTGATCTCGGGAGCGTGTTGGGTGGAGAGGACCACGGTGCGGACCGCGATCGGCTTGCCGTTTTCGTACTCCACCGTCACCTGGCTCTTGCCGTCGGGGCGCAGCCACTTGAGGTCGCCGCACTTCCGTACCGCCGCCAGACGCTGCGTGAGCCGGTGCGCGAGCATGATCGGCAGCGGCATCAGCTCCGGGGTCTCGTCGCTCGCGTAACCGAACATCATCCCCTGGTCGCCCGCGCCGCCGGTATTCACGCCCATGGCGATGTCGGGAGACTGGCTGTCGAGCGAGACGAGGACCGCGCAGGTCTTGTTGTCGAAACCAAAGGCGGCATCGGTGTAGCCGATGCTCTCGATGGTTGCCCGCGTGATCTCGGGAACGTTGATGGTGGCCGTGGTCGTGATTTCCCCGGCGACCACGGCCATGCCGGTCGTGACGAGGGTCTCACAGGCGACGCGGGCGGTCGGATCCTTGGCGAGAATCGCGTCCAGGACGGCGTCGGAAATCTGGTCTGCAACCTTGTCCGGATGGCCTTCGGTCACGGACTCGGACGAGAACGTATATCGCTGAGTAGTCATGGGTTAGGCTCTCAAAGTAGTGGACCGCCGCCCACGCGGCAACCGACCTGCTTCGAGCCAGCGAAGGTCCACGTGCGCGGCTACGCCGTCGCGAACAATGCGTAAAACGTCGTCCGTCGTCGTCGCAGCCAGCGCCGCCGACGCAACGAGAGTGGCATGGCGAAAATCCACTTGGCGCATGAACCACCGCAGCAGCGGGAGCGCCGGCGGCGACACCGAGAACACGCGGTAGCCGAGCCCGATCAGCAGGAATGCCGCGAGCGGCTCGGAGGCCATCTCGCCGCAAACACTCGCGGGCTTGTTCACCCGCTCTCCCGCGACACAGACCCGCTTGAGGAGGTGGATGACCGCAGGGTGAAACGGCGTAAACCGCTCCGCGAGGCGCGCGTTCCCCCGGTCAACCGCCAGCGTGTACTGCGTGAGGTCGTTGCTGCCCACGCTGAGAAAGTCCGCCCGTTCGGCCAGCTGGTCCGCGATGATCGCGGCGGCCGGTGTCTCCACCATGACGCCCACCGGCAGGTCGGAGGCGCTCGGCACGCCGGCGCGCTTCAGGTCTTCCTTGCAGCTGTCCACCATCTGGATGGTGGCCTCCAGCTCTTCAATCTGAATGATCAGCGGCAGCATGAGCCGGACGTCACCGTCGAGCCGCGCTCTGAGCAGCGCACGGATCTGCGCGCGGAACATCTCCGGCTGGTCCAGGCACACACGGATGGCGCGCCAGCCCAGGAAGGGGTTGGCCTCCGGCACCGTGCGGAACGCCGCGGGGAACTTGTCACCGCCCAGGTCGTAGCTGCGGACCAGCACCGGGTGGTTCCCGAATCGCTTCGCCACGCGCGAGAAGTACCGGGCCTGCTCGTCCTCGGTGGGCAGTTCCGCGCGCCCCAATAGCAGGAACTCCGTACGCAGCAGCCCGACGCCGTCGGCGCGATGCTGGATCGCCGCGTCCAGCTCCTCCGGCAGGTCGAGATTCCCGCGCAGCGTGACGGTGATGCCGTCCTGGCTCGTGGCGGGTTCGTCGAGCCCCTTTTCGAGCGACCGCGCCAGCGTCCGGCGGCGGCGCTCCTGCGCCTTGGCTTCCCGTACCTCGTCCTTGGAGGGATCCAGCAGGATGGTGCCATGCGTGCCGTCGAGAATGACCTCGGTGCCGTTCGGCACCTTGGGCAGGCCTCCGACGAGACCCATCACGCACGGTATACCGAGACTGCGGGCGAGAATGGCCGCGTGCGCGGTCCTCGTGCCTTCCTGCGATGCAAACCCGAGCACGTGGCCGTCGTCGAACTGGAGTGTGAGTCCGGGAAACAGCTCGCGGGTGAAGATGATGACGGGACTGTTGGCGTCGGATGGCAGCACCGGGTCGAGCGGCTGGCCCAGCAGCTCGCGCAGGACGCGAATCTGGAGCGCCGAAAGATCGGCGATACGCTGGCGGAGCCGCTCGCTCATGGACTGGGCCCAGAGCGCGCGCACTTCCAGCGCCTTGAACTCGAAGGCCCGTTCCGCGGAGAGCTGGTTCTCGCGGATCAGCCGCTCGGCTCCGTTCACGAACTCGCCGTCGCCGAGCATCATGATCTGCGCGTCGAAAATCATTGCCTCTTCCCGGCCCACCCGCTCCTCGGCCCGCTCCTTCACGCTCCTCAGATGCTTCCGGACCGACTCGAGCGCCCGGTGCAGGCGTTTCACCTCGCCCTCGACCTCGGATTCCTTCACGATGCGCTGCGGCACATCGGGGATGTCCCAGTGCAGCACGAGCGCCGGCCCAATAGCCACGCCCGGCGAGACCCCGATCCCGTGCAGCAGGCGGGTGTCGCTCACGACTCGCTGAACCCCTTGGCGACCAGCGCCGCCAGGGCCTCGGCGGCGGCGTCGGCATCCTCGCCGTCGGTGCGGATGCGCAGCCGGCTCCCGCACTCCGCGGCGAGCGTCATCACGCCCATGATGCTCTTCCCGTTCACTTCCATCCCGTCCTTGGAGAGATAGACCTCCGCCCGGAACTGGGCCGCGAGCTTCACAAATTCCGCCGACGGCCGCGCATGGAGGCCCAGCGGATTGACGATCTCGGCTTCGCGCTCGACTACCGCCATAGTCCTCCCGCCAGGATGGCCAGCACCGCGCACGATAGTCCGAACCGCAATCCGCCGAACGTGGGCGCCAGCCACATCGCCAGCGTGACGCCGAGTGCCGCCACGCCGAAGATGGCCGTATGCAGCAGCGGCGTAACCCCGGTGGCCAGCCACGTGAACGCGAGCGGCACCGCGAACCCGATCGCCAGGGCCGCCGTGGGCCCCGCAACCCGGAGGCCCATCCGGAGGACTGGTGCGTTCAGCGCGCGGGCCACGCCCACGCCGTGCTTCCATCCCGCGGCGAGTCCCCACGTCCGCAATGACAGGTGAATCACGTTGTAGAGCCCGAAGAACGCGGCCGGCCCCACGTACCATGGCTGCGTCGCTGCGAGCGCCAGCCCGATGCCCGATGCCGCGGGCAGCGCCCCGGCCCATACCAGCCGGTCACCCATCGAGCCGAGCGAGCTGGTGAGCGCCGTTTTCAGCCGTTCGATCTGCGCGCCCGGTACCTGTTCGTGCTCGGCGCGGGCCACCGCACCCACCGCGACGCCGATCAGGTACGGATGCGAATTGAAGAAACCGGTGGCGCGGCGGAGCGCCTCGCGGTAGCGCTCCCCACCGGGACCGCCGGGGAGATCCCGCAGCAGCGGCTCGATGGCGCGCGCCGTACCCACGGCCGACATCCGCTCGTAGTTCCAGGAGGCCTGCACCACGAACAGGCGCATCCACGCGCGCAGCATGCCGGCCTTCATCGGAGCACCACCACGGCGATCCCGGCCCCCAGGCCGACGACGAACCACCGGAAGCCGACGCCCCCCGCCACCCGCATCGTCCCCGATACCGCCGCGGAGAGTGCCGCGCCGATCACCACCGCGTCCAGCAGCGACGCGGCCCGCACCGTGAGCGGAGGCCACTCACGGGCGCCCCAGGCGACCGCGAGCCCTCCCGCCGTCAGCAGCAGCGCGCGCACGCCATCCCGCGCAAAACCCGCGAAATGAAACGCCGCGATGAGGCCGCGGTCGCCCGATGCCAGCTCGTCCAGGTGACGGGCGATCGCGATGGAATTGCGGCGCCGCAGGGCGAGGATCGTGTACTCGCCGGCGTAGGCGATGAGAAGACCGGTAGCCGCGGCAAGCCCGAGATGGCGGAGCCCGTCGTCCGCGGTCGCCACCACCGCGGCCGCGACGGACGCCGGCCCGTAGTCCGGGTACCGTGCCGCGCCTACCGGCAGGACCTCCAGCGAGAACAGCTCGAGCACCATGCCCACGGTCACGCCCGCGACCGGCTCGCCCAGGATCGCGCCGGCCACGGTGGCGGCGATGATGGGCCGGGAGATCATGACCTGTCCCATGCTCACCAGGTCCAGTCCGACGAGCGTCCCCCACGCGAGCAGCATCCCGATCTCGAGACCGGTCACGGCATCTCCGACCAGGGAATTGGCCGGGCAGTCGGGACGTCCTGCGCGCTCACGTCCACCCCGCGCGCCGCGAGGCCCGCGAGCTCGGCGGCCTCGGCCTCCGAGAGGAAGACGTACCGCAGCCGCTGCCGGCGGTCCGCGTGCTGGTGCACGCCGCCGATGTTCACCCGCCGGAGCTCGGCGCCCTCGACCAGCCGCACCAGCGCTTCCACCGTGCCCGTGAGGAGCAGCGTCTTCCGCGGCGAGGACGACCACCCGGCGACGCCACCGATGGCCTCGGCCACCGAGACGAACTCCACGTCCATGTCGGGCGGCATGCTCATGCGATAGAGCTCCTGCTCCCACTCGCTTTCGCGGACCTTGTCGTCCACCAGGATCACCAGCGAGATGGCAAGCGCCTGTCCCCAGCCCACGACCACCTGCCCATGGACCAGGCGGTCATCCAGCCGCACCAGCTCGACGGTCACAGCGCGACGGCGCGAACGGCCCGGCCGCCCTGCTCAACCGCGCGTCGCGCGGCGTCAGCGGGCGTAAGATCCCGGTGATAGATGAAGTCCAGCAGCATCGCGAGGTTCACGCCCGCGACCACCGCCACCCCCTCGAACGCCTTCTGGTGGCGGAGCGCCGCGTGCAGGCAGCTCCCCCCCGGAAGGTCGACGAACACGACGGCCGGACCTTTCCCCACGGCCTCCTCGAGCCGCTGGGCCAGCAGGCCGCTGTCGCAGCCCTCGTTGCTGACGGCAATCAGCTGGTCGCCCTCGCCCGTGATCTGGCGGACCGCGTCCACCAGCCCGCTGGCCAGCGCGGCATGGGAAACCACGACACCCTTCAACGGATCACTCATAGTCCTCGGTCAGGTATTCCCGCACCTCGCGCTGCTCCGCCATGCGCTTGATCAGCCGTTCGTTCAGCCGCTGCGCCGGGTCTACGCCGTTGAAGCGCAGGAGGTAGTTGAGCGCCACCACTTCCGAAATCACCGTGATGTTCTTGCCGGTATTCAGCGGGACCTGCACGTGCATGAGATCCACGCCGAGGACATTGAGGGTCCTGCCGTCGAGCCCCGTGCGGTCCACGTCTTTCGCCTGGTCCCAGTCCAGCAGCTCTACCACCACCTCGATCCGCTTCTGACGCCGCACCGCCTGGATGCCGAAGAGCGACGAAACATCCACCAGGCCCACGCCCCGGATTTCCATGTGGCGGTAGGTGATGTCGTTCGCCCGGCCGATCAGCACACCCTGGCCGCGCTCCTTGACATAGACCACGTCGTCCGCCACGAGCCGGTGACCCCGCTCCACGAGGTCCAGCACGCATTCGCTTTTGCCGATGCCCGAACGCCCGATGAAGAGCAACCCCACGCCGAAGACGTCCGCCAGCGAGGCGTGCATCGTGGTGCTGGGCGCAAAGGTTTCGGCCAGGTACGGCGCGAACCGGCGGTAGAACTCCGCCGTCTTGAGTTTCGTGCGCAGCACCGGGATGCGCCGCTGCTGCGCGATCTGGAGCAGCTCGGGCGGCACCGCCTGTCCCTTGGTGACGATGACGCATGGCAGCTCGTAGCTCAGGAATTTCTCGAGCGACTGCCGGCGCGCTTCGTCGGTCAGCGACTGTAGATACGAAATCTCGGTTTCACCAAGCGCGTGCAGCCGCTTGCTGGCGAATCGGCGCGTGAACCCGGCCAGCACCAGGCCCGGGCTCGACACCTCGGGCACGGTGATGGTCCGCTCCAGCCCGGCGTCCCCCGTGAGGGCCTCGAGCTGGAGCGACTCACCCTTCTGGGCGAGCAGGTCGCCGACGGTGAGCTTCTTCGCCGGCGCTCCATCACTGCGGGCGGGACTCACGCGATTTTCAGTCTCCGTGCATCCTTCGCCAGGTCTTTGTCTTTCTCCAGCTGGTGGCGGAGTTTATCCACCGCCCGGTCTATCGCGGTGGGAAAGGTATCGGCTTCGGCGGAGGCCACGCGCGTCACGCCGCGTGGCAGGTGCAGGATGAGCTCCACGATCATGCTCTGGTGATCCATGTCGAACACCACCTCGGCACGCTGCGGGCGGTGGGCGAGCTTCGCAACCTTTTCAATCAGGTCATTCGCGCGCTGCTTGACGTCATCGCCCACATCGCAATGGCGGGCGGTAATGGTCGTATTCATGATCTCACACTCTCCTGTAGATGTTGTCCCGTCTCCGAGGCGGCCCGTTCCCATGAAAGGGTCTCGGCAAAACGCCGCCCCTGTGTCCCGAGCCGCTCGACCTGCGCCGGGTCACCCGCCAGCTGCTGCAAGACCGCAGCCAGCGCGGCGGGATCGCCGTGGGGCACGAATATCCCCGTCTGCCCGTCCTTCACCGAGTCCCGGAGTCCCGGGACGTCGGACACGATGGCGGGCGTGCCGCAGGCCGACGCTTCCACGCACGCAATCCCCCACCCTTCCTTGGCCGAGGGAAAGACCAGCCCCCAGCTCTGCCGCAGGAGATCGCGCTTCTCCACCTCACTCACAAACCCCCGAAACCGTATCAGTTCCCCTAGTCCCAGCTCCCGGGTGAGGCGTTCGAGCTGCGGTCGGTCACTGCCCTGTCCCACGACCTCCAGCCGGACGGCGGTGCCGCCCCGGCGGGCCACGTCCACGGCGCGGATCGCGGTCTCTATTCCTTTATAATGCTTCAACCGACCCACATAAATGAATGTCGGGTCCGGGAAACGCTTCGTCCCCGGGTCCGGATGGAACCAGGACGTGTCGATTCCCGGGTAGATGACGCGGATGCGCTCTGCCGGGATCCCGCGCGCCACCAGGTCGTCACGGGTGCTCTCGCTGATCGCGTGAAAGGCCGCGCGCCGATAGAGGCGAGGGATCGGCCGCTCCGCAAGCCACACGATACTCGCCACCGGAAACGACGCTTCCTGGAAGACCGTCGTCCCGAACAGGTGCGGGATGATGGCATAGACCGGGAGCGACGTGAGCGTTGGCAGGTAGAGGGGGAGCTTGTTGATGTCTTCGACCACCGTGTCGAACGCATCCTCCCGCAGCGCGGCGCGGACGGCCCCCCGCCCCTTGAGCGCGAACGTGTGCCGGTCCCCCACGCGCCTCACGTTGATGCCGTCGACCGTGGCGGTGCGGGGCGCGCCGGCCCAGCCGGATGAGATCAGCGTGACGCTGAACCCCGCCTGTACCAGCCTGCCAAAGATTTCGAAGAAGTGGATTTCGGCGCCGCCGGCCTGGGGATTCAGCCGGTCGAGCCAGTTGACCGCGAGGATCCTCACAGCCGCCCGAGACGGCGGGCGAGCGCGTCCAGCACCCCGTTCACGAACGCGGGGGCCTTGGAGCCGGCGAACCAGCGCGCCAGCTTGATCGCTTCGTCGATCGCGACGGCGGGCGGGACTTCTTCGGCGCGGATCTCGTGCAACGCGAGCCGCAGGATGTTCTTCTCCACCACGCCGATCCGCTCGAAGCGCCAGTTCTCAGCGGCGGCCTCGATTTCCTGGTCCAGTGTCTTCAGCTCGGACGCGACCGCCACGGCGAGCCGCTCGGCGCGCATGCGGTCGCGCGGGCGAAGCTTGACTTCACCGGGCAGCTCGGACGCCAGCTCCATCGGCGGCTGCCCCTGCATTTCCCACGCGTAGAGCATCTGCAAGGCCCGCGCGCGAGTCTTGGTCTCAATTCTTTGCGGCACGTCGCCGGCCCTTCCCCTTCTGCTCGAGGTCGGCCAGCGCGGTCACCGTCTGGAGGGCCGCGGCTGCCGCCTCGGCACCCTTGTTCCCCGCCTCGCCCCCCGCCCGGGCGACCGCCTGGTCCAGCGTGTCGCAGGTCAGGAGCCCGAATCCCACCGGCAGCCCGAAAAGCAGCGCGGCCTCGCCGAGGCCGCGCGTGGTCTCCGCGCAGATGTAGTCGAAGTGAGGCGTGTCCCCCCTGATCACCGCGCCCAGGGCCACGGCCAGCGTGTACCGGCCCATTTCAAAGCCGCGATGCACGACGATCGGCAGCTCGAAGGCGCCGGGGACCCACACGACGTCCACGTCCTTCTCGGAAAACCCCGCGGTGCGCAGTTCGGCGAGCGCGCCATCGAGGAGCTTGCGGGTGACGCCTTCGTTGTAACGGGAGACGACGACCAGGGCGCGCGGGCCGGCACGCCGGTGGCTATGCGAGTGGGCAGCCATCGTCAGTCGGTGAGCAGGTGGCCCAGCTTGTCGCGCTTCACCTGGAGGTAGGCCCGGTTCTCGTCGTTGTGCGGTTGCTCGATCGGCACGCGCTCGTGCACCTCGAGGCCGTAGCCGTCGAGCCCCACGATCTTGCGTGGGTTGTTGGTCAGCACGCGGATGGACTTGAGCCCGAGATCCATCAGGATCTGGGCGCCGATGCCGTAGTTGCGGAGATCGGGCGCGAACCCGAGCCGTTCGTTGGCCTCCACCGTGTCGTGCCCGGCGTCCTGCAGCTCGTACGCCTTCAGCTTGTTGAGCAGGCCGATCCCGCGGCCTTCCTGGTCGAGGTACACCACCACGCCGGCGCCTTCCTTCGCGATCATGGCCATGGCGCTGTCGAGCTGCCAGCCGCAATCGCAGCGGGCCGAGTGGAACACGTCGCCGGTGAGGCACTTGGAGTGCATCCGGACCAGGGTCTTGGGCCGGTCGCTCACCTCGCCGCAAATGAGCGCGATGTGCTCCGCCTTGTCCACGTCGTTCCGGTAGCCGATGATGCGGAATTCACCGTGCGGGGTCGGGAGACGCGCCTCGGCCACGCGGTGCACCAGCCGCTCGGTCTGGAGTCGGTAGGACACCAGCTGCGCGACCGTGATGAAGGCGAGGTTGTGCTTCTGGGCGAAACGCTCGAGCGCGGGACGGCGCATCATCGTGCCGTCTTCTGCCAGGATCTCGCAGATCACGCCCGCCGGGTAGAGGCCCGCGAGGCGGGACATGTCCACGCTGGCCTCCGTCTGCCCCACGCGCTGGAGCACGCCGCCGGGGCGCGAGCGCAGCGGGAAAACGTGGCCCGGGCGGCGGAGGTCGGCGGGCTGGGCGGCGGGATCGATCGCGACCTGGATGGTCTTCGCGCGGTCGGCCGCGGAGATGCCCGTGGTGACGCCGAACCGCTTGGCCGCATCCACGCTCACGGTGAACGCGGTCTCCTGCGCCTCGCTGTTTTCGTCGGCCATCTGCGGGAGGCCGAGCACGTCACACCGCTCGGGCGTCAGGGTCAGGCAGATGAGGCCCCGCCCGTGGGTCGCCATGAAGTTGATTGCATCGGGCGAGATCAGCTCCGCCGCGCCGATGAGGTCGCCTTCGTTCTCGCGATCCTCGTCGTCCGCGACGATGACGAGCTTGCCCGCCCGGATATCGTCGATTGCCTGCTTGACCGTCCCGAAACCCATGAGTCCTGTCCCGTGACGTGGGATCAGGGATCAGGGATTGGGGGTCTGTGTTGCGGACCCCTGATCCCTGGTCCCCAACTCCGCTTCATCGACCCCTGATCCCTGATCCCTAGCCCCTGATCCCTGGTCCCTAACTCCGCTTCACCTGAGATGCCACCAACTTCCCGATCATATCCCCTTCGACATGAACCTTGTCACCGACCCGTAACTGCCCCAGCGTCGTGTGCTGGCGGGTGTACGGGATTAATGATACCTGCACCTGCCCCGGCGCCGGCAACGCGTTCACGGTCAGGCTCACCCCGTCCAGCGCGATCGAGCCGTGCAGCACCGTTACCGCCGCCACGTCGTCCGGCAGGCGGAGATCGATGAGCTGCGTGTCCCCGTCGTTCGAGGCGTCCAGCTTCGTCACTACCGCTAGCCCGTCCACGTGCCCCTGCACGAAATGACCGCCGAGGCGGTCACTCAGCTTGAGCGCGCGCTCCAGGTTCACCCGGCCCCCTTCGCGCATGTCGCCGAACCGCGTCCTGCCCTGCGTGGTGGCGATGGCCTGCACCTTGAACCGGCCGCGCTGGTGCGTGATCACGGTCAGGCACGCCCCATTCACGGCGACGCTCTCGCCGTCCGCGAGGTCGTCGAAAGGGGAGGTGAGCGTGATGTCGAGCGTGTCGTCCTTCCGCTCGATACGCTCGAGTGTCCCCATCGCGGTCACGATCCCGGTAAACACAGCTCCTTCTCCATCACGAGCAGCGTGTCTTTCCCCATGGCCTGCCGGTCCGTGGCAACCCACGACTTGGCGTCACCCAGGAGCGTCGGCGTCCGGTCGCCGAAGGCGCGCGTGCCCGAGCCGAGGAAGATGGGCGCCTGTATCCAGTAGATCCTGTCCACCAGGTCGTCGGCCAGCAGCGCCGTGATGAGGTTGCCGCCACCCTCCACGAGCAGCGAGATGATTCCCTGCTTCCGCAGCGCGGTGAGTGCCTGGAGCCGGCCCTCGGCGGTGATCAGCTTCACGCCGGTGCCCGCGAACACCTTCTCCGAGTTCGCGCGCGATGCCGGGTCCGTGATGACCACCGTCGGAACTTCCTTGGCGCTGCGGACGATGTTCAAGTCGTTGCGCAACCCACCGCGAGTGAATACCACGCGGGTCGGCGTCACGCGCGGCGGAACCGCGCCGCGCACCGTGAGCTGGGGATCGTCGGTCTCGGCGGTGCGACGCCCCACGGCAATCGCGTCGAACCCCGCGCGCAGCCAGTGAACGAAGTCTCGGGATTCCACACCGGAGACCCACTTGGCGCGGCCCGACGCGTCCGCCAGGAATCCGTCCAGCGACGTGGCGACCTTCACGGCCAGGAATGGCCGGTCGTCACGCGCAAAACTCCAGAGGAACGGCGCGTTGAGCGCGGCGGCTTCCCCCGCGAGCAGCCCCACTTCGACGTCTATCCCAGCTTTTCGGAGTTTCTCCACGCTCCCACCGGCCTCGGGATTGGGATCCCGGACGGCGATCACGACGCGCTTGACGCCGGCCTCGATGATCGCGTTCACGCAGGGGGGAGTTTTTCCGTGGTGCGCGCAGGGCTCGAGGTTGATGACCATGGTCGATCCCCTGGGCGCGGCGCTGGTGCGCAGTGCGACCAGCTCCGCGTGGGGTTCGCCGAACCCGGCGTGGAAGCCCTCGCCCACCACCTGGCCGTCCTTGAGCAGCACGGCACCGACGAGCGGGTTGGGGGCAGCGCGCCCCCACCCGCCGAGCGCCAGCTGGAGCGCCCGACGCATGGCCTGCTGTTCGCTGAGCACGATCCCTTTCATCACTTGAGCACTACTCCTTCGCCGACCACGATTTCACCGATCACGAATGTGTTCACGCCCGCCGCCATGGCCGGCCGGCGAACCGCTTCGACCTGCTCCGGCGGTGCGATCGCCACCATCCCGATCCCCATGTTGAACACCCGGTACATCTCCCCTTCCTGCACCTTCCCTGCCTCGGCAAGAAAGCGGAAGAGCGGCGGCACGGTCCAGGTCCCCTTTTCGACCGCCGCGCTCATCCCCTTCGGCAGCGAGCGGGAGAGATTCCCCGTTATCCCGCCCCCGGTGATGTGCGCGAGCGCATGCACTTTACCCAGCACCGGCTCGATCACCTTGTAATAGCTCGGATGGACGGCAAGCAACACGTCACCGACCGTCTTCCCCATTCCGGGTACCTGGCTGTCGAGGCGCAGTTTCTGTTCTTCGAAAATGATTTTCCGGGCGAGCGTGTAGCCGTTGGTGTGCAGGCCATTTCCTGCATAACCCACCAGGATGTCACCGGGTTTCACGTGGTCGCCGTGCAGCGCCGCCTTTTCCGACACGACACCCACGATCGTGCC
Source organism: bacterium HR33 (assembly GCA_945889655.1). Taxonomy (GTDB): domain Bacteria; phylum Gemmatimonadota; class Gemmatimonadetes; order Gemmatimonadales; family GWC2-71-9; genus SHZT01. The sequence continues at coordinate 26,709 of CAMDCH010000006.1, forward strand.
CGCGAGATCGTAGTCGCCCTTCTTGTAGACGTCGGGCATCTGGGCGGTTTCGCCGCCCGCCAGCGTCATGCCGTGAGCCCGGCATCCGCGCGCCACGCCCTCCACCAGCTTCACTGCCGTGTCCGACTGCATCTCGGCGCAGGCGATGTAATCCAGGAACGCGATTGGCCGGGCGCCGTGGACCAGGATGTCGTCCACGCAGTGGTTCACCAGGTCTTCGCCCACCGTGTCGTGCTTCCCGGCCATGATGGCGACGAGAATCTTGGTCCCCACGCCATCGGTCGAGAGAACCAGCGTGGGATCCACGATGTCCGACGGGAGCTTGACCATGCCGCCGAACGCGCCGAGGAGCCCGCGGGAGAGGCCGGTGCGCGTGGAGGCCACGACCTCCGCGATGCGCTTCTTCGCGCGGTCGCCGGCGTCGATGTCGACGCCCGCGGCGGCGTAGCGGTCAGCGCGCTGGGTCAAAATGCGTGGACTCCACGTCGAAGTGCACCAGGTCGCGGAACGAACGGGCGCGGGTGGCGATGTCCGCCGCCGTCACCTTCAACAAACGGTTGATGGAGAAATCCTCGACCGCGAACGACCCCATCGTCGAGCCAAACACCATCGCCCGCTTGAGACTGGCGGGCGAGGCATCACCCGAGCGGGCCAGGTGCGCCATGAAGCCGCCGGCGAACGCGTCCCCGGCGCCGGTGGGATCGAAGACCGACTCGAGCGGAAAAGCAGGCACGTAGAAGATGCTCTTCGGCTCGGCCAGCACGGCACCGTAGGGTCCCTGCTTGATGATGACCATCTTCGGCCCGCGATCCATGATCCAGCGGGACGCGCGGTAGATGTTCCAGTCGCCGGACAGCTCGCGGGCCTCGCTGTCGTTCACCATCAGCACGTCGATGTGCCTCAGGAGCTGGAGCAGCACGTCGCGCTTGCTGCTGATCCAGTAGTTCATCGTGTCGCAGGCGACCAGCTTCGGCTTCCGGATCTGGTCGAGGACCGAGAGCTGCAGCTCGGGATCGATGTTGCCGAGAAAGACCCATTCGGCATTGCGGAAGTTCTCGGGGATGCGTGGCTGGAAGTTGGCAAACACGCCGAGCCGAGTCTCGAGCGTTTCCCGGCTCTGGAGGTCGTAGGAGTACTTCCCCTTCCAGCGGAAACTCTCGCCTTTTGCCTTTTCGACGCCTGACAGGTCAACGCCTCGGGACTTCAGCTGCTCCAGCTGCTTTACTGGATAGTCATCTCCAACAACGCCCACGAGCTGCACGGGATGGATTGGCCCCGCGGCGCTGGAGAAAAAGACTCCCGAGCCACCGAGGGCCTCGGTCGCGGATCCAAACGGAGTCTCGACCGTATCGAGAGCGACGGAACCCACGACCAGGAGACTCAAGGTGCGAGGTGCGAGATGCGAGGTGCGAGGTGTTCGCTCACATTCTCTCCGGAGCAGTCACGCCAAGAAGGTTCAATCCATTTGCCAGTACAATCTGGGTGGCACGCACCAGTGCAAGCCGCGCTTTCTCGAGCTCTTCCCCGACGCCGATCACGCGGTGGCGATGGTACCAGCCATTCGACAGCCGCGCGAGCTGGTCGAGGTACGCCACGATCTTGTGCGGCTCCAGCGATTCGGCTGCGTGGCTGACGAGCGCCGGAAACTCGGCCAGGTGCTTCATGAGTTCCTGTTCGTCTTCTTCCTTGAGAACTGACAGATCACTCGCCGTCTCGCCGTCCAGCCGTCCAGCCGTCCTCTGTATTCCGGCCATCCTCGTATGCGCATACTGGACGTAATAGACAGGGTTTTCCTCTGACTGCTTTGTCGCCAGGTCGATGTCGAACACGAACTGCGAGTCCGACTTCCGCATGAGCAGAAAATAGCGCATGGCATCCTGGCCAACCTGCTCCACCAGGTCCCGCACCGTCACGTAGGTCCCGGCGCGCTTGGAGATCTTCACTTCTTCGCCGCCGCGCATCACGGTCACGATCTGGTGGAGCACGTACTCGGGATAGCCCTTGGGAATCCCGGCCGCGAGCGCCTGTACCCCCGCGCGCACGCGCGTCACGGTGCTGTGGTGGTCGGCGCCCTGCACGTTGATCGCGCGGTGGAAGCCGCGTTCCCACTTGTCCAGGTGGTACGCCACGTCCGGGACGAAGTAGGTGTAGTCTCCGCCCTTCTCGGCGCTCTTCCGCATCACGCGGTCCTTGTCGTCGCCGAAGTCGGTGGTGCGCAGCCAGAGCGCGCCGTCCTCTTCGAACGTGTGACCAGCCGCGTTCAGCTTCTTTACGGTTGCTTCGACTTTCCCGTCGGTGTAGAGCGATGATTCGAGGAAGTACTTGTCGAACTTCACGCCGAACGCCTGGAGATCGCGGTCCTGCTCTTCACGCAGCGCCTGCACCGCGAACGTCCGGACCGTGTCGATCTTGTTGCCCTCGCGGTCGCCGGGGTGTTTCTCCACGTACTGGCCGGCGATGTCCTTGATGTATTCGCCGTGGTAGCCGCCCTCGGGGATCTCGGCATCCTTCCCCTGGAGCTCGCGGATGCGCGCCTGGACCGAGAGGCCGAGGTTGGTGATCTGGGTGCCGGCGTCGTTGTAGTAGAACTCGCGGGTCACCTTCCAGCCGGTCCATTCCAGCAGAGTGGCAATTGCGTCGCCGAGGGCGGCCTGGCGCCCGTGGCCTACATGGAGCGGACCGGTCGGATTCGCGGAGACGAACTCCACGTTCACCGGCTGTTGCTTCCCGGTGACGGAGCGACCGTATGCCGAGCCCTTCGCGAGGATCTCGGGGAGAATCGCCGAGACGGTCGCATCGGCAAGCC
>CAMDCH010000007.1:0-29216 GCA_945889655.1 bacterium HR33
GAAGGCTTCCGGCTGATCGTCCGCCCGGCCCTCGGCCGCCGCCCGCCCCTGCATCCGCCGGACCAGCTCGTCGTCCGGCACCTCGAAACTTACCACCTTGTCGATCTGCGTTCCCCGCGCCTTGAGGAGCCGGTCCACCGCCTCGGCCTGGGCCGTGGTCCGGGGGAACCCGTCCATGATCATGCCCTTCCGGGCCTCCGGTGTCGCCAGGACCTCCTCGATGAGACCCAGGATGATCTCGTCCGGAACCAGGAGCCCCTGGTCCATGAACGACTTGGCCTTCATCCCGAGAGGCGTTCCGTCCTTGACCGCGGCCCGCAGCAGGTCGCCCGTCGACACGCGCGGGGCCCCGGTGCGGGTGGAAAGAATGGCCCCCTGAGTGCCTTTGCCGCAGCCAGGGGGTCCGAGGAGAATGATGTTCATAGGTCGGTGTCGGTTCCTGCTCCTACATGAACCGCCGGCGACCACGGAACTTGATCCGGCCCTTCTTCATGAAATCGTCGTAGTGGCGCAGGTGCATGTGCTGCTGGATCTGGACCATGGTGTCGAGACCGACACCCACGACGATCAGCAGCCCGGTGCCGCCGAACGCGAACGGCGTATTGAAGACCTGGCTTACGAGGAACGGCAGCAGGGCCAGCACGCAGAGGAACAGCGACCCGGGCAGCGTGACGAGGCTCAGCACGTCGTCGATGTAGTCGGCCGTCGGGGCGCCCGGCTTCACGCCGGGGATGAACCCGCCCTGCTTCTTCAGGTTTTCGGCCAGGTCGACCGGGTTGAAAATGATCGACGTGTAGAAGTAGGTGAAGAAAACGATCAGGACCGCGTAGACACCGTAGTACGCCCAGGTGGTGGGTCCGAACCAGTCGTTGATATCGCGCAGGACGGCGATGTTGCTGAACGTCGCGAGCGTGCCCGGGACGATGATGATGGACTGGGCGAAGATGATGGGCATTACGCCGGCAGAATTGATCCGGATCGGGATGAAGGTCTTCTGGCCTTCACGGATGCGTCCGCGGCCCATCACCTTGCGGGGGATCTGGATCGGTATTCGCCGTGCGGCCACGGTGATCGCCACGACCCCCGCCACGACCACGACCATGATGATGACGATGATCAGGAGCTGGAACAGGGTCAGCGACCCCACCTTCAGGAATTCGGCGGTCTTGAGCAGGTTGGGCCACAGAGCCTGGATGATCGAGAAAAAGATCAGGAGGCTCATGCCATTCCCGATGCCCTGCTCGGTGATCCGCTCGCCCAGCCACATCACGAACACCGCGCCGGTGGTCAGGATGGTCGCGGTGAGGATCCGGAATCCCCATCCGGGGCTGGCGACGGCGCCCTGCAAGCTCTCGGTAAAGATCGCGAAGCCGTAGCCCTGGAAGAGCGCGAGGACGACGGTGAGGTACCGGGTCCACTGCGTGATCTTCTTCCTGCCTTCTTCTTCCTTCTGGAGCTTGTCGATCGTCGGGAAGACCGCGCCACCGAGCTGGAACATGATGGACGCGGAGATGTACGGCATGATCCCGAGCGCGAGCACGGTGGCACGCGAGAGTCCGCCGCCCACGAACATGTCGTAGACGCCGAAGAGCGTCCCCGATCCCTGGTTACGGACGAAGTCGGTAAGGACCTGGATGTTCACACCCGGCGTCGCGATGTGCGCGCCGAGGCGGTAGACCACCAGGACCAGCAGCGTGAAGAGGGCCTTGGACTTGAGCTCTTCCGGGAGGCGGAAGACGTTCGGCAGCCGGGGCGCGGTCATGTCCTCAGCCTTCGACGCGGCCGCCGGCCTGCTCGATCTTCGTGCGGGCGCTGGCGGAGACGGCGCAGCCACGGACCACGAAGCCGCGCGCCGCGTCGCCCGTGCCGAGGATCTTGACCGGCTGGTCCGGCCGGCCTACGAGGCCAGCACCGAACAGGACCTCGGGCGTGATCTCCTCGGACTTGAGGTCGGAGAGATCCCGCACGTTCACGACCTGCGAGTAAACCTTGAACGGATTGACGAAACCACGCTTCGGCAGGCGCCGGAGGAGCGGCATCTGGCCGCCCTCGAACCCGGGCCGGACGTTGCCGCTCTTGCGGGCGCGCTGGCCCTTGTGGCCGCGGCCGCCGGTCTTGCCCAGGCCGGAGCCCGGGCCGCGACCCTTCCGCTTCGTCGAGCTGGTCGCTACCCGCGGCTTCGGCAGGTTGTTCAGGCCGATCGCGGCCTTTTCCTTCGCCATTTATGCTCCCTGCGGTCGGACGCGTACCAGGTGATGCACCTTGGTCAGCATGCCGCGGATGGACGGATTGTCGGCCACGACGATCTCGGCCTGGTGATGCCGGAGGCCCAGCGCGCGCAGCGTGCGGCGGTAGGTCTCCGCGTGGCCGATACCGGACTTTACCTGCTTCACGACCAGCCGCGCGCCACCTTCGGCGTTGGCCTTGGGCTTGGCGGCGGCCCGCTTCTTCGCGGCGGGCTTTTTCGCCCGGGCGGCCGGCTTGGTGGCGCCCGTGGTGGTCCGCTTAGGCACGGGTCACCTCGCGCTGCCGTGGGCGATACCCCACGGCGCGCTGATCCATCCCCCGCTCACGGGCGATCTGCGCCACCGTCACGAGGTGCTGGAGTCCGTCGATGGTCGCCCAGACCATGTTGTGCGGGTTGGTGGACCCGAGCGACTTGGTCAGGATGTCGGTGATGCCCGCGCACTCGAGCACGGCGCGCACCGGGCCGCCGGCGATGACGCCGGTCCCGGACGTGGCCGGCTTCAGGAGGACGCGGCCCGCGCCGTGTTGCCCGATGATCTCGTGCGGAATCGTGCTGCCCTCGCGGGGCACGTGGATCATCGCGCGGCGCGCGGCGTCCACCGCCTTGCGCACGGCCTCGGAAACCTCGTTGGCTTTCCCGGTCGAGACCCCGACGTTGCCCTGGCCATCACCCACCGCGACGAGCGCGTTGAACGAGAACCGGCGGCCACCCTTCACCACCTTGGCCACGCGGTTGATCGCGATGACGTTTTCCTTCAGCTCCGATTCCCGCTCGCGACGTTCGCGGCGCGGACCCCGATCCCGCTCTTTTTCTGCCATGTGTTAGAACTCCAGTCCGCCTTCGCGCGCGCCGTCGGCAACCGCCTTGACACGCCCGTGGTAGTGATAGCCCGCGCGGTCGAACACGACCCGCTTGATTCCTTTGTCCTTCGCCAGCTTCGCTGCCAGTTTCCCGACCGCCAGTGCCGCGCCCACCTTGCCCGGCTTGTCCTTGGCCAGGCCCTCGGAAAGATCGGACACACCGACCAGGGTGACGTGCTGCTCGTCGTCCACCAGCTGGGCGTAGATGTGCTTGAGCGAACGGAAGACGACCAGCCGCGGCCGCTCCGCCGTTCCGTTGACCTTCTTGCGTACCCGGAGGTGCCGGCGATAACGCAGCTGCGCGCGGCCCTTCGGCCTGTGGATTGACCTCACGACGCCTTCGCTCCTGTCTTGCCGGCCTTGCGGCGTACCTGCTCGCCCTGGTACCGGATGCCCTTGCCCTTGTACGGCTCCGGCGGCCTCACCTTGCGGATTTCAGAGGCCACCTGGCCCACCAGCTCCTTGTCCGGGCCCTCGACCTTCACCAGCACGTTGTTGTCCACCGAGATCTTGATGCCCGTGGGCGTCTTGAAGTCCACCGGGTGTGAAAACCCGACAGTCAGGCGGATGCCGGGGGGGCGGATCTCCGCCTTGTAGCCGACACCCTGGATCTCGAGCGTCTTGGAATAGCCCGCCGACACGCCCTCGATCATGTTCTTGATCAGGGCGCGTGAGAGGCCGTGCAGCGCCTTGTGGCGCGGCTCATCCGAAGGCCGTTCCACCAGGACCTGGGTGCCGTCCATGCGAACCTTCATCTCCGCGTGGATGACGCGCTGGAGCTCGCCCTTCGGCCCCTTCACGCTCACCTTCGCGCCGTCGATCTTGACGCTGACGCCAGACGGCACAGGGAGCGGCCGCTTACCGATGCGTGACATGGCCGGCTCCTACCACAGGACGGCGATCAGCTCGCCGCCGATGTGGGCCTTGCGGGCGTCGCGGTCGGACATGAGGCCCTGCGGCGTCGAGACGATCGCCATTCCCAGGCCATTCTTCACCCTGGGAATCTCGCGGGACTTCACGTACCGCCGGAGCCCCGGCGTAGAGACGCGCCGCACCTCGCGGATGACGGACGCCTCACCATGGTACTTCAGGTAGATCCGCAGCACGCCGTGCCGACCATCGTCCAGCACCTTGAAGTCCTGGATGTAGTGGTTGTCACGGAGCAGCCGCGCAATCTCCGACTTCAGCTTCGACACCGGCACGTCAACCCGCCGATGGCCCGCCTGGCAGGCGTTCCGGATGCGGGTCAACAGGTCGGCGACGGGATCAGTCATGCTCATGCGGTCGCGTCTCTCTCTCTCACCAGCTGGCCTTGCGGACTCCCGGGATCTCTCCCCGGAGCGCAAGTTCGCGGAAACAGATACGGCACATGCCGAACTTTCGGAGGAATGCCCGGCGGCGGCCGCATCGCTGGCAGCGGTTGTACTTGCGCACCGCGTATTTCGGCGCGCGCTTTTGTTTTTCGATCCAGCACTTCTTCGCCATGCTCCCCCGCTTGCCTTAGACGGCCACCGGCTGCTCGCCGCGGAAGGGCATGCCCATTTCCCGCAGCAGCGCCATCGCGACATCGTCACGCCCGGCGGACGTAACGAAGGTGATATCCATCCCGTGGACCTTCTCGACCTTGTCGTAGTCGATCTCCGGGAACACCAGCTGCTCCTTGATACCCACCGTGTAATTCCCGCGGCCGTCGAACGAGCGTGACGGCAGCCCGCGGAAATCGCGGAAGCGCGGCACGGTCACGTTGATGAACCGGTCGAGGAACTCGTACATCTTGGGGCCGCGGAGCGTCACCGCCGCGCCGATCCCCATGCCCTCGCGGAGACCAAAGTTCGAGATCGCCTTCTTCGCCTTGGTCACCAGCGGCTTCTGGCCCGTGATCGCGCCGAGCTCCGCGACGATCGTGTCCAGCACCTTCGGGTTCTTGTTCGCCTCGCCGGCGCCCACGTTCAGCACGATCTTCACCAGCTTGGGCACCTGGTGCGGGTTCGTGAACCCGAACTGCTTCGACAGCTTCCCACGGACCACGTTCCTGTAGTGGTCGCGCAGGCGCGGCGGCGGCGACGGACCGGCCGCGGCCTCTTCTTCGGCGGTCGCGGCGACCAGGGTCTGGCCCTTTTTCTGCCCCTTCTGGGCCTTTTCGGCCTTGGGCGCCTTGGCCTGCTTCTCGGGCGCCGCCTCGGGCTTCTTCTTGTCTTTCGCGTCCTTGGACGCGTCTGCGTCTTTCTTCGCCATAACCCTAACGGACCCTCGGAATCGGCTGGCCCGACTTGGCGATCCGTTCGACGGTGCCGTCCTTGTTGACCTTGCGGCGGATCCGGGTCGGCTCGCCCGACTTGGGATCCAGCAGCATCACGTTCGACAGGTGGATCGGCGCCGGAAACTGGATGATGCCGCCATCCGCCTGCTGGGTGGCGCGCTTGTGCCGCTTCACGACGTTGATCCCGTCCACCACCACGCGATTATTGCGCGGGATGACCTTCAGGACCTTGCCCTCCTGGCCCCGGTGATCGCCCCGGATCACCCGGACGGTATCGCCCTTGGTGACGTGGGTCTTCACGGCCTGGGCCACCGGCTGCGTCCGCCCACGGCGGGACTTCCTGTACACGAGCGGCTTCATCAGATCACCTCGGGGGCGAGCGACACGATCTTCATGAACCGCTTCTCCCGCAGCTCGCGGCCCACCGGACCGAAGATACGGGTGGCGCGCGGCTCGCCCTCGTCGTTGATCAGCACGGCGGCGTTCTCGTCGAACCGGATGTAGCTGCCATCCCGCCGCTTCGTCTCCTTGGCGGTCCGCACGACCACCGCGCGCGCGACCTCGCCTTTCTTCACGCCGCCGGTGGGCAGCGCGTCCTTGATCGCCACGATCACGACGTCACCAAGGCCGGCGTACCGGCGCTTGCTGCCGCCGAGGACCCGGATGACGAGCGCCTTACGGGCGCCGGAATTGTCGGCGATCTTGACGATCGTTTCCTGCTGGACCATCCCCTCCCCCTTCTACTTCGCGCGGGTGACGATGTCGACTACCCGCCACCGCTTCGTCTTGGAGAGGGGCCGCGTCTCCATGATCCGGACGGTATCGCCGGACTTGGCCCCTTTTTCATCGTGCGCCGCGACGCGCTTGGTGCGCGTCACCTGCTTGCCATAGAGCCGGTAGCCGAACTGCCGGGTGAGCTGGACGATGACGGTCTTGGTCATCTTGTCGCTCACCACGAGACCGGTCCTGGTCTTGCGCCGCAGACGGGCGCTCGCCTCGGTGGCCATTACTGCTTCTTCCCTTCCCGCAGCACCGTCTTCAGGCGCGCGATGTTGCGGCGCAGGATACGGATCTGCGCCGAGTTCTCGATCGCTTCGGTCGCCGAGCGGAACCGGAGGCGGAACCGCGCCTCTTCGAGGCGCGCCAGCTCGGTCTCGATCTCGGCGCGGTCCAGCTCCCGAACCTGCTCCGCCGCCTGCGGCTTGGTCTCTGCGTCCTTGAGGGCCATGGTCAGTTCGTCTCCTCGCGGGTCACGAACCGCGTCTGGACCGGCAGCTTCGCCGAAGCCAGCGCCAGTGCCTTCTTGGCCAGGTCCATCGGGATTCCCTCGAGCTCGATCAGCACGCGACCCGGCTTCACCACCGCCACCCAGCCCTCGGGATTGCCCTTGCCCTTACCCATGCGGGTCTCGGCCGGCTTCTTGGTGATCGGCTTGTCCGGGAAGATCCGAATCCACACCTTGCCGCCCCGCTTCATCTCGCGGGTCACCGCGACGCGCATGGCCTCGATCTGCCGGTTGGTGATCCAGCCCGGATCCAGCGCCATCAGGCCGAACTGCCCGAAGGCCACGGTATTGCCGCGGGTGGCGAACCCCCGGGTCCGCCCCTTCATCATTTTCCGGAACTTGACGCGCTTCGGTGCGAGCATGCCTCAGCTCCCCGTGCTGTACGTGCGCCCGCGCGCATCTTCAACTACTTCGCCCTTGAAGATCCAGACCTTCACGCCGATGGTGCCGTAGGTGGTCTTCGCGGTGCCCATGGCGTAGTCCACGTCGGCGCGGAGCGTGTGCAGCGGCACCCGCCCTTCGTGGTAGCCCTCGGTCCGGGCGATTTCGGCGCCGCCCAGCCGGCCGGCGGTCTTCAGCTTGATCCCCTGGGCGCCCATCCGCATGGCGCTCTGGACCGCGCGCTTCATCGCGCGGCGGAACGAGACGCGCTGGTTCAGCTGGTGCGCCACGCTGTCCGCTACGAGCTGGGCATCCAGCTCCGGGCGCTTGATCTCCTCGACGTTGATCCCGACTTCCTTGCCAATCAGCTGCGCCAGCTCGTCGCGGAGCTTGTCGACCTCCGCGCCGCGCTTGCCGATCACCACGCCGGGACGGCCGGTGAACACCGTGACGGTCACCTTGCCGGGCTTGCGCTCGACATGGATGTCCGAGATCGCGGCGTGCGCGAGACGGGTCTTCAGGTACTTCCGGATCAGCTCGTCTTCCTTCAGGAATTCCGCGAACGTCTTCCCCGCGTACCAGCGGGAGCGCCACGGCTTGACGATGCCAAGCCGGAATCCGTAGGGATGTGTTTTCTGGCCCACTTACTTCGTCTCCTTCGCAGCAACCCGGATTTCGACGATGCTGGTCCGCTTGTGGATCGGCGTCGCGCGTCCCAGGGCGGCCGATGAGAACCGCTTGAGGGTCTGGCCTTCGTTCACGATGGCGTACGACACCACCAGGTGGTCGACGTCGAACGAGGCATTGGTCTTCTGCGCATCCTGCTCGGCGTTGGACACGGCCGACTTCAGCACTTTCTCGATCTGCTTGGCGGCGCGCTTCTTGGAAAACTTCAGGAGCGCGTAGGCCTCGTTCACGTTCTTGCCGCGGATGGTGTCCATCACCAGCCGCATCTTGCGCGCCGACTGGCGTACGCCACGCTGAATCGCTCTCGCCGCCATGGCTACTCTTCTCCGCCTTCAGTCTTCTCGTCGGTCGCGGACTTCACGCTGTGACCGCGGAACAGCCGCGTCGGCGCGAACTCGCCGAGCTTGTGGCCGACCATGTTTTCGGTGACGTACACCGGGATGAACTTGTTCCCGTTGTGCACGGCCATGGTATGCCCCACGAAGTCGGGAGTGATCGTCGAGCTCCGCGACCAGGTCTTGAAGACCTTCTTCTCATTCCGCTCGTTCAGGGCGTTGATCTTCTTCATCAACGACTCTTCGACGAAGGGACCCTTCTTTACGCTACGTGCCATTATTGCGTCGCCTTCCCGCGCTTCCTGCCGCGCACGATCAGCTTGGTGCTCGACTTCTTCTTGTGCCGGGTCTTCTTGCCTTCCGGCTTGCCCCACGGGCTCACCGGCGGCCGACCGCCCGACGTCTTGCCTTCGCCACCACCCAGCGGGTGGTCGACCGGGTTCTTCGCGACGCCGCGGACGCGCGGGCGCCGGCCCAGCCAGATCTTCTTGCCGGCCTTGCCGATGCGCTCCAGCTCGTGCTCGGCATTACCGACCTCGCCGATCGTCGCCTGGCACTCGGCGCGGATCATGCGGATTTCGCCGCTGCGGAGCTTGAGCGTGACGTGGGCGCCTTCCTTGGCCACCACCTGTGCCCCGGAGCCCGCAGAGCGGCACATCTGCGCCTTGCCCTTGGGCTTGAGCGCGATGCAATGCACCGTCGTGCCCAGCGGGATCTCGCTCACCGGGAGCGCGTTGCCGGTCCGGATGTCGCTGCCCGGGCCCGACACCACCGTGTCACCCACCTTCAGGTCCTTGGGGTGGATGATGTAGCACTTCTCGCCGTCCGCGTACTGGATCAGCGCGATGCGCGCCGTGCGGTTCGGATCGTATTCGATCTCGGCTACCCGGCCCGGGATGCCGTGCTTGGTCCGGCGGAAGTCCACCAGCCGGTACATCCGCTTGTGACCGCCCCCGCGATACCGCACGGTGACGTGTCCCTGGTTGTTGCGGCCGCCCTGGCTGCGCAGCGGCTCCAGCAGGCTGGGCTCCGGCGTGCTCCGCGTGATCTCCGCGAAATCGGAGAGCGAGCGGAACCGGGTGCCCGGCGTGGTGGGACGGAACGTGCGAATACCCATGACTCAGCCCTCGAAGACCGCGATGGACTCGCCGTCCTGGAGCCGGACGTAAGCTTTCTTCCACCGCGCGATGGTGCCCCGGGTGCGGCCGCGCGTCTTCTGCTTGGCACGCTGCTGCAGGGTCCGGATGTGCGTGACGTGGACACCGAACAGGGATTCGATGGCCTGGCGGATCTGGCCCTTGCTGGCGCGGGGGTCCGCCTGGAACGTGTATTCCTTGAGCGTGGCGTACGCGGAGGAGGATTTCTCCGTCACCAGCGGACGCACCACGGCATTGAAGCGACTAGGCATCGCTCTTGTCCTTCTTTTTTGGCTTGGCGGCCGGCTTCTTCTTCGCCACCGCTGGCTTCTTCTTTGGCTTGGCAGTCGCCACCGGCTTCCGGGTGGCTGCCTTCTGGGCGCGCTTCTCGCGCGTGGAGGCCTTCTCCTTCGATCCCGCGATCGCGTGCCCGCCGACCGCCGCCTCTTCCACCAGCAGCGCATCAGCCCACATCAGGTCCGCGGCCGACGCCTCGGCGTACCGCATCACCTGGACCCGCGGGATGTTGCGGCCCGAGAGGTAGACCTCGTGGCGGGTTTCGTTGGTCAGCACCAGCACCTTCTTGCCGGTCAGCTCGAGCGTGTCGATGATGCCCGCCATTCTGCTGGTCTGGGGCTTCTCGAAGTCGAGCGATTCAATGACGTAGAACTGCCCTTCCTGGGCACGGGCATTGAGCGCCGATGAGCGCGCCAGCTGGCGCACCTTCCGTGGCACCTCGGTGTGGTAGCTGCGCGGGATCGGCCCGAAGGCCTTGCCGCCGCCGGGCCAGTTCGGGGCGCGGGTCGAACCCTGGCGGGCGCGGCCGGTGCCCTTCTGCTTCCACGGCTTCTGGTTACCACCCGACACTTCTGCGCGGGTCTTCGTCTTGTGCGTGCCCTGGCGCTTGTTGTTCAGCTGCGCACGCACCGTGTAGTAGAGGGCGGCCTGGTTCACCGTGCCGTCGAACTGCTCCGGCAGGGCGTAGCTGCCCTTGGCCTTGGCGGCGGGCGTTACGTGGCGGGCCTCAAGCATAACGGCCCTTCCCCGGCTGCTTGCGCACCGTGACCGTCCCCTCGGCCGCGCCCGGCACCGCGCCGCGCACGAACAGGAGGTGACGCTCGGCATCGACTCTCACGACGATGAGCCCCGTCTCGGTGTGCTTCTCATCGCCCATGTGGCCTGGCATCCGCTTCCCCTTGATGACGCGGGACGGATCCGTGCCCGGGCTGATGCTGCCCGGCTTCCGGTGACGCGTGTTGCCATGTGTCGCTGGGCCACCGTGGAAACCGTAGCGGTGAACCACGCCCTGGAACCCGCGGCCCTTGGTGGTGCCCGTGACCTTCACCCGCTCGCCCGGCTGGAACAGCGCGACCGTCACGACCTCGCCCTGCTTGGGCGCGTCGGTGCCGGCGGACAGGGAGAACTCGCGCAACACGCGCGGCGCCGCTTCGAGACCCGCCTTCTTCGCATGGCCCACCTCGGCCTTCGCCGCCCGCTTGGCCTTCTGGGCACCGAAACCGAGCTGGACGGCGACACGGCCGGCCGGGCTGGTCCGGACCTGCACGACGGGACACGGTCCCGCCTCAATCACGGTGACAGGAATGGCGCGGCCTTCGGTATCGAAGATCCGCGTCATGCCGAGTTTACGTCCGACGATGCCGTTCATTTATTCGACCTTGATCTCCACGTCCACGCCCGCCGGGAGGTCGAGCTTCGTCAGCGCGTCCACCGTCTGCGAGCGGGAATCGGTAATATCGATCAGCCGCTTGTGCGTCTTCAGCTCAAACTGCTCCCGGCTCTTCTTGTCGATGTGCGGGCTGCGCAGCACGGTCCAGCGCTGCGTCTTGGTCGGCAGCGGGATGGGACCCGACACCTTGCCGCCCGTCTTCTCGACCGTGCGGACGATGTCCGCCGCGGCCTGGTCCAGCACCGCGTGGTCGAATGCCTTGAGTCTGATTCGGATCTGGCCTGCCATAACGTCCTCGGAATCAGGTGCCGGGGATCAGGGGTCGGGGCCCGGACAGTCCGGACCCCTGATCCCTGACCCCTGGTTCCTACTGAAGAATCTTCGTGACTACGCCCGCGCCGACGGTACGACCGCCCTCGCGGATCGCGAACCGCACGCCCTGCTCCATCGCGATGGGGCTGATCAGCTCGCAGGTCATCTTGGTATTGTCGCCGGGCATCACCATCTCGACGCCCGCCGGCAGCTCCACCGCACCGGTGACGTCGGTGGTGCGGAAGTAGAACTGCGGGCGATAGCCCTTGAAGAACGGCGTGTGACGGCCGCCCTCTTCCTTGGTGAGCACGTACACTTCGGCCTCGTACTTCGTGTGCGGCGTGATCGAGCCGGGCTTGGCGAGACACATGCCGCGCTCGATCTCGTGCTTTTCCAGGCCGCGGAGCAGGAGGCCCACGTTGTCGCCCGCTTCGCCGGCGTCCAGGAGCTTCCGGAACATCTCGACGCCGGTGACGATCACCTTGCGGGTCGCGCCGAGGCCGACCATCTCGACTTCTTCCTGCACCTTTACCTTGCCGCGATCGATACGACCGGTCGCCACGGTACCGCGGCCGGTGATCGAGAAGACGTCTTCCACCGGCATCAGGAAGGGGAGGTCGACTTCGCGCTTCGGCTGCGGGATGTAGGTATCCAGCGCCTTGAAGAGCTCGTTGATCTTCTCGACCCATTTCGCGTCACCCTCGATGGCCTTGAGGGCGGAGCCACGGATCACCGGGATATCGTCGCCGGGGTACTCGTACTTGCTCAGCAGCTCGCGTACTTCCAGTTCGACGAGATCCAGCAGCTCCGGATCGTCGACCAGGTCGCACTTGTTGAGGAACACGACGATGAACGGCACGTTCACCTGGCGGGCCAGGAGGATGTGCTCGCGGGTCTGCGGCATCGGGCCGTCGACCGCGCTGACCACCAGGATGGCGCCGTCCATCTGCGCCGCGCCGGTGATCATGTTCTTCACGTAGTCGGCGTGCCCCGGGCAGTCCACATGCGCGTAGTGCCGGTTCTCGGTGCTGTACTCCACGTGGCTGGTCGCGATCGTCAGGATTTTCGTCGGATCGCGGCGGCCCTGGGACGCCGAGGCCTTCGCTACTTCGTCGTAGCTGATGTACTTGGCCCAGCCCTTGTCGGCCGAGACCTTGGTCAGCGCCGCGGTCAGCGTCGTCTTGCCGTGATCGACGTGGCCAATGGTGCCCACGTTTACGTGGGGCTTCGAACGATCAAACTTTGCCTTCGCCATGTCCCGCTCCCTTACCCCTTGATTTTGCTGATGATTTCGTCGGCCTTCGCCTTGGGAACTTCCGCGTAATGCGAGAACTGCATGCTATAGACAGCCCGACCCTGGCTCATCGAGCGCAGCGTCGTCGAATACCCGAACATCTCGGCTAGTGGCGCACTGGCCCCGATCACCTGGGCCTCGTTCCGCTGCGTCATCCCACCGATCTTCCCGCGCCGGCTGTTCAGATCACCGATCACGTCGCCCATGTAGTCGCTGGGCGTCACCACTTCGATATCCATCACCGGCTCCAGCAACACCGGCCTGGCGGCCCGCGCCGCCTCCTTGAACGCCATCGACCCTGCAACCTTGAACGCCATTTCGTTCGAGTCGACGTCGTGATAGCTGCCGTCGATCAGCTCGACCTTGATGTCCACCATCGGGTAGCCGGCCAGGACGCCGTTCTCCAGCGCTTCCCTGATGCCCGCTTCCACCGGCTTGATGTACTCCCGGGGAATCGTGCCGCCCACCACCTTGTCCTCGAAGATGAACCCGGCGCCCGTTGCCGACGGCTCCATGTTGATGATCACGTGGCCGTATTGTCCGCGGCCACCTGTCTGCCGGACGAACTTGCCCTCGATATCCTCGACCCGCTTCCGGATCGTCTCGCGGTACGCCACCTGCGGGCGACCAACGTTAGCCTCGACCTTGAATTCGCGCTTCATGCGGTCGACGATGATTTCCAGGTGGAGCTCGCCCATGCCTGAAATGATCGTCTGGCCCGTCTCCGCATCCGACCGCACGACGAAGGTCGGATCTTCCTCCGCCAGCTTCTGCAGCGCCGTGCCGAGCTTGTCCTGGTCGGCCTTGGTCTTCGGCTCGATTGCCACCGAGATCACGGGCGTCGGGAACCGCATCTTCTCCAGGATGATCGACTTCTCTTCATCGCACAGCGTGTCGCCGGTGCGGGTCTCCTTCAGGCCGATCGCCGCCGCGATGTCGCCGGCGCGCACTTCCTCGATCTCTTCCCGCTTGTTGGCGTGCATCTGCAGCAGCCGGCCGATGCGCTCCTTGCGGTCCTTGCTCGAATTGTAGACGTACGATCCGTTGGTCAGCACGCCCGAGTAGACCCGGAAGAACGTCAACCGGCCCACGTACGGATCGGTCGCGATCTTGAACGCGATCGCGGCGAACGGCTCGTCGTCCGACGCCTTCCGCTCCACGAAGGATTCGTCGTGGTGCAAGGGATGACCCTTGATCGGCGGAATGTCCAGCGGGCTCGGCAGGAAGTCGATCACGCCGTCCAGCAGGTGCTGCACACCCTTGTTCTTGAACGACGCGCCGCAGAAGATCGGGACGATCTTGCCCTTCACTGTTGCCTGGCGGATGGCGTGGCGAACCTCGTCTTCGGTCAGCTCGACACCGTCCAGGTACTTCGGCAGCAGCTCCTCGTCATGCTCGACCGCCGCATCGATCAGCTCGTGCCGCATCTGCTCGATCTTGTCCTTGAACACCGTTGGCACCGGGCCTTCGACCCACTTCGCACCGAGCGATTCCTCGTCGTAGACGTACTCGACCCGGCGGACTATATCGATCAGGCCGGTGAAGAGCTCGGTGGCGCCGAGTGGATACTGCACCGGGTACGCCTTGGCGCCCAGCCGGTCCCGCACCATCGCCAGACAGCGATCAAAGTCGGCACCGATGCGGTCCATCTTGTTGACGAAGATGATCCGCGGGACACCGTACTTGTCGGCCTGGCGCCAGACCGTCTCGGTCTGGGGCTCGACGCCGCTCACCGCATCCAGGAGCGTCACCGCACCGTCCAGCACTCGCAGCGACCGCTCGACCTCGACCGTGAAATCCACGTGTCCGGGCGTGTCGATGATGTTGATCTGGTGACGCTCGCCGTTCCGGACCCATTCGCAGAAGGTGGCGGCAGACGTAATCGTGATGCCGCGCTCCTGCTCTTGTTCCATCCAGTCCATGGTCGCGGTCCCGTCATGCACCTCGCCGATTTTGTACGTGCGGCCGGTGTAGAACAGGATCCGTTCCGTGGTGGTGGTCTTACCGGCATCAATGTGCGCCATGATGCCGATATTCCGGATTTTTTCGAGCGGCGTCTTTCGTGCCATAACCAGCTATTTCATCCCCGTCCTGCGTGATACCGACCGCGTTTCGTCCAGCGAAAAAGCGGGGCGACCGTCACCCCGGTGGGGGCAGGTCTCGCTCCGCAAACGTCCGGGAGCTTTCGGCTCCCTGCGACGCGGGATCCCTTGCAGCAGGGTCCCGAAATTGTCGGTTTGTAGTGAGAAGTGAGACGTGAGAAGAGAGAAAGAAACCCTCTACTTCTTACTTCTTACTTCTTACTTGGTTACCACCGGTAATGGGCAAACGCCCTGTTCGCCTCAGCCATCCGGTGCGTGTCTTCCTTCTTCTTGATCACATTGCCCTCGCCCTTCGAGGCGAGGATCAGCTCCGCCGCCAGCCGCTCCGCCATGTCCTTCTCGCTGCGGCCACGCGTGTACTCCAGTATCCAGCGCATCGCCAGGGCGGTGCGACGCTCCGGCCGCACTTCCACCGGCACCTGGTACGTGGCGCCACCGACACGGCGGCTCTTCACCTCGAGCACCGGCTTGGCATTGTTCAGGGCCTGCTTGAACACGTTCACGCCCGGCTGGCTGGTGCGCTGCTCGATGAGATCCATCGCCTTGTAAAAGATGCCCTCGGCGAGAGACTTCTTGCCCTGCCACATCAGGATGTTCATGAACTTCGAAACAGTCTGGCTATCGTAACGCGGGTCCGGTGGAACCGGCCGCTTGACCGCACTCTTTCGACGGCTCACTTGGGCCTCTTGGCGCCGTACTTCGAGCGGCTCTGCCGGCGGTCATTCACGCCGGCGGCGTCCAGGGTCCCACGCACAATATGGTACCGCACACCGGGAAGATCCTTCACTCGGCCACCGCGAATGAGCACGATGCTGTGCTCCTGAAGATTGTGGCCTTCGCCCGGGATATAGCTCGTCACTTCATAGCCGTTCACGAGCCGGACGCGCGCCACCTTGCGGAGCGCAGAATTCGGCTTCTTGGGCGTCGTCGTATAGACACGAGTGCAGACACCGCGCTTCTGGGGGTTACCCCGGAGCGCCGGCGCCTTTTCCTTGGCTTCTACGTCTTTCCGCCCTTGGCGGACCAGCTGATTGATCGTCGGCATGCACCACTAGGTTCTGCGGCTCATTCAAGCGGACGTGAGACGCGTCACAAAAAGTTGGGCGATAGACTGGGAAAGGTAGACGACGCACGGGGTTGGGTCAAGCGGGACCGTAGCACTGGAGGGGGGCAGCCGGTGTGGCCTTTCCCCCCTCGCCCCCCTCTGGAAAAGGGAGGCTATTGGGGCGGTTGGCCGGTAGCCGGATCGAGCGTGATCGCCCCCAGCGATCCGATCGCGGTCACCTGCGTCATCGATTCGTAGGGGAAGAATTCGTAGTGCTTGGCCCCCGAAGGATTCTCGAGAAAACTTCCGGGCCCGTACGCCTTGGCCGTGTAGCGATCGGCCTTCTCGCCGATCGCGAAATACACGGTTCCCCGGATCACCGTGATGTGCTCGGTGCCGAAGTGGTAGTGATAAATCATCCTCACGCTGTCGAACGGGACCCGCTGCGTCGGGCGGTGCGTCCGGTAGGTGATCAGCTCGGTGGTGGTGGCCGGGCGGCCTTCCGACATGCCGCCCGCCAGGTTCATGCGGGCCGAGCCGTTCGGACTTGGCAACCACGCCGGGAGACCGTTGGCGCGGACATGCGTCGAGTCAACCGGAGGCGCCGGCGGGGGGTTCGCGCCCAGAGGGCGCGTGATACGCGGCCACGCAACAGTCGTCGACGGACCAAGGGACGAGACCTGGATTTCCGTCTCACCGCGAGTCCAGTGGTAATGCGGCCGCCCGGACGGAATGACCACGAACCCTTCGGCCTGGTACTCCTTCGCCGACGCGTAGTTCACCTGGTCACCGAACCCGACGACCAGGGTGCCCTTGAGCACCAGGATCTGCTGGGTGCCCATATGAAAATGGACCAGGGCCGCGGTGCTGTCCTTCCCCACGTTGGCCGGGTAGCGGAGGCGGAACGCGGACAGGCCCGTGGGCGACGTCGAATCGCCCACGAGATTCATGCGCTGGACGCCATCCGGGCCGGTCTTCCAGTCGACGAACGCGCTGGCGATGAAGCCGGTCGGCGCGTCGGGACGCGCGGCTTGTGCCCCCAACGGGGCTGGGCTTGCCGCAAGGGCAACGAACAACCATGACAGCCGCTTCACAGGATGTCCCCTTTCCGGTCTCAACGTTCTGACGACAATAACCAACACGGGGCCCTGCCCGACGCAAGCCTCGTCAAGGAAAACGGCCCCGTCACGAGTGACGAGGCCGTTTCCGCATCAATCTTTACGCAATGCTACTCGAGATCCGCTTCCACTCCCACAGCTTCTTTCAGAAACGGACTCGGCGCACCCTCCGCGCCGGGCTCTGGCGGCGGGGGCGGCGGCGGCTCGAAGCCCGCCGGCGGCTCGATCTCGATCTCGGAATACCGGTAGATGCCGGTACCGGCCGGGATCAGGTGGCCGATGATGATGTTTTCCTTCAGGCCGAGCAGGTCGTCCTTCGACCCCTTGATGGCCGCGTCGGTCAGGACACGCGTGGTCTCCTGGAACGACGCCGCCGAGATGAACGACTGCGTGGTCAGCGAAGCCTTGGTGATGCCCAAGAGCAACGGCTCGTTGGTCGCGCCCTTGCCGCCCTTCTTCACGAGCCGCTCGTTCCGGTCACGGAAGACGATCTTGTCGACGTTCTCGCCTTCGAGGAAGTCGGTATCGCCCGGATCCACGACGCGCACCTTCTGGAGCATCTGGCGCACGATCACGCCGATGTGCTTGTCGTTGATCTTGACGCCCTGGAGGCGGTAGACCTCCTGGACTTCATTCAGCAGATACTCCTGCACCGCACGGGGTCCCTTGATCTGCAGGATGTCGTGCGGGTTGACCGGACCCTCGGTGAGGCGGTCGCCTGCGCGCACCTTGTCGCCTTCGTGCACGCGCAAGTGCTTGCCGGCCGGCACTTCGTACAGCTGCGGCTCGGGCTGGTCACCCTGGACGTAGATCTCGCGCTTGCCACGCTTGATCTCGCCGAACTTCACCGAGCCGTCGATCTCGGAGATCGTGGCCGGATCCTTCGGCCGGCGTGCCTCGAACAGCTCGGCAACACGCGGCAGGCCGCCCGTGATATCGCGGGTCTTGTATGCCTCGCGGGAAATCTTGGCGAGCGTCTCGCCGGCGTGGACGGTCTGACCGTCTTCGACCGTGAGCTGTGCGCCTTCCGGGATGACGTAGTCGCGGATCTTCCGTTCCTTCTCGCCCTTCACCTGCACGATTTCGATGTGCGGGTGGAGCTTCTTGTCCCGGTCCTCGGTCACCACGCGCTGGCGCAAGCCGGTGATTTCGTCGAACTCCTCGCGCACCGTTTCGTCTTCCAGGATGTCCACGAAGCGCACCTTCCCCTGCACATCGGTGATGATGGGGTTGGTATACGGATCCCAGATGAAGAGCAGGTCGTCGCGCTTCACTTCCTGGCCGTCCTTGAGCGCCAGCGTGGCGCCCAGCGGGACCTGGAAGCGCGAACGGATCTGCCCGTCGGCGTCCTTCAGGATCAGCTCGCCGTCGTAGCCGGTCACCGTGTGCCGGCCGTCGGCGGTCGCCACCAGGGCCAGGCGGTCACCGAACTCGATGGTGCCCTCCAGCTTGGTCTTCCGGGCGGTCTGCTCCGCGATGCGCGCGGCGGTACCACCGATGTGGAAGGTGCGGAGCGTGAGCTGGGTGCCCGGTTCGCCGATCGACTGCGCGGCGAGGATGCCGACCGCCTCGCCCAGGTCCACCATGTCCATGGTGGCCAGGTTGCGGCCGTAGCACATCCGGCAGATACCGCGACGAGCTTCGCACGTGAGCACGGAGCGGATCTTCATCCCTTCGATGCCCGCGTCCTCGATCGAGATCGCGGTTTCCTCGCCGATCATCTGGCCTGCGCCGATCAAGAGCTTGGGATCGCCGTGCTCGTCCAGCTCGTGCGGGTCGTACACGTCATCGGCCGCAACGCAGCCGACGATCCGCTCCCGCAACGGCTCGATGATGTCTTCGCCTTCCTTGAGGGGTGCGACGTCCAGGCCGCGGATAGTGCCGCAATCCTCCTCGGACACCGTCACGTCCTGGGCCACGTCCACCAGGCGCCGCGTCAGGTAGCCGGCGTCCGCCGTCTTGAGCGCGGTGTCGGCGAGACCCTTCCGCGCACCGTGGGTCGAAATGAAGTATTCCAGCACGGTGAGGCCTTCCCGGAAGTTCGACCGGATGGGGCTCTCGATAACTTCACCGATGCCGCCGGTCAGCTTCTTCTGGGGCTTGGCCATCAGCCCGCGCATACCCGCCAGCTGGCGGATCTGGTCGCGGGAGCCGCGTGACCCGGAGTCGAACATCATGAACACCGGGTTGAATCCGCCCTGCGATCGCGCGAGACCCTGCACCATCGCTTCGGCGGTGTCGTTGTTCGCGTGGGTCCAGGCGTCGATCACCTTGTTGTAACGCTCGCCGAAGGTGATCTGGCCCGTCGTATAGGCACGCTGGAAACGGTCGACGCGGCCGCCCGCTTCGCTCAGGATCTCCGGCTTCTCCTTCGGGATCTCCAGGTCCTCGATGCCGATCGACACTCCGCCCGCCGTCGCGTAGCGGAACCCGAACTCCTTCAGCCGGTCGAGGAACGGCACGGTATCGGACAGCCCGGCGAACCGGTACGACTCAAACACCAGCTCCGACAAGGCCCGCTTGCGCATGACGTCGTTGCGGAACCCCAGCTGCGCCAGCACGGCGCGCGGGATGATGCTGTTGAACAGCACACGTCCGGCGGTGGTCCCGACCCACTGCGGCTCCGGATTCGAGGCTTCTGCCGGCGGGATGTACCAGAAATGCACCGGTGAATGGTGGTTCATCCGGCTGTTGGCCAGCGCCATCTCGACTTCCGCGATGGTGGCCATGTGCGGCGCGGTCTTGAGGCGTTCCTGGAAATTCTGGGTCGACTTGGTCAGGAAGTAGCAGCCGAGCACCATGTCCTGGCTCGGCTCGGCCACCGGCCGGCCGTCGGACGGCTTCAGGATGTTGTTGCTGGAAATCATCAGCACCCGCGCCTCGAGCTGGCTCTCGAACGAGAGCGGCACGTGCACGGCCATCTGGTCGCCGTCGAAGTCCGCATTGAACGCGGCGCAGACCAGCGGATGGATGCGGATGGCCTTCCCTTCCACGAGCACCGGCTCGAATGCCTGGATGCCGAGGCGGTGGAGGGTGGGCGCGCGGTTGAGCAGCACCGGGTGGTCCTGGATGATCTCTTCCAGGATTTCGTACACCTCGGGGCTCTCGCGCTCCACGATCTTCTTGGCGCGCTTGACCGTTTCCGCGATGCCCTTCTCCACCAGCTTGTGGATGATGAACGGCTTGAAGAGCTCGACCGCCATCGTCTTGGGCAGGCCGCACTGGTGCAGGCGGAGCTCCGGGCCAACGACGATGACCGAGCGGCCCGAGTAGTCCACGCGTTTGCCGAGCAGGTTCTGACGGAACCGGCCCTGCTTGCCCTTCAGCATGTCCGAGAGCGACTTGAGCGGACGCTTGCCCCGGCCGCGGATCGCCTTGGAACGGCGGCCGTTGTCGAACAGCGCGTCCACCGCCTCCTGGAGCATGCGCTTTTCGTTCCGGAGAATGACTTCCGGCGCGCGATGCTGGATGAGCTTCTGCAACCGGTTGTTCCGGTTGATGACGCGGCGGTCCAGGTCGTTCAGGTCCGACGTCGCGAACCGGCCGCCGTCGAGCGGAACGAGGGGGCGCAGGTCCGGCGGAATCACCGGGACCACGTCCAGGATCATCCACGCCGGGTTATTGCGCTGGTCACCCTGGTCACCCGAGGTGCGGAACGCGTCGATGATCTTGAGCCGCTTGAGCATCTGCTTCTTGCGGTGCTGGCTGGTCTCGGTGGCCACCGACTTCCGCAGCTCCTCGGCGGTGCGGTCGATGTCCAGCCGCTGGAGCAGCTCTCGGACCGCGGGCGCGCCGATGTCGGCGCGGAACTTGTTGTCCCCGTCGGCCTTGGCCTTCTGCTTGAGCTCCAGGTACTTGTCTTCATCGAGCAGCTCGCGCTCCTCGACATCCTGGTCGCCCGCGTCGATCACGACATAGTTGGTGTAGTAGATCACCCGCTCCAGGTCACGGAGCGTGAGATCCATCAGATTGCCCATCGGGCTCGGCAGCGTCTTGAAGAACCAGATGTGCGCCACCGGGACGGCCAGCTCGATGTGGCCCATGCGCTCGCGCCGGACCTTGGACAGCGTGACTTCCACGCCGCACCGGTCGCAGATCACGCCGCGATACCGGATCCGCTTGTACTTGCCGCAGTGGCATTCCCAGTCCTTCACCGGTCCGAAGATGCGCTCGCAGAACAGGCCGTCCCGCTCGGGCTTGAACGAGCGGTAGTTGATGGTCTCGGGCTTGGTGACTTCACCCCATGACCACCAGGTGCGCTGCCCCTGGAGGGCCAGGCGCTCGCGTTCCTTGCTGTCCCGCGGTCCCCGGATTTCCTCGGGGCTCGCGATGCGGATCTGGATGAAGTCGAAGCTGGAGCTCCGCGGCTCCCGGACACTGCGGAAATCGATCATGGTTTACTCCTCGCCTTCGTCGGTCGTCCCCAGCGTGACCCGCAGCCCCAGTGCCTGGAGCTCCTTGACGAGCACGTTGAAGGATTCCGGAATGCCCGGCTCGGGAAGATTCTGTCCCTTCACGATTGCTTCATACACGCGGCTGCGGCCGTTCACGTCGTCCGACTTGACCGTGAGCATCTCCTGCAGCACGTGCCCGGCGCCATAGGCCTCGAGCGCCCAGACTTCCATTTCGCCGAAGCGCTGTCCGCCGAACTGCGCCTTGCCGGCCAGCGGCTGCTGCGTGACCAGCGAGTACGGTCCGATGGACCGGGCGTGGATCTTGTCGTCCACGAGGTGCGACAGCTTCATCATGTAGAGCGCGCCCACCGTGACTTCGGAGGCGAACCACTCGCCGGTCCGGCCGTCACGGAGCCGGCACTTGCCGGTAGCGCGCAGGCCCGCGAGGCCCATCAGCTCCTCGACGGCCGCCTCGACATCGGCCTCGCTCTTCGGACCGAGCAGCGCGGCCAGCGCCTTCAGGCCCACGGCCTCCAGCGTGTCAGCCGCTCCGCCTTCGAGCAGCTTCTCCGCCTCCTTCAGGCCCGTCTTCAGCCCCGCCTTCTCCTGCTTGGAACGCTCCCGGCTCTCGTCATCCCCCTGCTTCTGGTGGTACTCGCGCTGGATCCTGGCCTCGTTCCGGTGACGCTCGGCCATCTCCTTCGCGGCGGCTTCCAGGTAGTCCCGGATGCCGTGGAACACGTCGCGGGTCGACTGGGAGCCCGTCCGGTTGCCCAGCACGTCCAGCTTGAGCTCAGCCATGCGCTGGTGGCCCTCATGCGCCGGCGGCACCTTGCGGAGATCCGCTACCAGCTGGCGGATGATATCGGCTGTCATCTCCGGCGCCCTGGCCCGCAGGCCCAGCGCCTGGCCCGCCCAGCCCAGCCCGGCCACGCGCATGAGCAGACCCAGCTCGCTCTCGTCGGCGCCCTGGAAGACCGGCGTTTTCGCCTCGAAACCCAGCAGCCGGGCGGCGAAGCCCAGGTGCGTCTCCAGGATCTGCCCGACGTTCATGCGGCTCGGCACACCCAGCGGATTAAGCACGATGTCGACCGGGTTGCCGTCCGGCAGGAACGGCATGTCCTCTTCCGGCACGATCCGGGCGACGATGCCCTTGTTGCCGTGGCGGCCGGCCATCTTGTCGCCCACCGAGACCTTCCGCTTCTCGGCAAGGTAGACCTTCACCAGCTGGATGACACCCGGGGGCAGCTCGTCCGGCTGGAGAATCTTGTCGATCTGGTCTTCCGCCTTTTCCTCGATCCGGGCCCGCTCGCGGTTGGCCACGTCGATGGCGCCGCGGATGCGCTCGTTGACGGGCTTCGCCACGACGCGGAGGGTCTTGAGGTCCACGTCAGGGAAATGCACGTCGCCCATCATGCTCTTGGAGAGCTTGGTGCCGGAGGCGATGTATTCCTCGACCGTGCCGTTGCGCAGCATGACCGCCACTTCCTGGCCGGCCAGCAGGTCCTGTAGCTCCTCGAAGAGCACGGCACTGATGCGCGCCTTCTCGTCGTTCTCGAGCCGGCGCACTTCGCCGATACGCTCGCCGCGGTCCTTTTCGACCACCGTGTCTTCCACGCGAGAGAAGATCTTCACGTCGATGACGACGCCTTCCATCCCCGGCGGGACCTTGAGGGATGAATCCTTGACGTCCTTGGCCTTCTCGCCGAAGATGGCCGTCAGCAGCTTCTCTTCCGGCGACAGCTCGGTCTCGCCCTTGGGCGTGATCTTGCCGACCAGGATGTCGCCCGGCTTCACATGGGCGCCGATGCGGATGATGCCCCGCTCGTCCAGGTCCACCAGCGACTCTTCCGAGACGTTCGGAATTTCGCGCGTGATTTCTTCCTGCCCACGCTTGGTATCGCGGACATGGAGCTCCAGCTCCTGGATGTGGATGGAGCTGTACACATCCTCCTTCACCAGCCGCTCGGAGAGGACGATCGCGTCCTCGAAGTTGTGGCCGTACCAGGGCATGAAGGCGACCACCACGTTGGCACCCAGCGCCAGCTCGCCGTTTTCAGTGGCCGGCCCGTCGGCGACGATCTGCCCGGCGGTCACCTTCTGACCCATGCTCACCAGGGGCCGCTGGTTGATCGCAGTGTCCTGGTTCGTGCGCCAGAACTTCTTCAGCCGGTAGCGGTCGTGCTGCATGAGCCGTGCGAGCGGGGACTCGCCCGTGCGGACACCGTCCCGGCCCGTGTCGATGATGATCTCGTCGGCCGTGACGCGGCTGACCACGCCGCCACGGCGTGCAATGACGACCGCGCCGGAATCACGAGCCACTTTCTCTTCCAGGCCCGTGCCCACCAGCGGCCTCTGGGGGAAGAGCAACGGGACCGACTGCCGCTGCATGTTGCTGCCCATGAGCGCGCGGTTGGCGTCGTCATGCTCGAGGAACGGGATCAGGGCCGCGGCGATCGAGACCAGCTGCTCGGGCGCGACGTCCATGAAGTCGATCCGGTTGGGCGGCAACATCGGGTAGTCATCGCGCTTCCGGCACAGGTTCAGGTCGGACGTGAACTTGCCCTGCTCGTCGATCACCACGTTGGCCTGCGCGACCGCGTACTCCTCTTCTTCGGAGGCCGAGAGCCAGCGGATCTGGCTGGTGACCCGGCCGTTCTCCACGATGCGGTAGGGCGTCTCGACGAAGCCCAGGTCATTGACCTGCGCGTAGGTCGAGAGGCTGGTGATCAGCCCGATGTTCGGACCTTCCGGCGTCTCGATCGGGCACATGCGGCCGTACTGCGAGTAGTGAACGTCGCGGACTTCGAAGCCGGCGCGCTCGCGGGTGAGGCCGCCGGGTCCGAGGGCGCTGAGCCGGCGCTTGTGGGTCAGCTCCGCCAGCGGGTTGGTCTGGTCCATAAACTGGGACAGCTGCGAGCTGCCGAAGAAGGCCTGGATGACCGCGCTCACGGTCCGGGCGTTCACCAGGTCGTCCAGCGTGATCTTCTCCGGGTCGTTGTTGATGCTCATCCGTTCCTTGATGAGCCGGGCCATGCGCGAGAGACCCACGGAGAACTGGTTGGCGATCAGCTCGCCGACTGTGCGTACCCGGCGGTTGCCCAGGTGGTCGATGTCGTCGGTGTAGCCGCGGCCTTCGGACAGCTCGATCAGGTAGCGGATGATCGCGACAAAGTCTTCCTGCGTGAGGACCGTGTGGTCGGCGGGGACACCCACCTTGAGCCGCTGGTTGATCTTGTACCGGCCCACGCGGCCGAGGTCATAACGCTTCGGGCTGAAGAACAGGCGCTCGAGCGCGGCGCGCGCGGTCTCGAGGTTCGGCGCTTCGCCCGGGCGCAACAGCGCGTAGATCTGCTCCAGCGCCTCTGCCTCGTTGGTGGTCGGGTCCTTCACCAGCGTGTTCTTGATGATCTGCGATTCCTGCCGCATGGACGTCAGCAGGACGTCCACCTTGAAGGCATTCGCCTTCATCAACTTCTTCTTGAGCGTTTCGGTGATTTCCTTGCCGCCCTCGGCCAGAATCTCACCAGTTTCCGGGTCCGGGACGTCGAACGCGAGGACGTGCTTCTCCTCCTTCTCGCGCATGGACGTGGGGCGCTCCTCCTCGCGGAGGTCCAGCGTCGAGTAGCGCGCGAACACGCGGACGATCTTCACGCCGGCGCGCCGGAGCTGGTTGTACTTCTCCGGGCTGAGCTCGTCGCCTTCGACCGCCAGTGCCGCGCCGCCCCGGTCCTCGGGATTGGCCACGGTTTCCGCGATCATGGAGCCGAGGATTTCGCGGCGGAGGGCCCGCTCGTCGGGCTTCTGCGTCAGGTCCAGCGGCTTGGTGGCGTAGAACAGGCGCAGGATGTCGCTGTTCGTCCCGTAGCCAAACGCGCGGAGCAGTGCCGTGGCCGGGAACTTCTTCTTCTTGTCGATGTGGACGAAGACCACGTCGTGGATGTCCACCGTGAACTCGACCCACGAGCCGCGGAACGGAATGATCCTCGCGCTGTGGAGGAGCTGGCCGTTGGGGTGCGTGGTCTCTTCGAAGACGACACCGGGCGAGCGGTGCAGCTGCGATACCACGACGCGCTCGGCGCCGTTGATCACGAACGTGCCCAGGGGAGTCAGGACCGGGAGCTCGCCGAGATAGACCTCTTTCTCGATGATGTTCTTCGGCCGCTTGAGCCCGCTCTCGAGCGTCTCGTTCACGACCAGGCGCAGCGTCGCCTTGAGCGACGCCGAGTAGGTCATATCGCGCTCGATGCACTCCTCGACGGAGTACTTGGGCTCGCCGAGCGAGAACCCCACGAACTCGAGCGAGTAGTTCCCGTTCACATCCGCGATCGGGAAAACTTCATGGAACACCCGTTCGAGACCCAGGTCGCCCATCTCCTCCGCGGTCTTCAGCAGCGCGGCGAAGGAGCGGGTCTGGATGTCGAGCAGGTGGGGCATGGGCATGCCCGTTTCCAGCTTGGAAAACGAAATGACCGGCAGTGTTTTTGGCATTCAGGACTCCTCACGAACGCGAATACCCCACCCGCCCCGCGTGACTCGCGGAGAATCGGACATGGGGCTCGCGCGGCGAGCAGAAATTGTGCGTGTTCCGTTCATGCGTACCGTCTCGCTAAAGAAAGGCCCACGGGTCAGGGCTGGGGACATCCCCCAGCCCGTGTGGGTCTTACTTCAGTTCGACGGTCGCGCCCTGCTCTTCGAGCTTCTTCTTGATGGCCTCGGCTTCATCCTTCGAGACCCCTTCTTTCACGTTGCCCGGGGCGCCGTCGACCAGGTCCTTGGCTTCCTTCAAGCCAAGGCTGGTGACTTCGCGGACGGCCTTGATCACCTGGATCTTCTTGGCGCCGCCCTCCTTGAGAACGACCGTGAACTCGGTCTTCTCTTCCGCCGCGGGGGCCTCGGCCGCCGCACCGCCGGCCGGGGCTGCAGCAGGCGCCGCGGCCGCGATGGTCACATTGAACTTCGTCTTGAAGGACTCGATCATCTCCGCCAGCTCGAACACCGACATGTTGCCGATGGCGTCGAGGATCTCGTCCTTGCTCAGGGTCTTGGTGGCCATGCTGTTCTCTCTCTCAGTCCTGGTTACGCAGCGTTACCGCGCTGCACACGAAGCGCCTCGAGGGCGCCCACCCATTGTGTCAACAGCCCATTCATCACGCCGAGCATACCCGCCATCGGCGCCTGGAACGCCCCGCCCAGCTGCGCGAGCAACACCTCGCGCGACGGCAGGGATGCAAGCCGCTTCACTTCGTCCGCGGTGATCCGCTTGCCCTGGAACAGCCCGGCCTTCACCGTGGGCTGCTGATGCTCCTTGTGAAAATCCGACAGGATCTTCGCGGCACCCACCGGATCGGGGCCGGCAAACACCAGCCCGGTCGCGCCGGAGAGCACGTCGTCGAGACCGGTGATCTGGGTCTCGGCAAAGGCCCGCGCCGCCAGCGTGTTCTTCACGACGACATACGACACGCCCACGCCGCGCAGCTGGCGGCGGAGTTCGGTCATCCGCTTGACGGTGAGACCGGTGAAGTCGGTGACGTAGATGGCCGGCGACTTGGACAGCCGGTCCTTCAGCCCCACGACGACTTCGCTCTTGGCACTGCGAATCGCGTTCATCGGTACTCCGCCGTATCGATCTTCGCGCCCGGACCCATGGTGGACGAGAGCGTCGCCGACTTGATGTAGGAACCCTTCGAGGCCGACGGCTTGGCACGCATCACGGCATCGAGGAAGGCGGTCAGGTTTTCGGACAGCTGCTCCACGCTGAACGACTTCTTGCCGATCGGCGCGTGCAGGTTGCCGGTCTTGTCCACCCGGAACTCGATCTTGCCGGCCTTCACTTCCTTCACGGCCCTGGCCACGTCCATCGTGACCGTGCCCGACTTGGGATTCGGCATCAGGCCACGGGGGCCGAGCACGCGACCCAGCTGGCCGACCTGGCCCATCATGTCGGGCGTGGCAATGATCACGTCGATGTCCGTCCAGCCGTCCTTGATCTTCTGGACGAACTCGGGACCGACGTGGTCCGCGCCGGCCGCTTCCGCTTCCTTGGCCTTGTCACCCTGCGCGAGCACCAGGACGCGAACCTTCTTGCCCACGCCGTGCGGCAGGACCACGGTGCCGCGGACGATCTGGTCCGCATGCCGGGGATCCACGCCGAGGTTGAGCGACACGTCCACGCTCTCGTCGAACTTCGCGAACGCCGCCGCCTTCACCTTTTCGACCGCTTCGCGCGGGACGTACGACCGGGTCCGGTCGAACGCTTCGGACGCCGCGCGGAACCGCTTGCCGATGTGGGCCATCAGTCCACCACCTCGACGCCCATCGAGCGCGCCGTGCCCGCGATCATGCGGATGGCGGATTCGATGTTCGACGCGTTGAGGTCGGGCATCTTCAGCTCGGCGATCTTCTTCACCTGGGCCCGCGTCACCTTGCCGACCTTGTTGCGGTTCGGCTGGCCGGAGCCCTTCTCGATCCCCGCTTCCTTGCGGAGGAGAATGGCGGCCGGGGGCGTCTTGGTGATGAAGGTGAAGGAACGATCGGCATAGATCGTCACTTCGACCGGGATGATCATCCCGGGCTGGCCCTGCGTCCTGGAGTTGAACTGCTTGCAGAAGTCCATGATGTTGACGCCGTGCGGGCCGAGCGCGGTCCCGACCGGGGGCGCCGGATTCGCGGCGCCGGCGGCGACCTGCAGCTTGACGAACGCCAACTGCTTCTTGCCGCCACCCTTGGCGGCCGGCTTGGCAGCCGGTTTCGGTGCAGCCATGACTCTTCTCCTTCGTTAACGCCGGAAGTCGGTGGCTTCCAGGCTCCCACGTTGGCCCGTGGTCAGGCGTCCCTCGCTAGCGCTCGGGATGACGTTCGATCAGTGTGCTTTCAGCTGCAAGTAATCCAGTTCGACGCTCGTGGGGCGGCCGAACAGGCTCACGCTCACCCGGACCTTGCCCTTGTCGGGCATCACTTCTTCCACGGTCCCGCTGAAGTCGGAGAACGGCCCCTCGGCGATCTCCACCACCTGGCCGACGAGGAACGGAATCTCCTCCTTCGGCTTCTCCTCCTCGGTCACCTCTTCGATGCCGAGCAGGCGGTTCACTTCGTCCTGGCGCAGGGCCTGCGGCGTCCACCCCTGGCCCACGAACTTGATGACGCCCTGGATGCTGTTGATCACGTGCGCGGTTTCCTGGTTCATCACCATTTCGACCAGCACGTACCCCGGGAAGCGCTTCCGCTCCACGGTGACCTTCTTGCCGTTCTTGATCTCGACGGCCTGCTCGATCGGGACCAGCGCCTGGCGGATCAGCCGCGAATCCTGCGGCTTCGGATCAGCCTGGATCTTCCGGTCGATCAGCGACCGCACCTTGTTCTCGTGCCCGGCCGTGGTCTGGATGGCGTACCAGCGATGCTCCATCGCCGTCGCGATCAAACGAACGCCCGCCCGAGCACGTCGATCAGCAGCTTCGAGAACGCCCAGTCCATGAGCCCAATGACGATGCCGATGATGACCACGAAGATGATGATCACGGTGGTAGACCGCCGAAGATCATCCCATGTCGGCCACGACACCTTGCTCATCTCGGCGCGGACTTCCTTCAGGTACGTCGCCGTGCGGCCAGCCAGCGCGAGCCCGGCCACGGCTACTTCGACTCCTTATGACCCGTGTGATGCTTGCAGTGACGACAGAACTTTCTCCACTCCACGCGTTCCGGATGCTTGCGCTTGTTCTTGGTGGTGAAGTAGTTCCGGTTCTTGCAGTCAGTGCATTCGAGAATGATGTTTTCGCGCGCCATTGGAACCCTCGTTCTTCATTTTCCGTGTGCAGAGCTCGCGAGCGGGATTGAACCGCTGACCTCGTCCTTACCAAGGACGCGCTCTACCAACTGAGCTACGCGAGCGGCCTGGCCATCCCGCGGCGTTCAGCCGCTCCTGCAAATGAGTCGGAGCTTTAGCTCCGCCTTAGAGCGG
This sequence comes from bacterium HR33, assembly GCA_945889655.1. Taxonomy (GTDB): domain Bacteria; phylum Gemmatimonadota; class Gemmatimonadetes; order Gemmatimonadales; family GWC2-71-9; genus SHZT01. The sequence goes on from CAMDCH010000007.1 coordinate 29,104, forward strand.
GCGACGGGACTCGAACCCGCGACCCTCAGCTTGGAAGGCTGATGCTCTACCAACTGAGCTACACCCGCGGACCCTCTTCTGACTTCTGTCCCAGCCTGCCGCCTGCCTCGAAT
>CAMDCH010000008.1:0-28457 GCA_945889655.1 bacterium HR33
CCGCCGGTGGTGGGAATCGGTGCGCCGTGGGGATCGTATCGCGGGTTGCCGAGGGCGAGCGCCATCCGGTCGATCAGCTGGTCGGAAACGGCGTGCTCCAGGCGCTCCGCCTCGTCGTGGACCGTGTCCCAGTCGTAGCCGAGCATGGAGGTCAGGTACGACTCGAGAATCCGGTGGCGGCGGACGACCTTGAGCGCGGTGCGCCGGCCCGTGGAGGTCAGGGTGACGCCGCGGTAAGGCTCGTGCGTGATGAAGAGAGCTTCGGCGAGCTTCTTCAGCATCCCGCTCACTGAGGGCGGGGCGACCGCCAGGATTTCAGCGATCGCGCTCGTCTGCGCGGGGGTGCCGCGCGACTCGAGTTCGAGGATCGCCTTAAGATAGTCTTCAATTGACCGCGATAGAACCGGCCGGACTGCTGCTGAAGCCATAACTCACTCTTTTTTTCGTCGCGCCTAATTTATTATGAAGCCGTGGCGAAACACAAGTCCAACATTTGCGTACTCGCGATCCTACTGTTTGGGCCGAGTGAGTAAGTCTATGAATGGTGTGAGGATACGCTCTGTCAGACCCCAGACCACGTTGGCTCCCAGGACGAACGCGGGGACCTTCAGGATGGCTCCCTGGACTTCGATTTCCACTTCACGACGCGACATCTGGAGGTCGGCAACCGGTATCCAGAAAGATTCCGCCACTTCATCCGAAAGGATGATATCTGGTCGCCGGTCGACCGCGAACACGAACGGTCGAACCGTAATTCGGGGCAGGTGTGCGGCCCTGGGCTTGTACTCGTCCAGCTCGCCCAGCATCTGGTCGCGCGAAAGTACGATCCCGGTCTCCTCTGCCGTCTCGCGAATGGCCGTGTCCGCCAAGTCCCCGTCATCTGGCTGTCGCCGGCCCCCGGGAAGGGCCATGTGACCCGACCAGGGATCCCCTTCCACCTCGGCCCGCCGGATGAAGAGCGCCTCGAAGTGATCGCCGGCCGGCACCAGCACCAGCGCAACGGCGGCCTGGACCGCCCATGGATCCTTGATCCGCGCGGGGGGGCGGGCTGACAACCGCTCGTGGAGCAGCTCGAAGGTGATTGGCGTCACGGGGGCGCGGGGGTTCGGATTAACGACAGAAAAACATGGTTGTCATACGTTCTACGGGAACCCGGGAACTCGGGGACCTCACTTGCATTGGCGTGTATATTGGTCCGTTCGCAAATCCATTTCCCACCTGCACACGGAGGCGCCTATTCGTCGCTGGACTGTCGGACTGTTGGCCCTCGCGGCAATCGCCGCTGCGGGAATCCTGTTTGCCCGTCGCCGTCCGTCGCTCACGGTCGCGTCTGGCTCCCAGCCCCGCAAACCGGTAGACGACCTGTACGCTGCCGGTCTTTGAACCTGGGGCGGTCCCTTCGGGGCCGCCCCAGGACACTTCTTTCCTACAGTAACTCTCCGCTGAACCAGGCTACCGTCGCATCCATCGCTTCATCGAGCTCGGGCGTGCTTCCCTTCCAGGGATGCCGGGCGCCGAACGTATGACCAGCGCCTTCCAGGATCCTTACCTGCGCTCGTCCCCCCGCCCGAGCCAGCGTGCGGGCGTCTTCCACCGAAACGGCTTCATCCCTGGTTCCGTGGACGATCAGCCATGGCACCTTGATCCGCGCGGCGGCCGCGCGCAGGTCCAGGCGTCCGGACGCGTTGTTCTCGATGTCGTCGAGGATCGCGGTACTGAGAGGCAGCACTTCCCCCGTCCGCGCGTTAACGACGTCGATCTTCCCCTCGGCGCGCCACTGGCTCACGGTGTCGGGGGACCAGCGTCGCACGTTGGCAAAGGCCGCCCACGTGACAAGCGTGCGGACTAAGGAGTCCTCCGCGGCCTTCAGAATGGACATCGCACCGCCGCGGCTGTGCCCGAACAGTCCGAGTTTCGGGGGAGCACCGAGCCCGGGAACGAGTCTTGCTTCGGTGAGCGCGGCGAGAACCTCGGAAAGATCGGCGAGTTGCCGGGTATACGTGTCGTGCGCGAATCGTTCCGGCTCGCTGAAGGTGTCGCCTCGCGAGCCAACGCCGCTCCCGGAGAAGTTGAACGTCACCGTCGTCAGCCCGGCACGGGCCAGGCGCGCAGCCAGGTGGGGGAACATGCCCCAGTCCTTGAAGCCCTTGAACCCGTGACACACCACTACGGCCGGCCGGCCCGTTCCGCCCGCCGCGGTGCGCACCTCGCCCCGCAGCGGATCGCCATCGGCGCCGCGCAACTCGAACGAGGTCTTCTTGACGGTGGCCATCAGGTGCGCCCGTGGGCCTGACGGTCCGGCCGTCCAGCAACGCGCTCACCGCGGTGAGCCGGGCCATGCAGGCCGGCCGCGACGAGCTGGTCCGCGAGTGGGCCACCTGGATCACCCACCGGACCGCGCAGGGGCCGCACGTGGACCGTCCCACGCTCGAGCGGCAGCTCCGCCTGCTGGTGGACATCGTTATCCAGCTGACGAGCCCGGTACGCCGGCGCGCCGCGCAGCTCTGGTTCGAGTCGTGCTCGCATTATGGGAAGGTAGCCGCCACGCGCGGCCTCGCGGCCGGCGAAGTCGTGGAAGAAATCCAGCGCCTGCGGGAGCTGCTGATCCATCATCTCTCGGACATCATCGCCGCGCTTCCCGCCCGCAATTCCATGGCCGCGGTATTGCGGCTGAATCGCCAGCTCGACAAGGGCATTGCCCAGGCGGTGGTGGGTTACACCGACGAGCTGGTGGAGACCCTGTTCAAGCAGAACGGTGTGCCGGTCTTCGTCCACAACCAGCCCGACAAGGAAATCGCCCGCCGCCTCGATCAGCTCGAGGCCGAGCTGGCCGCGCTCAGGCAGTAATCTCTTCGCCGCCATCCACGTTGATCACGTTCCCGGTCACCCAGTCGGTGAGCGGCGAACAGAGGGCCACCACCGCCTTCGCCACGTCTTCCGGCGTCGTGAGCCGCTTGTAGGGATTCCGCCGGGCCGCTTCCGAGAACAGCACGTCGCTTCCGGGAATGCGCTCGGACGCCGGCGTGCGGGTGACGCCGCCGCGCAGCGCGTTCACCGTGATCCCGCGGGAAGCCAGCTCCAGCGACAGCTGGCGGGAGTGTGATTCCAGCGCGCACTTGGCCGCGGAGATCGCGCCGTACGACGGAATCACCCGCGTGGACCCCGAGGATGTCATCGAGAAGATCCGGCCGCCGGGCGCCATCATGTCCCGCTTCACACAGTCCTGCGCCCAGTAGACCAGCGAGTGCGCCATGACGTCGAGCGTCATGTCGATGTTCGCCTTGTTGAGCTGGTCGTCCGCGATGTAGGGCTTCAGCGTGCCGAAGGCCAGCGAATGCATCAGCACGGCGATCGTTCCGCCGTTCTGTTTCAACTCCGCAGCCATCGCGTCCAGGATTTCCTTCCGCTTCTCCTCATCCGCAGCGTTGGCGTTGAAGTAGAGCGCGCGCCGGCCGTCCCTGGCGATGGCCGCCCTGATCTCCTCGACGTGGGGCATTCCGGCCTTGCGGTCCAGGTGGACGCCAGCGATGTCGTATCCCGCTTTCGACAGCGCGCGGGCGCAGGCTTCTCCAAATCCGCTCGACGCGCCGAGGATCAGGGCCCAGCGGGGCGTCATTGTCTGTGCGTGTGCCAAAGTCATCCCCTGGAAACGTGTTCAGGCGGGATAATAGCCACCCATGGTTACTTTGCCAGACGGATCATGCCGGGCTGCTGTTCGGGGCCTTGCCGGGTATGAAATCGACCAGCGGTATGGCCCTTGCTCCACGAAAGGCGTCGCTGCTTGCTCTTCCCACGGCATCGCCGGCCGTCGAATACGAAAAACCGCTGACCGGTCCACCGAAGTACGACTCGTTGCAGGAGGCCTGTGACCCTTCCGCCCCTGATTCCCCGCGACGTCCTCTTCGGCAACCCCGAGCGAGCCAGCCCGCAGGTGTCTCCGGACGGATCCCTCATGTCGTACCTCGCGCCGCTGGACGGCGTACTCAACATCTGGGTCGGGACCACGGGCGGGAACGACTACCGGCCGCTGACGAGGGACCGCGAGCGCGGGATCCGGAACTACTTCTGGGGACACGCGGGAAAGAACATCCTCTTCCTCCAGGACAAGGGCGGCGACGAGAACTGGTCGCTCTTCGCAGTGGAAGTGGAGAGCGGCACCACGCGCGAGCTGACCCCGTTCGACAACGTCCAGGTGCAGATCGTGGCGCATGAAAAGCATTTCCCCTACGAGCTCCTGGTTGCGATCAACCGCGATGATCCGCGTTTCCATCATGTCTATCATCTCGACCTGCGCGGCGGCGGGCTTACCAAGGTGGCAGAAAACCCCGGCAACATCATCGGCTGGCTGGCGGACGCGAAGTTCAAGGTGCGCGGAGCCATCGCCGCCCGGGACGACGGCGGCTTCGACCTCCTGGTGCGCGACACGGTGGACGCGCCCTGGCGCTGCATCATCAGCTGGAGCGCCGAGGACAGCCTGAACAGCGCGCCCATCGCGTTCACCCAGGACGGGAAGTCGCTTTATCTGGAGGACGCGCGCGACGCCAACTCCGCGCGGCTCGTGAAGCTGGACATCGCCACGGGACGCAGCGAGCTGATCGCGGCTGACGCCGACTACGACGTGTCGAAGATCGAGCTGCATCCCGACACCCGGCAGGTGCAGATGGTGGGGTTCGTGCGCGCCCGGCTCGAATGGAACGTCCTCGATGAGACGATTCGCGAAGACGTGGATGCCATCCGCCAGCTCGCGCCCGGCGACTTCAGCATCATCGACCGCACGGACGCCGACGACGAATGGCTGGTGGCGTTCGACCAGGACAACGGCCCCGCCGCCTACTACGCGTTCACCCGGAAGACCCGGAAGGGGACGTTCCTCTTCCACAGCCGCCCCACCCTCGCCGATTTCACCCTGGCAGAGATGGAGCCGATCTCGTTCACGGCACGTGATGGCCTCACCGTGCACGGTTACGTCACGTTTCCGGCGGGGGTCGACCATCGGAATCTGCCGATGGTGCTCAACGTGCACGGCGGCCCCTGGCATCGCGACACGTGGGGTTACGACCCCGAGGCCCAGTGGCTGGCCAACCGCGGCTACGTCTGCGTGCAGGTCAACTTCCGCGCATCCACCGGTTACGGAAAACAGTTCCTCAACGCGGGCGACCGCGAGTGGGGCGGGAAGATGCAGGACGACCTGGTGGACGCGGTGGAGTGGTCGGTGAAGCAGGGCTTCGCCGATCCGGCGCGCATCGCGATCTACGGCGGGTCGTACGGCGGCTATGCCGCGCTCGCCGGCGCCACGTTTACGCCCGATCTCTTCTGCTGCGCGGTGGACATCGTTGGGCCGAGCAACCTGCTCACGTTCATCGATACAATCCCGCCCTACTGGACCGCGTATCTCTCCATGATGCACCGGCGCGTGGGGCACCCGGAGAGGGACCGCGAGATGCTGGTCCGCCGCTCGCCTCTCTTCTCGGTGGACAAGATCCGGATCCCGCTGCTGGTGGCCCAGGGTGCCAATGACCCGCGAGTGAAGCAGTCGGAATCGGAGCAGATCGTCGCCGCCCTGCGGGAAAAGGGGATCGACCACGAATACATGCTCTTCCCCGACGAAGGGCACGGATTCGCCAAGCCGGAGAACCGCATCCGCTTCCACAACACCGCGGAGCAGTTCCTCGCCCGTCACCTCGGCGGACGCTACGAAGGCGTGAGCGACTGAGCTTCATCGATTACCGGTACCACCGGCCGGGCAAGGACACCAAGATCTTTCGCCAGGAAATCTTGCTCGACCAGCCGGACGTCATCGTGATGCGTATGAAAAATGAAGGCGGGGATGTGGTTGAAGAGGGCACGGTAATACTCCCGCGCGGCGCCGTCGCACTCTGGTTCGTCTTTCCTGGCGAGTGGTTCGATGTCGGCCGGTTCTACGGGCGGGACGGCGCGCTCAACGGCTGGTACACCAACCTCTGCACGCCGCTCGAGCGGGACGGCAACCGCTGGAAGAGCACCGATCTCTTCCTCGATCTCTGGCAACCGGCGACAGGCGGCGCGTCCTGGCTCGATGAAGACGAGTTCGCCGAAGGCAAGACGTTGCTCGACGTCGAGACGGTAGACCGCGTGCTCGCCGAACGCGAACGCATCTCGGGCCTTCTCTCCGAAGGCGCCTGGCCACCCCCGATCAGCCGCGATTTTCTGATCCCACCCGCGTAAATCTGGTTCAGTAACTCTTCCAGGTCCCCGGCATGATGTCGCATGCTCGGGGAGATTCTCTCCAGGATTCGCACGCCGCGGGACGCGGCAGCGCTCTTTGAATCGCTGGGATACGACCGCGCCCAGCAGGCTGTCGATGGCGGGACTATCATCGCGCGGTGGCGCGGCTTCCAGGTGGTGGCGTGCACGTCATCCGGTCCCGCGGCCGACGCCCGGGCCCTGGCAGGTCGGCTGCACGGTCATTCTCTCAGGGCGCTGGTCGTCGCCGTGGGGGAGACCGAGCTCGCCTTTGCCGCACCACGCATCGCCGCGGCCGGCAGCACCCGCGTGCGGCGGATCCCGCTGCACGACACGCGCAACGGCGCCCTTCGTTTCCTCGAGTCACTCCGTCCCGCAGCGGACAACGCGCTCGCCCACGCCCTCCGCATCGGTGAGCTGCTCAACACCGAGTCCGTCACCGAGCGCTTCTTCGTCGCCTTCCGGCAGGTGCTGGAGCGGATGACCGCGGAGCTCGGCCGCCAGGGCTCGGCGGCGGATCGCCGCACGGCCGCGCTGCTGCCGCTCATCCGTGTCCTGTTCCTCTATTTCGTGCAGGAGAAGGGCTGGCTCGACCACCGGCCCGACTACCTGCGCCGGCTGCTCGATACCACGCTCGCCCGGCGGCGCCACTTTCACCGCGTTTCCCTCCACCCGCTCTTCTTCGGCACGCTCAACCGCCGGCCGCGCGACCGCTCCGGCGTCGCCAGGCTCGGCGCGATTCCCTATCTCAATGGCGGCCTGTTCGAACCCCATGCCGTGGAGCGCCGGCTCGGCCCGGTCCTCTTCCCCAATCACCTCTGGCGGGATGCGTTCGACCTGGTCTTCGAACGGTTCCGGTTCTGTGTCCGCGAGGACGACGAAGCCGAGGCCATCGCTCCCGACATGCTGGGCCGGGTGTTCGAGCGCGTGATGGACCCGTCGCTCCGGAAAAACTCCGGGACGTTCTATACGCCTGAAATCGTGGTCCGGCAGATGGTGGACGCCGCGCTCGAGTCCGCACTGAAGCCCCGGCTGCCACGGGCGGACGTCCGCGCGCTGATCCGCAATACGGGTGCGCGAGTGTCGGACCCGGAACGAACGCGCGAGGTTCTACGCCAGCTTCGTATCCTGGATCCCGCGGTCGGGTCGGGCGCGTTCCTGCTGGGGGCGCTCGAGCGCCTGTGCGAGATGCATGTCGCGGTAGATCCATCGCTGGCGCAGCACCGCTCGGACGTGCGCCGCGAGATCCTGTCCCATAACCTGTTCGGCGTCGACCTCGATCCGCTCGCAGTGCGGCTCGCGGAGCTTAGGCTCTGGCTGGCGCTGATCACCGACGATCCCACCACCGACATCACCGCCGTGGCACCGCTGCCCAACCTGGATGGTGTCGTTCGCCAGGGCGACGCGCTCCACGATCCGGTAGGCGCCGCGCGGGCAGCCGGCATTCCCGTCGGCGGGCATTTCGGCGCGGGTGCACCGGAAGTGTTGCGGGCTCGGCAGTCCCTCTTTACCGCATCCGGCACGACGTTCCGCGCGGCGACGAAGGAGCTGCGCGCCGCGGAGCTGCGCGCGGGGCGCAAGATCCTGGGAGACGCGCTCGCGCTGGTGCAGGAACGGCTCCGGGATCTCGCCGCGGCTGCCACGAGCCGGGACCTGTTCGGCCGGCCACGGCGATTGCCCGCCGACCAGCGGGCACGGTACAGGCTGCTGCTGCGCCATCGCAGGGCGTTGCGACGTTCCGCCGCGGCTGTCTCGGATGGCCGGCTGCCATTCTTCTCCTTCGACATCCACGCGCCCGACGTGATGAGTGCGGGTGGATTCTCCATCGTCTTCGGCAATCCGCCGTGGGTCCGCGCCGAGCGGCTGGATGAGGCCACTCGGGCGGACCTGCCGAGGCGGTTCTCGTGGTGGCGCGCGTCGGGTGCGCGCGGCTTTGCCCACCTGCCGGATCACTCGGTCGCCTTTCTCCAGCGCGCCCTCGAGCTCACCGCGGAAGGCGGTGTGCTCGCGATGCTCGTTCCCGCGAAGCTCGCCTCCGCCGGCTACGGCGAAACCGCCCGGCGCCATCTCGTAGCGGAAACTCAGATCGAATACTTGCACCGCGTCTCCGACCGGGACGCATCTCGCTTCGCGGCCGCGACGTATCCCTTCGCTGTGGTCGTCACGCGTAAGGCGCCGGCGCGGGCACACAGAATCAGGCTGGGGTTCACCCACGCGCGCACCCTGCGGCAGCGCATGCTGGTAGCGCCCGGCCCATGGATCCTCGTCCCGGACCGCGCGCGTGACGCCATCGAAGGGCTCCGCGCGGCCGGCCGCCCGCTCCGGGATGTCGCGCAGCCCCTGCTCGGCGTGAAGACCGGCGCGGACCACCTGTTCGTGGGAACGCCCACCGGGCGCGAAGGGGATATGGCGCGGTTGCGCCTCCCCGCCGAGGAAATCTCCGTCGAATGGGAACTGCTCCGGCCCGCGCTCCGAGGCCGCGACATTCGGCCTTTCCGAGCGGTCGCGCAACGTGCGTTGATCTGGACGCACGACCGTTCGGGCAAGCCCCGGCCCGCATTGCCTGCGGCAGCCGCGGCGCATTTCCGGCACCACTCGGCGCGCCTCACGGCTCGGTCGGATTACCGGGGCGGTCCCCCCTGGACGTTGTTCCGCGTGCACCCGGAGAACGGGGCGTTCCGGATTGTCTGGGCCGACATCGCACGCCAGCCGTCCGCGGTCGTCCTGGAAGAAGCCGGGCTTCCGAGAGCCATTCCGCTCAATACCTGCTACCACGCCTGCACTGCCCGGCGCGAAACCGCGCTGATCATCGCCGCCGTGTTCAACTCCACCTGGTGCCGCGTTCTCGCGTGGTATTCCGCGGACGAGCTGCGGGGCGGTTACCGCCGCATCAACCATCGCACCGCCGGGACCTTTCCGATCCCGGTGCCTGGCCCGTTCGCCGACGCACTCACCTCGATCTCCGCCGCCGCCCATGAACACAACCACTTTGATCCCGACCACCTCGACCAGGCCGTCGCCGACGCCCTCGGTCTCTCCGCCCCCATCCAGCGTACGCTCCGCGAGCTGGCCACGGGTTACGGCTGACCGGCTCATCACGGTGCGGGAGCCGCTCCGCTGGTGCCTGCGCCCGGGAGAGCGGGTTACGCCGGCCGCTGCCATCGAGGTCATTCGCACCGCTCTGCGCGGGCCATCAGTGGAATGGATCACTCCAACTTGGCTTCTGCCCCACCAGCCCGGCGCCGCGCGACGCATCGCCGCGAGCCTGGAGGCATTTCGCGGCGCGCTCCTCGCGGATGAAGTGGGACTCGGCAAGACATACGTGGCGCTCGCCGTGGCCAGCCGGTATCGCAAGCGCGCCGCGGTGGTCCCGCCGGTGCTCGTCCCGCAGTGGCGCGCGGCGGCCGAACGGATGGGCATCGAGCTCGAGATCGTGGCTGATTCGGTGCTGAGCCAGGGCCACGCGCCGCCTCGCGCGGACCTGCTGATCGTCGATGAGGCGCATCGGTTCCGGAATCCGGACACTCGGCGGCACCAGGCGCTCGCACGGCGGTCGCGCCCCGGGCACCTCCTCCTGGTCACCGCGACACCCGTCGTGAACCGGGCCCGCGACCTGGGCGCGCTGCTATCGCTGTTTCTTCCGGACAACGGCCTCGCCCTGTTCGGCATCGATTCCATCAATGCCGCGTGTACCGCGCGAGATCACGTCCGGATTGCCCGCGCCGCCTCGGTCCTCACGGTCGCGCGGTCCGCAGACGGAATCGACTCGGTGGATCTCCCGAAAGTCCTCGGCGGGGGAGTCGAGCGTTGCCCGCCGGTAGACAACGCCGCGCTCACGCCGATTCTCGACCTGGTCGCCGGCCTGCGCTTTCCTGCGATGGGAAACCCCGCCTCCGCGGACCTGTTGCGGCTTCACTTGCGATATCGGCTGGCATCGTCCAGTGCCGCATTCATGGAAACCGTTCGGCGTCACCTCGCATATCTCGACCGGGCCGAGCGGGCGGCGGTCCGGGGCGAAGCGCTCCCGCGGGGTGAAGCGCGCCGACTCTTCGGGCCCGACGAGGAGGCCCAGCTCGACCTCGGGCTCCTGGACGCAACGGGTCCGGCGATCGATGCGGCGGCGATTCCGCCGGAACGCGATCGGCTTCTCTTGCTGCTCGAGATTCTTCGACGGGAATCAGCCGATGATCCCAAGGGACACAGGCTCGCGGAGATCCTCGCGACCCGGTCCGGACACAGGACCCTCGTGTTCGTTTCCTCGCTCGCCACGGCGCGGTTCGTGGTACGACTCATTGGCTGGAAAGAAGTTGCGCTGGTTGCCGGTGAGGGGGCGTGGATCGCATCGGGGCGTGTACCGCGCGAGGAGGCACTCGGCGCCTTTGCGCCGGGAGAGCGCCCCCGTGACCAGCGTTCGCTGCGAATCTCGACCCTGATCGCAACGGACCTGGCCAGTGAAGGCCTCGATCTCCAGGCCGCCGACGGCGTGATTCACTACGACCTCCCGTGGACACCGCTCCGGCTGGAGCAGCGCCTGGGGCGGATCGCGCGCATCGGCTCGCCCCATTCAGCGGTCGGTGTCTGGTGGTTCGCTCCCCCGCCGCTGCTGGATGTTCATCTCGGTCTCGAGCGCCGCCTGGCGGATAAGGCCCGGACGCAGATCGAGCTGGCCATGCCTTCCACCAGCCGCATGGGGCGCCCGCGTGTCCTGAACCAGCTGGTCAGCTGGCGAGAGAGATTCTCCGTGGCCCGCGGTCCGGCCCCGTCCTCGCCCTGCTACGCGGTTGTGGATGGACCACCCTGCGCGCTCTTTGCGCTGACCTGGATCCTGGGGACGAGATCAGTCCCCGAGGTGGTCGTCATTTCAGGGGGACGCGTACTGGAGCGCGAGCCGGACCGGAGCGAGCTCATCGAGCAGCTCGGCGGCGGATCACCTGCGCCGGGCGATTTGGTGTCAGAGGAGTTGGAAGCGCTGAGCCAGGTGGTCCGGGAGCGACTGCTCCGGCCGCACCGGGCGACATCGGACTACCTCTACCGGCTCGCGGAGGGCGTGGCGATTGGCGCGCAGGCCTTCCGGGATGGTGCCATGCTTGCCGCGCTCGACCGCGTGGTGGACCGCATTGGCCGGGGGGTGACGGCGGGGGGCCGATACCGACTCTGGCGTGCACTCCAGCCTCCGGCCAGGCGGGTGGAGCTGGAGCGCTGGCTCCGCGCGTTCCCGCCGCTGGTGGACGGCAGCGTCAGCGTGCGGCTCGATGCGGCAATCTTTGGCCGGTGTTCGCGCTGACCCCTTTCTTCGCCGCCCTGCCGGTGCCATGTTCTGTCTGTCTTCCACACACAGCTGGAGACGGTTCATGTCGCTGCGTCGCAAGCTCCTCAACAGTGTCGGTTTCGCGCCTCTGGCCCACCGTCCGCCGCTCAGTGGCCGGTTCTGGCTCTATTGTGCCGCGGCGTATCTCATGCCCGTGGTGTGCCAGATCGTGCTGCCCGATGATGGGGGGCTGTATGACGAGCTCGTGTGGCTGGTGACACTGGCGCCCGCCTTCCTGCTCTCGCTGCACTATGGCTTGAAAGGGGCGGTGGCGGGGTTGCTGATGGGCACGACGCTGTTCATTACAGTCCAGCTCGTGGTGTCGCTGAACTACACCCCGGATGTCTGGCAGATCACCGTTCCCATCTACATCTCGTACGGCGTGCTGGCGATCAGCGTCGGCTGGCTGTCGGAGCAGCTCCATGGCTACTACCAGCGGGTCCTGATGAACGCGCGCCTCGCCGCCATCGGCGAGTTCGCGGTGACCATCCGTCACGAGGTGAATAACGCGCTGACGTCTATCGTGGCGGAGAGCCAGCTGCTCAGCGAAACAGAGCCCGGGCTTTCAAACGAAGGAAAAGCAGCGGCAAAATCAATTCACCAGGCGGCGCTACGGATCGCCGGTGATATCCGGAAGCTGACCTCGCTCACCAATGCGCCGAGTACGGAGTACGCGCACGGCATCCAGATGATCGACCTGAAGGCCGCGACGGTGAAAGGGGACACGTAGCCGGCTAGCTGTCCAGCGCGTGCAGGACCAGGTAGGTGATGCCCGCAATCCCGGCTGAAGCCGGGATCGTCAGGATCCACGCCCAGACGATCTGCCCCGCCACACCCCACCGCACCGCCGAGAACCGGCTGGCGGACCCCACGCCCACGATCGAGCCGGTGATCGTGTGGGTGGTGCTCACCGGGATACCCTGCCACGACGCCAGGAAGATCGCTGTCGCGCCGGCGGTCTCCGCGCAGAATCCGTGAACCGGCTGCAGCTTCGTTAGCCGCGAGCCCATCGTCTTCACGATCCGCCATCCCCCGAACAATGTGCCGAGCGCGATGGCCGCATGGGCCCACAGGATAACCCAGAGCGGGATGTCGTTAGTGCTGGTGAGGTGGAGCCAGCGGACGGGAAAGTCCACGAACAGGTGCTGCGTCGCCACCAGCAGGCCCACGACAATCCCCATCGTTTTCTGGGCATCGTTGGTGCCGTGGCTGAGGCTGTAGGCGGCGGCCGACACCAGCTGTGCGCGGCGGAACCAGTGATCCACCGACCGGGGAGTGGCGCGCCGGAAGATCCAGGCGGTCGCCACCATGAGTCCCAGCCCGAGCGTAGCGCCGATCAGCGGCGAGAGGAAGATGAAGAGGATCGGCTTCACCCATCCGCTCAGGATCAGCGCCTTCACGCCTGCCTTGGCCACCGCGGCGCCACCGTACCCGCCGATGATCGCGTGCGACGAGCTGGACGGCAGGCCGTAGTACCAGGTGATGAGGTTCCAGATGATCGCGCCCACCAGCCCGCCCAGAATCACGAACGGATCCACGATGGAGATGTCGATCAGGCCGCTGCCGATGGTCTTGGCCACCGCCGTCCCGAACCCGAACGCGGCGACAAAATTGAAGAACGCGGCCCACGCGACCGCGAACTTGGGAGAGAGGACCCGCGTGGAAACGACCGTGGCGATGCTGTTGGCGCTGTCGTGGAAGCCGTTAATGAAATCAAAGACGAACGCGATCCCGACGATCGCGAGCACGAACCAGACGCTGTCGAGCATCAGCCGTGCTTGAGCGCGATGGACTCGAGATCGTTGGCGACGTCTTCCGCCTGGTCGATCGTCGTCTCGAGCGTGTCGTAGATCTCCTTCCACTTGATCAGCCGGATGGGGTCCTTCTCGGTGTCGAACAGGTCACCCAGGACCTTCTGGTAGATCGCGTCTCCTTCTTCTTCCAGCTTTTTTGCTTCGATCGAGCAACCGATCACCGCCGCGTGGTCGTTCCTCAGCTTGGTCACGCCCTGCACGATGGTGGCCGTGATCCGTACGATCACGTCGCACAACCCGAGGACACCGGGGGCCGGAGCTTCAGTCAGCTTGAAGATGGCGATGCGTCGAGCGGTGCCGTCGATGCGGTCGATGACGTCATCGAGGTCGGAGGCGAGAAGGTGAATGTCTTCGCGGTCGATCGGGGTGATGAACGTGCGGTCCAGCCGGTTTACCACCTCGCGCGTGCACTGGTCAGCCTCGTGCTCCAGGCGCTTGATCGCGTCGATCGAGTAGCCCCAGCGCTCCGGTTTGCCGCTCAGGAGTTCCTTCAGGTGACCCGCGGCCTCGTGGGCTCGCTTGGCCACTTCTATGAACAGGTCAAAGAATTTCTCTTCGCGGGGGAGCAGGCGCACGCAGCCTCCAGAAGGGGATTCAGCGAGGCGCGAAAGTTACCGTTCCGTTACACAGTTTCGTAACTGGCAACGCGACTTGTAAGATCGTGGTTTCGGGTTATATTCGGGGTACATGTCCGACCGCCCGACTGTTGCCGCTCCGGCCGCGTTACATCCCATCGTAAACAAAGATGGCACAACGCTTTATCGTCACAACACTTCGACCCCTCAATGGCCTCAACGGTGTCCCGACTGCGGTGAACGCCCCGTAGCTGTCTCCTGCTGCCGCCTCTGCCCCGGTTGCGGGTGGTCGCCGTGCGGCTAGCGACTTCGGCGCCGCTTCCGGTCCTGGACCAGCGGGTCCGGGACGCCGTCTTCTACGAACAGTCCGTCGGCTCGCTCATCAACCCGCCGGAGTCCACCGGCATGGGATTCTGGTCCATCAATCCCTATGTGGGATGCGAGTTCGGCTGCACGTACTGCTACGCCCGCTTCACTCACCGCTATGTCGTCGAGCGCGCCGAGACGGGCGGCAAGCTCGATGCGAAAGCCATGGGACCCCACACCGGCGCCGACGCCTGGAAGGCGTTCGAGCACCGGATCTTCGTCAAGCGGAAAGAATCGGTCATGGCGGCGCTGGAGAAGGATCTCGTCCGGGTGCTCAAGCGTCGCGCGGCGGGTGACGACTCCGAGATCGTGCTGGGGACGGCCACCGATCCCTATCAGCCGGCCGAGCGGCGGTTCGGTCTCAGCCGCGCCATCCTCGAGCGCCTCGCTCGCGAGCGTGGACTCTCGATTGGAATCATCAGCAAGAGCCCGCTGATTACCCGCGACATCGATGTTCTCAAGGCGCTCCAGCAGAACAACGCCCTGTCTATCCGCGTCTCTCTAATAACAACTGACATCCGCCTCATACGCATTCTCGAAGCTCGCTCGCCCATGCCGCATGCCCGGCTGCGCGCACTCGCGCGCCTCACCGCCGCCGGCCTCAACGCGGGACTGATCGTGGCGCCGGTCCTTCCGGCCATCAACGACAGCGTCGAGCAGCTCGATGCCCTGCTCTCCGCGGCAAAGGCCGCCAACGCGCGGTTTGCACACCCCGCGCCCCTGCGGCTGTACTCGTCCATCCGCGACCACTTTCTCCCGGTCATCGACCAGCACTTCCCGGAGCTCGCGGAGAAATACCGCGCGGCCTACAGGGGATTCGGCAACGCGCCGCGTCCGTACGCCGCGGCGCTCGGCCGCCGCTTCCGGAGAGTGGCTCTCCGGTATGGAATTGCCAGCGGCCCGCAACTACCTTCACCCGCGCCGCGCAAACAGCTCGGCTTCTGGCCGGAGAAATGACCAATGTTCAAGAAGATGACGCCGGTTCTCATGGTAGAGACCATCGAGCCCTGCCTCGACCTGTGGGTGAAGAAACTGGGCTTCGAGAAGACGGTCGAGGTGCCGGAAGGCGACGCGCTCGGCTTCGTGATCCTGGTGAAGGACGGGATCGAGGTGATGTACCAGAGCCGCGCGAGCGTGGCCAAGGACGTTCCGGCCTTCGCCACCCGGGCGCTCGGGCAGACCAATCTCTACTTCGAGGTTGAAGACCTGGGCGCCATCGAGAAGGCGCTGCAAGGCGTGAAGCTGGTCGTGCCGAAACGGAAAACGTTCTACGGCGCCACCGAGGTCGGCATCCAGGATCCGGCCGGCAACGTGGTCATGTTCGCCCAGATGGGCGAAGGCTAGAGACCCAGCTCGGGTTCCTCCGTTGTCGCCACCTGGCGCCCCTGGATCCCCAGCGGCGCCAGGATCGACCGGTATGCTTCCGCCAGCTCCGGCGGCACCGTCACATCGCCGTCCCCGTAGAGCCTCCGCAGCATTGCCGCGTTGGCTGGCGCCTGCCCAACGAAATGGTTGTTGGCCACGACGTAGGTGTTCCTGGCGTGCTGAGCTACCTCGTGAATCCGGTCGAGCCAGGACTTCAGCTCGTCTTCCTTATAGAGGTAGTCGTAGCGCTCGTGACTCTCGGCTGAATCCCTGAACCAGTTGCCGTAGTTCCGGCCGTGCAGTCGCACGTAGCCAACGCCGGCCGTCACGCGGGCGCCGGGCGCGATCGAGTTGTTGAACAGCGGCTGGTCGATGTTCACCACGCCCACCTGGCGTTCCGAGAGTGACGCGTAGAAATCCGCCGAGTTCCAGGACGCGTGGCGGACCTCGACGGCGAGCGGGTAGGACTCGAAGGTCCTGATCACGTCGCCCAGCCATTCCTCCGTCTCTGGGGATCGCTTGAAGCTCCAGGGGAATTGCGCGAGGAGACAGCCAAGCCGGCCGGCTTGCGCGATCGGTTCGAGCGACGCGCGTACCTGGTCTACCTCTCCGCCGGTCCACGCGGTTTCGCGGTCGTGTGTGAACCGCTTCCAGAGCTTGGCGGTGAACTGGAACCGGGAGCTGTGGCTGACGCGGCGCACCCAGTCGGCCGCAGCCTTTGGCGAGCCGGCGCCGTAGAAGGTGGAATTGACCTCAATGACGTCGTAGTACTGGGAGAGATACGAGAGAGGATCGAAGCCGCGGGGGCGTGTTGCCGGATAGACCGGACCCCACCAGTCCTTGTAGTCCCATCCCGCCACGCCGAACCGGATCACACGCTAGATGTACTGGCCGAGCACCGTGGCAAGGCCAAGGAAGCTGAAGAACCCCATCACGTCGGTCACCGTGGTGAGAATTACGGACGACGAACGGGCCGGGTCCTGTCCCATGGCCTTGAGGACCAGTGGCACCGATGCACCGGAGATGCTGGCAATGGTCATGGACATAACCATCGCGATCCCGATCACCATGGCGAGACCCGTTGACCTGCTCCAGACCCACACGCCCAGGGACGTCACCACCGCCACCGCGATCCCGTTGATCGCGCCGACAGAGATCTCCTTGAGCGCCACTCGCATCCAGTGCTTGGTTCGGATTTCGCGCAGCGCGAGTCCCCGCATGGTGACCGCCAGCGCCTGGGCACCCGTGTTCCCGGACTGCCCGGCCACGACCGGCAGCAGCACCGCGAGCGCGGTGTACTTCGCGATGGTTCCCTCGAACATGCCGACGACCGCCGATGCCAGGAACGCGGTCGCAAGATTGATCTGGAGCCATGGCAGCCGGTTCCGCACCGCGAAACTCACGGATGATAGCGCGCGCTCGTCCTTGCTCACGCCAACCATCGTCTGCATGTCGGCAGTCGCTTCCTGCTGGGTGGCCGCCACAAGCACATCGTTGCGGATGATGCCCACGGGACGGTCGTCAAAGTCCACCACCGGTACCGTGGTGCCGATGCCGCGGGAGAAGACTTCAACCACTTCCTCGCGCGACGACGTCGCCTGGACCCGTGCCGGGCTGCGCAGGCTCAGGGTGTCGAGCTTCGCCGCTGGGTCAGCTACCGCCAATGCCTGCAGCGGCATCGCGCCCACCAGCCTGCCATCACCGTCCACCAGGAACACGTCCGCGATGGGTCGACCGCGCAGTGTGCGCAGCCGCGCGAGCGCGTCGCGCACCGTGGCGTCCGACCGGAACGTAGCGATGAACGGATCCATCACCGCCCCGGCGGCATCCGCGTCATAGCTCATGAGGGCGCGGACTTCCTTGGCTTCCGCGGGCTCGAGGAGCGCCAGGCGCGCCTCGCGCCGGTCGGGGAGGAGCCGTGCGAGCAGCGATGCGAACCGGACGGATTCGAGCGTGCGCACCAGTCCCTGGAACCCGTCGTCACTCAGCAGGCCGAGCACCTCCGCCGCGAGATCCGGCGTCAGGCGCTGGAGCACACGCGCCGACGCGACCACGGGCTGGGTTTCGAATATCTGGACGACCTCTTCCACCGGCAGCGATTCGAGCACGCGCGCCGCTTCATCGGGGAAGTTCAGGAAGTAGCGCTCGAGCAGCACCCGCACGGTGCGTTGAGTGTTACGCGCCACGGCCGGACTCCGGAGCAGAGGCGTTGACGCCAGCGAGAAACGCGGACATCCCCGTCCAGTACAGCTCGCCCAGGTTCACCAGCGCGCCCACCACCGGCTCCACCTCGGCTTCATTCGCGCCCTGGCCCATCAACTGCCGCATCGTGCGGTGGCGTATCACCCCGAAAAACACGCCGTCGGTGTCCACCACCGGCAGCGCGTCGACGTCGCGCCACCCGGGATGATGCAGCACCGCATTCAGGTCCGCCGAGGCCGGCAGCTTGATGAGCTCGCGCCGCATGATGTCAGCCAGCGTCTTCTTGCCGTGCGCACTCATCAGCTCCCGGATGTCCAGCGCGCCCACCAGCTTGTTGTCCCGGTCCACCACGTAGATGTAGTAGTACGCCCGCGCCGCCGAGCGGTGCATATGCTTCTCGGCCTCGGATACGCTCATGTCGCCGGGCAGGGCCAGCACCAGCGGATCTGCGAGCGAGCCGGCGGAGCCCGCAGGGAAGCGCAGCTTTCTCCGGAGAAATTCGCCCCGCTCGGGCGCGAGCGAGTCCAGCCACGTTTCGCGCGTGTCGTTGTCCGCGCGGCGGAGCATGCGCGCCGCTACGTCCAGCGGCAGGCGCTCGAGCAGGTTGGCCACGTTCGCGGTGTCCATCTCGCGCAGGCAATCCACCGCCAGGCCCGCGCTCAGGCGACCAACGGCGCGGCAAGCCAGCGCGGGGTCCAGGTCCGCCAGCAGCGCCGCTGCCTCCACGAACGACACCTGCTCCAGCGCTGCCGCGGCCTCGGCCGGGTGGTCCTCGATGAACTGCCGGACAATCTCGAGCTCGCGGCTCATCTCAATGGATCTCCGTGATCAGCATGGACGGCTGTTCGGTGAAGATGCGGGAGGGGATCATCACCTGCCCGCCCTTCGTATCCAGTACGACCGACGTCGGCGTGGTGCGGACGATGCGGCCTTCGTATTCACCGACCTTGATCGTCTGCCCCACCCGGTAGGTCTGCGCCACGTAGTACGACGCCACGATGTTGCTCACGGCCGTGCGCGCTCCCAACCCGAAGGCGAGCGCGGCACCGGAAAGCACGACCCCCAGCACCACTGAGAGCAGCACGATGATCAGGTCGCCGTGGACACCCACCTGCTCCAGTCCGACGAGTACTGCGAGGACGATGAGCAGCACCTGCACGCCGCGGCCAACCGCGCCGGCGTAAGCGGTGCGCGCCCCGAAGGTCGCGGCGGTCAGGCCTCCCGCGAGGCTCGCCACCACGAAGCCCACGAATACGATCGCGAGCGCAGTAAAGGCGCCCGGCATGTAGGAGGTGATCTGTTCGGCGGCACGCGTCGCGACCGGAAGGCCGAGCAGCTCGATGGCGCCGGCGACGAAGGGGAGGATCGCGAACCAGAATGCGAATCGGCCGACGAGGTTCGGAACCGACTGCGTGAGCTTGTGCGCGGCGGCGGCACGCGGGCCGGCGACAGGACCGCTGGTCTTGTCGACCGCCGCTTGCGCGGCTCTCTGTGCCCAGTATCCGAGATATCGGCAGATGAAAATGCCGACGAGAAGGAGGAGCGCCGCCTTCACTATGCTGACGAGGTGGGGCTGAATCTGCTGCGCATAGTCGGCCAAGGTGGACAGCCACTGCTGCAGCATTCGGCGTTCTCGCGGTGGGGTTGTGCCCCAAGCTATGGGCATCGTGTTGATATGACAAGACTTACGGGCCATGTTCGGCATCTTGCCGGATTCTGTACTTTCGGGATATATTCGGGTCCATTCCCGAGCGGTGTATGAGCGTTTTTCTGCAACACAGTTCCGCAGTCGCGGTCCCGCCCTCTCTCCGCAGCGAGCTCGCGGTGTGCGCCTGGATTCCTCTCTACCCTTTGCGGTGCGAGGAAGAGCGCCACCCCGGGCTCGTGGGGAAACCGGTTGGGCTGTTATCGCAGGACGATTCCCGCCGGCTCTGGCAGATCTCTCCCCAGGCCCGTCACGCCGGTGTGCGTCCGGGCATGACCATCAGCCAGGCGATCGGCCTGTGCGCGTCGATCACGCTCTGCGAAGCCGATCCGGTTTTCTATGACGAGCGTTTTGCCGGCATCCTGCACCAGTTGCAGGACATCAGCCCCGTCATCGAGCCCGCAGAACTGGGGCGCGTCTTCATTGGGGTGGATGGACTCGACGGATTATTCGGCGGGCCGGCCGGACAGCTCGAGGCAATTCGTGCTGTTTTGTCTTCGGTTACCCGCCTACCCGCCTGCCCGCCTGCCCGCCTCGGTTGGGCCCGTGGAAAATTCACCGCCTGGGTAGCAGCATCACGCGCAAAGCCAGGTGAAAACGTCGTGGTGTCCGACGGTGAGCGCCTCCAGTTCCTCGCTTCACAGCCACTCGCCGTTCTTTCACTCGACCCCGACACTCACCATCGTCTCTGGCGACTGGGTCTCAAGACCCTGGGCCAGCTGGCCACGCTCCCGGAAAACGCGGTGGTCTCCCAGTTCGGCCGCGAAGGACGGCAGGCGTGGCGGTTGGCGGCAGGCCTGGTCAACGATCCCATCATCGGCCGCGAGATTCCCGAGCCCATCGTCGCGGGCATCGACTTCCCCAATCCGCTCGCCGACCGCCAGCTCCTCGTTCATGCACTCGAACGACTGCTCGACCAAGCGCTTCGCAACCCGCGCCGCGCGGGATGGCGGGTGCAGACGGTCCGGGTCCGCGCGGCGCTGGAGCAGGGTGCCTCGTGGATGACCGAGTCCATCCTCAAGGATCCCTCCGCCGAGTGCGCCCGCCTCCTCGCGCCGCTCGCGGTGAGACTCGAAGCCGCGCCGCCGCAGGGCGCGGTGGAGCACCTTGGCGTGGAATTCACCGCCTTCGCCCCGGGCACATCGGAGCTCCAGCTCTTTGCCCGCGATGCCGTCAGCGCCGCGCGGGCCGGACGCCGCAGCGCCCTCCGCGCCGCCGTCGACGAGATCAAGTCCCGCGTCGCCCACTCCGTCCTCTACCGCATCATCGAGGTGCACCCATGGTCCCGCCTGCCGGAACGCCGCTACGCGCTCATCGACTTCGACCCCTGAACACCCCGCGACCGGTCGCCGTCGAGCTGAGCCCTCGTGGTGTACCGGTCGCAGTGACGGCATTCAACGCCAGCAACGACGCCAGCGTCACGCCCCCAACCCCGGGCGCAAGCCCGGGGCTGGTCGAAACCGTCGGCGAGATGTGGCGCGTGGATGACGAGTGGTGGAGACAACCCCTGCAACGCCGCTACTACGAAGTCGTGATGAAGGGTGGGAAGCACACCGTGCTCTACCAGGACCTGGTGACAGGCGAGTGGTTCGAGCAAACGCCGTGAGCTACGTGGAGCTGCACGCCCACTCCGCATTCTCTTTTCTCGACGGCGCCTCGCTCCCCGAGCACCTCGCCCTCCAGGCGCACCACCAGGGCTATCCGGCAATCGGGCTCACCGACCATCACGGCCTCTACGGCTCGATGGCCTTTGCCCAGGCCGCGAAACAGCTCGGCATGCGCGCCATCACCGGCGCCGAGATGACCCTGCTCGATGGCTCGCACATTACCCTGCTGGCCGAAAATCCCGCCGGGTACGCCAACCTCTGCCGGCTGGTCACCGACGCGCACCTGAAAAGAGAAGATCGCCGGGACCCGCGGCTCGATTTCGCCACCCTCGAGCAGCGGAACGAAGGACTGATCATCCTCTCCGGCTGCAGGGACGGACTGTTTCCTCGCGTGTTGCGCGACGCAGGCCTCAGCGCGGCGCGGCGTTTCGCGGATCGCTGCGGCGCCACGTTCGGGCGCAACCGGTTCTTCGTGGAGCTCCAGCGCAACGCCGTCCGCGGCGACCAGGCCCTCACCCGCACGCTCGCGGACATCGCCGGCGGCGCGGGCCTCTCCGTGGTGGCCACCGGCAACGTCCACTATCACGACCGCCGGCTGCACCGGTTGCAGGATGTCCTGGTCACCATCCGTCATCGCACTACGCTGGACGGATCGCACTCGGTCCGGCGCGCCAACAGCGAGTTTTTCCTCCGCCCGCCTGAAGAGATGGCCCTCGTCTTCCGCGACCGGCCCGACGCGGTCGCGAACACGCAGGTCATCGCGGATCGCTGCGCGTCGTTCGACATCACGAAGGACCTGGGCTACACCTTCCCCGATTTCGGCCAGGAGGCGCCGCGCCTGCTCGCGGAATGCTGCGCGGCCCGCATGGACCAGCTCTATCCGCCGGACTCCCCCCTGCGCGCCGACGCCGAGAGCCGGCTCGCGCAGGAGCTGAGGCTGGTGGACCACCACAAGCTGAGCGGCTTCTTCCTTGTTTATCACGAGATCTTCGAGCTGGCGCGCGAGGTGGCGGTGGACGTGCGCCGGGGCTCGCGCCGGGCGACCGGCAATCTTCTCCCCGGCCGGGGCCGGGGATCCTCCGTCTCGTCCATCATCTGCTACCTGCTGGGCCTTTCCCACATCGATCCCATCGCCAACCGGCTCTTCCTCGGCCGGTTCCTCAACGAGGCGATGGCGTCCGTACCGGACATCGATCTCGATTTCCCGAGGGAAATCCGCGAAGAGCTGATGCGGCGCGTGTACCGGAAGTACGGAGAGGAGTACGTGGGACTCGTCAGCTCGTTTCCCACCTACCGGCTGCGTTCCGCCGTGCGCGAAATCGGCAAGTCGCTCGACCTGCCACCCGGTGAAATCGAGCAGGTGGCGAAGCTGGCCGAGCGGCATCGCGCGGGAGGACTGAGGGATGAGCTGGAAAAGATTCCGGGATTCACGGGGCGCTCCCAGGCGCCGCTCTGGCGCGACCTCTGCGACCTCGCCGAGGACATCGCCGGCCTGCCCCGGCACATCTCCCAGCATGTGGGAGGAATGATCATATCCAGCCGGCCGCTGGTGGAAATCGTCCCGCTCGAGCTGTCCGCCATGCCCGACCGCGTGATCTGCCAGTGGGACAAGGACTCCTGCGACGACGCGCGGTTCGTCAAGATCGATTTTCTCGCGCTCGGCATGCTGTCGCTGGTAGAGGAATGCGTAGAGCTGGTGGCGAAGAAGGAATCGGCGCCGCCCGATCTCTCCCGCATCGACTTCAACGACACCGCGATCTACGACAGCATCTGCACCGGTGACACGGTGGGGCTCTTCCAGATCGAGAGCCGGGCGCAGATCCAGATGATCCGGCGAACGCGCCCGCGTAATCTCGAGGACCTTGCCGTCCAGGTCGCCATTGTCCGGCCTGGCCCCATCGTGGGCGGCGCCGTGAACCCGTACGTGCGGCGCCGCGAAGACCAGCGCGCCGCGTTGAAGGCGGGCCGCCCCTACCAGGTGCCGCTTGATCACCCGGCCCTCATGGATGCCCTCGGCGAAACGCTCGGCGTGATTCTCTACCAGGACCAGGTGCTGCAGGTATGCCAGTCGCTCGCCGGCTTCACCGCCGGCCAGGCCGAAGCACTGCGGCGCGCCATGAGCCGCCGGCGCTCGCGCGAGCTCATGGAAGGGTTCTGGGACGATTTCCGCGCGGGAGCGCAAACGCGCGGCGTTTCCGAGCCGACCGCGCGCCGCGTGTTCGAGCAGGTCATCGCGTTCTCGGAGTTCGGTTTTCCCAAGTCACACGCCGCCGCATTCGGACTGCTCGCATACCAGTCAGCGTGGCTGCGCCTGTATCACCCGGTCGAGTATTACGCCGCCATCTTCAATAACCAGCCAATGGGGTTCTACTCCATCGACGCGCTCATCCGCGACGCGCGGCGCCATGGCGTCGAGGTGCTGCTGCCCGACGTGAACGGGAGTGACGTGTATTGCACCGTAGAGACGGGTAGGCGGGCAGGCGGGCAGGCGGGCAAGGAGATTCCACCCGACCACCCGCCTACCCGCCAACCCGCCGATGTCCGCATTGGCCTCTCATTCATCCGCGACTGGGGAGCGGAGGTCGCCGAAGCGGTCGTCACCGAGCGGGAACGGAATGGTCCGTTCCAGGGAATGGGGCAGCTCGTCCGGCGCGCGCCGCCCGGGCTTTCGCGCACGGCGATCGACAACCTCGTCTGGGTCGGCGGATGCGACGAGTTCGGGCTCACCAGGCGCGAGCTGATCTGGCAGGTGGGGCTGTGGCTGCCGCCAAAAAACGAACGCAGCGAGCCATCTCGTACGCGGCACCAGCTCGAACTGTCACTGGATCACCCGCACCAGGGCGTCCGCTTCGGAAACCTGGGGGCGGACGAGCGGCTCCTCGCCGAATACGGGATGCTCGGCTTTGCGCCGAGCGGTCACCCGCTCAGCCTGCTGCGCGGCCTGTTGCCCCCGCGCGTTGTTTCGAGCGATCGCCTGCCAACGCTCGATCACGGAACCAGCGTGGAAGTCGCGGGACTGGTGGTGGCGAGGCAGCGCCCCCAGACGGCGAAGGGGTTCGTGTTTTTGCTGGTGGAAGACGAAGCGTCCATGATCAACGTGATCGTCCGGCCCGACATTTTTGACCGGGACCGGGTCGCTATCCGCGGCGAGCCGTTTCTCTGGGTTGCGGGGACGCTGGCCAGGGATGACGGCTCGCTGAACGTGATCGCCGTCGAGGTGCGGGCTCTCAAGGTGCGGAAGGCGCCAGGACCCGCGCACGGTTCAGCCGAGGCTCCGCCGTCACCTTATTCTTTCCTGCGGAGCCTTCGCCAGAACGCGCCCGATTCCAAGGATTGGGGATAGACACCAGCATGCCACTCGGCAGAACCCATGTTGTCGCCTTCCGGGTCGCTCTCATCATGGGGTTGCTCGCTGGCAGCTACCTCGCCTTCACGCCAGTCAAGTACGAGGTCCTGGAGAATATCTGGGACAAGCTCCTGCATTCCGCTGGTTTTCTGGCGCTCGCATTCGCCGCGGACTTCTCGTTCCCCGATCGCGGGTTCGGGATGACGAAGATCGCGCCACTGGTGGCCTACGGGATGTTCATTGAAGTGGTACAGCATTTCCTGCCGTACCGGAGTTTCGAGCTGGTCGATGTTGTGGCTGATGCGGCGGGACTCCTCATCTACGCGGCCGTACTTCCCGGCATTCGCCGGTTACCGCTCCTGCGCAACCGCTAGCGCCAACCCTCGCGCTCGCGGAGCGAGGTGACGTGCGCGATGTGATGGCGCCCGTGCCACGAGTACATCGAAAGCATCCAGTCCAGCGACAGCATCCCTGGGTGCTCCGGGTGCCGGAATCGCCGCGCGAACTGGTCCGGCGCCAGCGACCGCCACACCATCACCCACCGCGAATGAACGGCCTCGAGCAGCTTGAGCGAAACGTCCGGCGAAGCGGTCTTGCCGTCCACCAGCTCCGCCCAGCGTTCCTCCGCGTAGGGCTTGATGGTCGGCTCATCCTCGGTCAGCGCCAGCTTGAGACGGACATAGGCGTTCACGTGACTGTCAGGCACGTGGTGCACCACCTGGCGGACCGTCCACCCTCCCGGCCGGTACGGCGTGTCGAGCTGCTTGTCGGACAGTCCGGTGACGGCAGCTCGCAGCGCGGCCGGCGCCCCCTCGACCTGGGCGATGAACTCCGTCCGCATCTGGGCCGTCACCATGGTAGGCGCCACGAATTTCCCGAGGGGATAGCGCAGGTCGCTCATGGATGCTCCGGGGGAAGCGCCTCTCCCCGCGTGTTGAGTATCCGGACGATGGCTTCGCCGATCTTGTTGTTGGGTGTCGAGGCGCCCGCGGTGATCCCGATGAGGCGCGTCTCCGGCGTAAGCCAGCCGGTCTCGGTGACCGGCTGCGCCGGGTACACCTGGTGCTCGATCGCGCCGGTTTCTGGATCGATCCGCGTGGCATCCTCGACGTGATAGGTTCGCACTTTCTGCGCGCAGATCTTCGCCAGCGAAATCGTGTTGCTCGAGTTGTAGCCCCCGATGACGATCATCACGTCGAGTGGCTCTTCCAGCAGGGCGAGCACCGCGTCCTGGCGCTCCTGCGTGGCGGAGCAGATCGTGTCGAACGACCGGAAGTGATCCGGCAGCGACGCCTCGCCGTACCGCTTCGCGAACGCCACCTTCACCCGCTCGGCAATCGCCAGTGATTCCTTCGCGAGCATCGTGGTCTGGTTCGCCACTCCCACCTGCTGGAGGTCGCGGGCAAAATCAAAGCCGGGTGACGCCGTGTGGGAGAACCGGCCGGCCAGCTCCTGGGCAAAGGTGCCCGTCTCGATGTGCGCGCACACGGCCTCCGCCTCGGCCATGTCCCGGATGACCAGGTATTTCCCGTTTGGGTAGCGCGACACCTGGCTCGCGGTCGCGCGGGTTTCCTCGTGCTGGGCCTTGCCGTGGACCAGCGCCGTGAAGCCGTCCTTGGCGTAGCGCTCCACGCGCTTCCATACATTGAGCACCGAGCCGCACGTCGTGTCCACCAGCACGCAGCCGACCGTGCGGAGGCGCTCGAAATCCTGGACCGTCACGCCGAACGCCGGCAGGATCACCACGTCAGCGGGACGAACGCCGCTGAAATCGAATTCGGCGCCCGGCGTCGGCCGCGACAGGATGGTGATGCCCTTCTCCTTGAGCCGGTCATTGACGTGGGGATTGTGAATGATCTCGCCGACCAGGAAGATGCGGGCGGAAGGAAACTTCTCGCGGGTTTCGTAGGCGTATTCCACGGCGCGGTCCACGCCATAGCAGAAGCCGAATTCCTTCGCGAGGAGGAAGGTCAGGCCGCCCGCCTCGAGGCGGTATCCCGACGACCGGATGCGCGCGACCAGCCCGCTGTGGTAGTCAGCCGTCAGCGCGCCCTCGATCTCCTGCTTGAGACCGAAGCCTTTCCGGAAGTAGGTCGATTCAGCCATGGATGAAGAAATCTAACGAGCCGGGGTGACCCCGCCCGCGGCCGGCATGCACCGTGCGGCATCGAGAGCCATCACCGGCACGTCCTTGAACGAACCGGCAAACGCCAGGCGGTCGTTCCGGTTGAGCTCCCGCAGCGTCACGGCGAACCGCCCGCTCACCGTCTTGTCCATCGAGTAGATGTCCACGCTTCCCTCGGCGGCCTGGTACTGGAAGGCGCCCGTTTTTCCATAGTATTGCACTCCGACCTGAGCGGCGGGAGGCGTGGGCAAGCCACGATCAACCATCTTCACCGGGTACGTAGTGATCTTGTTCGCCGGAAGCGCCAGCAGTACGAGTGCCCCCCCTACGCCCAGCTCTTGCGCCACGATCTGGATCATGGGCGGACTGTCACACGTGTACGCCTCGGTGGCCCAGTCCTTCTCGATGAGCTCGGTGCCCCGCGAGGCACTCTTCACCACCATGCGGCCACGCCCGGCCACCGGATACTGCGGCATGGCAACCGGCTTGGTCGTATCGGCGTGCGCTGCGGAGTCAGCGGCAGCCGTCGATGCCGGCTTGTCACCGCGGTTGCACGCGACAGCGGTTGCGCAAAGAAGAAGGATGGCTGTTCTCACGAGATCCCCAGGTGACGGCGCGCGGCATCTTCGGTGCAGGTGAAAGGCTCCAGCATTGCCCGCAGCTCCGCCGGTAACGGGCGTGATTTCAGCGTCTTCCGGTTGGTGCAGACCAGCACCTCGTGGCCCGCTGCCGCCAGGCGATTCGCGCTCGCGACCACGACATCGAAATTGATTCCGATGGAACTGGTACCGAATCGCGTGAAATACGCCGCCACCCGCAGCCGGTCGTCGAGCCGGGCCGGGTACTTGAAGTCGCAGTCGAGATGCGCGCGGGGGAGCCAGATATCGAACCGGTCAAACACATCCTTGTAAGGCAGGCCGGCTTCCCGGAACAGCTCCGTCTCCGCGATTTCGAAGAAACGGACGTAGGCGCCATAAAAAATGATGCCCGCGAAGTCCACGTCGGACCAGCGGACGTATTCATCGATGACAAAAGGTCGTGCGGGCATTCGGCCCGGAACGTAGGGCGCTAGCGGGGTGCGCGAAAGAGCAGGTCGAAGCGCAGGCCCGACTTCGGGGAAAGACCCTTGGCCAGGTTGAAGCGGATCATGCCGCTCAGGAGGGAAACGCCTCCACCCACGGATGCGAGCGGATCGAACGGAGAACCGCCCACGTTCCCGACATCCGCGAAGATCACCGGCGTGATGACGCTCCGCGTGCCGAGCGTGAAGTCGAATTGCCCGGACCACATGGACCGGCCGCTTCGGGTGCCATAGCCATATCCCCGGACAGTCTCCGGGCCTCCCACGGCCAGGAACAGTTGCGGAAGCGAGTCCCCCGCATTCACGCCGCCTCTCAGCGTCACGGTTCCGCCGCGACCCGCCAGGTTGAACCTGAGGCGCCCGGTGCCCCAGAGACGAGCGCCCGTGCGACCCTGCCCTGCACCACCGACTCCCGCGAGCGCGTCCAGGCCTGCCTCCACGTTCACCGGCCCAAGACTCTTCGGCCGATGGGCTGACGCGCCCACGAAATCACCATCGAGAATCGGCGGGTTGGGCGGAAAAATTCCCGAACCACCGAGCAGATCGTTCAAGCCGGACCGCGCGCGGACAGACACTGAGCGCACCCGCTCGAAGCGCGCGCTTACATCCCAGTCCCGCAGGAGACCCGTGTTGCCCTGGAACTCCCCTCCGCCGCCCATCGCCAGGAAATACCCTGCGTCGTCGTGACCCGCGAACATCGCGTTCATCGTGTTGCCGAAGCTCGCCCCGCGAGTCCACGGA
>CAMDCH010000009.1:0-27887 GCA_945889655.1 bacterium HR33
CGTCCAGCATGAGGTTGTCGGGCTTGATGTCCCGGTGGACGATCCCGCCCTTGTGCGCGTAGTGCAGCGCGTGCGCGGTCTCGCCGAGGATCCTGCGCGCCTCCGCCGGCGGCAGCGCGCCCCGCTGCTTGATGACGTCCGACAGCGACTTGCCGCGGAGGAACTTCATCACGAAGTAGATCACCTTGTCGTTGCGGCCGACGCGGTAGATCGGGATGATGTGCGGGTGCTCGAGCTTGGCGGCGGTGCGGGCCTCGCGCTCGAACCGCTCGACGAAGTCCTTGTCGAAGGAGAGCGAGAACGGCAGCACCTTCACCGCGACTTCGCGGTCGAGGCCCTTCTCGCGCGCGCGGTAGACGATCGCCATGCCCCCGCGGCCGAGCTCCTTGGTCAGCTCGTACTCACCCTTGAGCGCGGTGCGAACGATGTCGAATTCGGTCTGCTCGGGGGGCTGCTGCTCCGTCATCGGGGTGCTGCCGCCCGTGGTGACGGTGGTGAGGTCCAGCCCGCAGGACGGGCAGAACTTCCCCCCCTGTTGGACTTCGGTACCGCACCGCGAGCAGAACATGGGAAACCTGGAAGTGAGTAAGCAATACTATGGATTGTCGACGGGAGGGTCAAGCAGACTTGCGCGAAGTAATCGTGAAGCTCACGGCCCTCATGTGACGGGTATCACCGGGGGGAAGTTCCGTCACCAGTCGTAGCTCGTAGCGCCCCGGTTTCAGCTGGCCCACGTTCAGCACCTGCCGCACCTGTGACGCCGGACCGTCGGCCACGCCGTCATACCCCAGACTGAGCGGCGTCCGCTTCCCCCCGAACAGGCCGAGGAACCCTCCCCGCCCTTCCTGCCGGATCTCGATCCGCGCATGGAAGCGCTCGCCGAGCGAGAGGCCGTGGACTTCGAAGTAGAGGCTGAGGTTTGCGCCCTCCGCGAAGCCGGTCACGGCACTCACGGGGATCGAATCGCCGCGCCCGAGCCAGAACGGCCCTTCGCCCACCCGGCCGACCACGAGGTCCGAGACGACCCGCGTGTCTTCTGTGAGGACCGGGACCTTCACCCCGATGTGTTCGACCGAGCCGCCCAGCTCCGCCTCGGGCTGCGCGACGACGAGGCGCACGCGGTACTCACCGGGCGGCACGTCCAGCTCGAGCAGGCCGGTGAGCTGTTCCTGCGACTCGATCTTGCGGCCGGCGGAGAAGGTTCGGATGGTATCGAGCGAGCGGATGAGACCGTCGGAGCGCTCGGCGATGATGCGCAGCTCGACCGGGTAGACCGGCATCTCGCGGCGCTCGAAGGCGACGAGCTGCGACCCGGAAAGCGCGAACGGGACCAGGAGCCGGGTTTGGCCGTCGCTCCCACCCACCGCGATCTCCCGCGCGAGCGGGCGAAGCGGATGCTTGAACCGGAGCGCGTAGCTGTCGGTGACCGTCCCGGTCCCGATCGCCTCCCGGCCCCGCGACCGCTCATCCGAGAGCAGCGCGGACCGCGACGAAGGTGACATCGACGCCAGCCGCTGGTAGACCGGGTCCAGCGCCGAGCGCGATTCGAACAACGCGGCCGCGGAGCCGTTCGAGGCCCCGCCGGTCAGCGCCAGCGCGACGCGCAGGCCATACGCGTCCGCGAGGCTCTCGACCAGCTTGAAGTCCTGCACGTCGTCCCGCGCGACGAAGTGAAAAATGCGGTCGCTGCCCGGCTCGTGATACATCCAGGACTCGTTCGGCTCCACCGAGCGATCGGTGAACGTCGCCCGTCGGTCGGGTTCGCCGTGCCGGATGTAGATCACGCCACGGTCGTCCACCTCCGACTGGTCGCTGCGATACCGCTCGGTGATGTCGTAGTGGCGATGCGCGGACACGAGGCGGTATTGCCGCAGGGCGTGGAAGTACCGGCGGTAGTGCTCGGCGAGCCGTTCGCCGGCGCGTCGCCCGTCGGCAAGGTCCCGGCGGGACCAGAACGCGCCGAGCCAGGTATCGCGCCCGCGGCCGGCGGAATCGAAGGCCTGCAGCTCCGCCGGCGTCGCGATCCAGGCGATGTCCGCCCGGTGCATGGCGACGGCCATTTCTGATCCTGCCATGCGCGCACTGGTGGCGTAGGCCTCCCGGCCCGGGGCGGTGCGCCCGGCGGCGAAGAGGGTCCGCGCACGCTCCAGGAACCCGACGCCCGAGTCGCCACCCGCCGCGACGTAGCGCTCGAACGCCACCAGCGCCGAGTCATGCTGGGCCGTCTCCCGCTCGACCCTGCCCTTCGCGAGCTGGAGCGCGGCGGTCGATCCCGCGGACGTGGCCGCCGCCTCCCGAAGCGCGGCGCGCGCGACCTCGAGACGGCCGTGCACCCGCTGGCGCATCGCTGTCGTCGCGAGGTCGATGACCGCCTGCGCGAACGCCGGGTCGGCGCGCGCGGCCCGCCCGAAAGCGTTCGCCGCCCGCGAGAGAAAATCCCTGCCCAGCATCTGCTTGATGTTCTCGATCGCCTGGCCCTGCTGCTCCCCGATGGCCATCTCGGCGGCACCCAGGCCATACCAGGCCCACGGCCATTCGGGATGGAGATCGGTCGCCCATTCGAACTCCGAAGCGGCATCATCGTAGTGGCGGCGTTCGTCGGTGAGCTCACCAAGGCGGTGGGCAATCCAGCCGAGCTCCAGGTGGAGCATCGCGTTGTCGCGGTCCGTTTTCGCGCGCTCGATTCCGGCTCGTTCGCGGGCCCCGAGCCCCGCCGAATCCGTTACCGCACCAAGGTCAGCGCGGATCTCTTCAATGCGTTTCCGCTGTTCTGCAGATTGTGCGACCAGAACGCGAGGAAGACTCTGGAGGACAAGCAGCGCAATCAGCGCGCCAACCGCACCAGAGTTTACCCTGAGCGCAGCGAAGGGCACCTCGCACCACGCACCTCTAGAACGCCGACCCCAACGCCACATATGCGCGCCAGTCTCCCTTGTTCGCGCCAAGTCCGTCGCTGAGCGCCTGCGCGGCGCCGACCCGGACGCGCAGGGGCGCATCCAGGTTGATGCCCAGGTCCGTCACGAGCTCGGCCCCGGCATCACGGTAGCGCGCGAGCTGCTTCGGACCCGCGCCCGTCCACCCTCCCGCCGCCTCTCCATAGATGCTCAACGACACCCGATCGAGCGAGAGGGGGAGCCGACCGACGGCCTTGCCTATAAGGAATAGTGGAATTCTCAGCTCCGCGACGCCCGCCACGGCCCGCGTGTAGACCGACGATCCGGGCGGGTAGCCACGGAGTCCGAAATCCCGGAAGCCGCCACCGAAGCCAACACCGGGGAGCAGGCTATACGAGGTCCCCGATTCACCTCCGAGCGCATAGTGACGCGCGTATCGCCCTCCGGACATCGCCGCGGAGGCGCGCGCGGCCAGGACCCAGTTGGCGAAACCCGGGAGCGGCAACCCGAGGTATGCCCGCATTGTGCCACGGAGATCGCTCGAACCGCCGGTACCGTCGATGGCCCAGCGTCGCCGGTACGCTCCGCTCACGATCCCGCCGTCGTCGGGCGAGATGCTTTCCGATTGGCGATGGATGCGGCCCGCGGAGGCGCTGACGACACCGCCGGCGAGAAGCGGATTCAGGAAACGCGTCGCGGACCCGGGCGGGACGAAGTACGTCTCCTGGGTGATCTCCGCCCCGAGCCTTCCCGCCAGGTCAGACCGCCAGCGCCGGCGGCGGGCGGTGATGCCGAGCGATGCCACACGGTCCCGTTCGGGCACGGTGACCAGGGCGCCCGCCACGGCAACGCGCGGGCCGCGATCCCACGACTGGGCCGCGGTCGCGTCGAGCGATGCCGCCGCCCATCGGGTGTACCCGAGAGACAGGTACCCCTCCCAGCGACTGTTCGTGGTCGCGTGCGCCAGCCCACCAGCCCACGAGGTCCGGCCGACGACATCGGAACCGCTGGTGAAGGCGCCCAGGAAAAGGCCGGTCGAGCCGACATCGTGCATGGACGGCAACCAGTATCTCGGCGCGAGCGACGACCAGGGGGAGTACCGGGACTCGCGGATCTGCACCTCCGCAGGCCGCAGCACGGCCGGAGGCTCAGCGGGAGCAATGGGATCAGGGGTGGAGGGATCCAGCGGCCGCGACATCACCGCATAGCCGTCGTGCAGCACGGTCGAGAAGAACAGCATGCTGCCGGCAATCCCGCCGTCCCGCGCGCCGGTGGGCTCGTGGGTGAGCTGCGTGAGGGTTCCTTCAACCACGCGGTAGGCAAAGATCTGCGGCATGCCGGCCCGCTCGGACGTGAACAGGATCGACGACCCGTCGCTCGACCACGAGGGCTCGTCATCCAGTGCGTCGTCGTCCGTGACTACACGGACCTCGCCAGGTGCATCGATGGGCCACCATGCGATGTCCCACTGGCCACGCGCGTGCCGCGCACCCGCGAAGCGCCCGCCATCGGCGGAGAGCGACACGTGCGCCCAGCCGTCCGCGGGCGGAACCGGCAGCGGCTCGGCGCGGTCACCGTCCACCGTGACGAGCACGGTCGTGCCCTGGGCAATGCGAACGGCGCCCACACGCGCGCGACCAACGCTGAACGGGCGCGTGAGCCTGCGGACGCCGCTGATGGGCTCCACCGGGCGCCCCGGCGTCCAGCGAAACAGCCCGCTTCGGATCTCTACCGGCGACGTAAAGTCGAGCTCCGAGAGCAGCAGCGCGTCACCGGCCCAGGAGATCTCGGGCGAACCGTTCACCACCTGGCTCGCCACCTCCATTCCGCGTGCAATGTCGCGCACCACGATCCGCTCGCGCCGCTTGCCGTCGGCCTGGACCCAGGCGAGCCGCGATCCGTCCGCCGATACGCGGGGCTTGGGTTCGAATCGCAATCCACGCGCAATTACTGCGGCAGTGTCAGCGTTGTCTGCGGATGCTGCGGCAGAATCCCAGGCGGCGCGAAAGCTGCGCCAGTCGGGATAAAGGCCCGCACCGCCGGCGTTCTTCAGCGGGCCGGATATCGTGAGTGGCCAGAGGCGGTGCGAGGTCCGTTCAATGAAGCGCGGCATCACGCTGTCGCCGTGGGCTTCCGCTTCCCAGAGGAAAAACCGCGAACCCCATGCGTACGGCTCGAGTCCGCCCGGCCACCGGCTGTTGCTGAAATTGGCGTCGCCCGGATTGGGCCACTGGTCGGCGGCCGCAGCGGCGGCCAGCAGCTGGCCGTGGAACGCGCCCCGGCCGCGGCCACCCGCCGTCATCCGGGACTCGTAGTACGTCGCGACGCCTTCGAGCACCCAGCCCGGCCGGTAGATGTTGGGAAACAGCAGCGGCGCGCGCCCGAAGACGTGCTGGGCCAGGCCCCAGGCGCCAGCCGAGCGGTCCAGGTGGAAGATGTGTGTGAGCTCGTGCGTGATGACGAGCCGCAGCCACTCGTCGTACCGGCCGAGGCCGACCTCTCCCGCGGGCGGCGTGAGGAAGATGCTGATCCGGTTGCTGGGAAAGACGGTCGCGAAACCGTTCGAGAAATCGACGTTGTCGTGGAGCGTCAGCTCGACCGTGCCGCGCGGAGGCTTGAGCTCGGCGCTGAGCGCGGCCCACGCGCGCTCCGCCTCGGAAGCGGCCGTGCGGGCGATCTCAGCGAGCTCGGCGGCGGCGTGGACGTTGAAATGGTCGGTGTGCCACGTGCGCCAGTCACCGCGTGGGTCGACCTGGGCTTCGACGACCGCGGGGAGGCATGACCAGGCCGCCAGGAGGATGGCAGCCCGCATGCTACTGGGAACGGGCGCGCTCCCGCAGGAAGTCCGCCACGCCGTTGACCAGCCCGCGGGCGTACCGGGCCTGGCCCTCCGGACTGTTGAGCCAGTACTCCTGGTCCGGCACCATGATGAAGAGGCCCTCGGTGAGCGCAGACGGCAGCCAGGTTGGCCGCGCAAGCGCCAGGTCCCCTCGGCCCATGCCGAGATCGCGGAATCCGAACTGGTGCACCAGCGCCCGATTGAGAGAGCGCGCAAGCGGGGCGCTCCGCGGGTGGAAGTAGTAGACGCTCGTGCCGCTGTTCACGAACGGGTTCACGCCGTCCGGGAGCGCGTTCGCGTGAATCGACACGACCACTTCCGCCTCGCTCGCGTCAATGATCCGCAGGCGCGGTATCAGGTCGAGCGGCGCGTCGGAGTCACGCACGAGAATGCCCTCGGCGCCGGCCTCTTCCAGCATCTGCTTGGTCATCCGGGCGATCGCGAGCACCACCTGCGCCTCGTGCACGCCATTGGGACCCGTGGCGCCGGCGGGCGGGTGACCCGCGTCGATCGCGATCTTCCGGCCCCGCAACGGCTGGGACGCATCGATCACCGGCGGCCGTCGGATTTCCAGCACGAGCGTGTTGCCTTCCCACCGCGTGCGGTAGCCCCAGACGTCCTGGTCGAGATCCACCCGCAGCACCACCTCGTCCTCCACCGGCTGCGCGAACGAGATGAGCTTCACGAACGGATCTGTCCCGGTGTAGCGGATCCAGTCCATGTCCGCCACGGCACTGTAGACCCGCAGCTCGAGCGACCGCTCGAATTCATCCACGCGGAACGGCACGCGCGACGTCACCGGGACCCGCAGCTGCACTGCCTTCTCGGCGGGGATGAGGCGCGGGGAGTTCACGATCGCGAGCGGCGGCGCGAGGTCCGGCGCGCGCGGCTGGAGGTCGACCCCGTCCACCCAGGCAACCGAGGTCCGCGACAACTGGAGGCGCACCTGTCCGTTCACCCGGCCGCTCACCGGGGCGACGGTCCCCGTAGGGAAGAACCAGTGATAGGTCGCATCGGGCGCGGGGCGGCCCGCCAGGCTGCTGTCTGTGCGTCCCGTACCCGCTGTGTCGTCATTGATGACGACCACCTGTGGCCGGCCCAGGTCGAGAACGCCGACACGCAGCGGCCAGCGCTGCCGGACCGTGTCCACGCCCCGCGCGACCTCGAGCGTCGCCCAGCCCGAGTCGGCGGGCAGCACCGCGAGCGGCGCCATTACGGGGCCGGGGTCGGGCCCGATCGCGCCGGACCAGCGGCCGACATAGCGATCGGCGAGGATTGGTCCTGGCGCGGTGGTCGACCCCGAGCCGAAGGCGATCTCGCCCCAAGGGGTTTCCGATGAGCCCCGTTCCGCGATTAGCGGGATCGTCCGGCCATCGCGGAGCACCAGGCGCGCCTGGCTCCCTTCGGCCGCGCGCACCGAGAGTCGCATCTCTTCGCCCTGGCGGATCCATCGCGCGCCGGCGGGGCTGAAGGAGGTCGAATCGATCCACAGCCCGGCCACGGGCGGTTTGTACCGCGCCGGGAGCGGGGCAACGAACGTCGCGCGCACCGTGTCGGGGCTGGCGGCGGCCACCATGTCGAATCGGGCGATCGTATCCTCGGGGAGCGGGAGCCAGGCAATCCATGATCCGGTAGGATAGACCGGCACCGCCACGCCGTTCACCGTGAGCTGCGCGTCGCCCCGCCCGACCGATCCGAAAACGAACGCCGAGTCCCGGCTCAGGATCGGCTCCAGCGAAGACGCGAATGACAGGCTGGTGTCGAGGACCAGTGCGGGGTTCGCCTTGGGATACACGACCCTGATCTGGAGCGGACCGGTGGCGGGGGTTGCCGGAGCGATCGGTGGAAGCGGAAGCGGTGCCCCGGCGGTGGCGGCTGGTTTCGCGGAACCACCGGTGCCCCGTCCCGCGCAGGCGGGCAGGAGGGTCGCGAAGGCGACCAGATACATCGAAAACGACGCGTCGCGACGCACTGGCGGAACTAAACTAAAGCCAGAATCCACGTCAATTTGCGTCAAGTTGACCCCCTTTTTTTCGGGGGGTAGATTGGGTCTTCTCCATCCCCCGAAAAAGTCGGGAGTCGTCAGGCGCCGAACCCCTGCGCATACTATGGCACGAATGACACAATCAGTGTTTCCACCTAGGTACCGGTAACCATGGCCAGCGTGGCGAACGCGCCGGCCTCGGGCACCGCATGTCCGGGATGTCGCACGATAGTGGCCACGGGCCTGCTCTTTTGCCCATCCTGCGGCACTCGCCAGCCCGTCCCTCCGGGGCCGGCGTGCGGCGTCTGCGGCGCGGCCGCGCAGCCGGGAGCGCATTTCTGCGGCGTCTGCGGAACGACGATCGGTGGCGTGCGCCCGGGGAAGCCGGTCCTCGCCTCCAGCGGATCGCGCGGGCCGGGCGGCGTCACGCTCACTGTGGTGGACGAAAACGGACGCGAGCTGTCGCGCCACCCGCTGTCGACCGACGAGACCACCATCGGCCGCGGCGACGCCGACGTGCCCTTTCCCGAAGACCAGTTCCTCTCGCCGCTGCACGCCAAGCTGACGTTCCGCGACGGCGCGCTCTACCTGCGCGACCTCGGCAGCCGCAACAACACGTGGTACTTCATCGACGAACCGCACAAGATGGTCGACGGCGACCTGCTCCTGATCGGGTCGCAGCTACTGCGCTTCCGCCGCCTCGGCTATCCCGGGCCGCATCCCCCGGAGCACGACGCCACCCGCCGCATGGGCAGCCTGATCCCGAGCGCCGACATCGCGCGGCTGACACAGCTGCGCGCCGACGGGAGCGAGCGGGACGTCTGCCATCTTTCGCCCGGCCGGCACCTCACGATCGGCCGCGAGAAAGGCGACTGGATCTTCCCGTTCGACCCGTCCATGAGCTCCGTTCACGCCCAGGTGCGGTCGGAAGATGCCGACTTCGTGGTCCTGGATGCCGGGAGCCGTAACGGGGTCGCGGTGGCGGTGCGGGGCGAGGTCCAGTTGAAGAACGGTTCCCGGATGCTGGTGGGAGACAAGCTCATTCGCATGGTGACGCCATGAAAGTGTGTCCGACGTGCAGTAACCAGTGGCCGGACGATCAGAAGTTCTGTCCCAACGACGGCTCTGCCCTGCGCTCCGCCGCGGGCACGGCCGACCTCGTGGGCAGCGTGATCGGCGGCAACTACCACATCAAGAAAAAGCTGGGCGAGGGCGGCATGGGCGCCGTGTACCTCGGCGAGCACGTGAAGATGAGCCGGAAGAGCGCCATCAAGGTGATGACGCAGTCCATGGCTCACGATCCCGACGCCATCGCCCGGTTCAACCGCGAAGCCACCAACGCGGCCCGGATCAACCACCCGAACGTCTGCGGTATCTACGACTTCGGCGAGAGCGACGGGCTGATCTTCCTCGCGATGGAGTTCATCGAGGGCGGCTCGCTCTCGAGCGTCATCGAGCAGGGCGCGCTCCCGCCCCAGCGCGCGGCAGCCATCCTCCAGCAGACCGGCGACGCGCTCCAGGCCGCGCACGACCTCGGCATTGTTCACCGGGACATCAAGCCCGACAACATCATGATCACCAAGGGTCGCGGCGGCGCGGACGTGGTCAAGGTGGTGGACTTCGGCATCGCCAAGGCGATGGGCGGCGAGGAAGGCCAGAAGGTCACCAAGACCGGATTGGTGGTCGGCACGCCGGAATACATGAGCCCCGAACAGCTCTCCGGCGACAAACTGGACGGCCGCAGCGACATCTACTCACTGGCGCTGGTGTTTTTCCGGATGATCACCGGGACCCTGCCCTTCCAGGCGGACAGCGCGCAGGAAACCATGATCAAGCGCCTCACCGACGACCCCATGAAGCTCGCGGAAGCGCTGCCGGGGGTGACCTTCCCGCCAAGGCTGCAGCAGGTCATGGACAAGGGGCTCGCACGCATGCCCTCCGAGCGCTACGCCGGGGCGTCGGAATTCGCGCGTGACGTGTCGAATGCCGTGCAGGGAATGGCCGGCGGTGCGGCGCCCGCTGCGGACGACGGCGCCACTCAGATGATCTCAGCCCAGGACGCCAGGACCGCGGCCGTGCAGGCTACGCGGGTGGCGGGCCGGGGCGGCAGCAAGACGCAGATTGCGACGCCGCCCACGCCGATGCCGCTACCGACCATGATCAAGCCGGCCGAGAAGAAAAAGCCCGTGGCGCTGATCGCGGTGGCCGTGATCGTACTCGCGGGGGGCGGCGGTGCCGCGGCCTTCTTGATGAATGGGAATAAAGGAGATACGGGCGGCGCAGGCCTCGCCCAGAAGGAGGGTGTGATTCGCGACACGGCAGGACGTCAGACAAACCCGAATACTTCGCCCGCAACGAATCCGCCCGCCTCGAATCCATCCGGGACGGGCTCGCAGCGACCCGCTGGCAATCAGACCGACAATCCCGGGACGCAGACCGATCCACGGCCGCAGCAGCAGGCGGCGGCCGCAAATACGAATCCGCCGGTCAATCCGGTGGCGTCGGCGGTTGTGGACAGCATAGCGCTTGAGAAGGAACTCAACGGACTTAACGACGCACTGGAAGGCGATGCAAACCAGATTGCAGCCGCGCGTCGCAGAGCCACCGCGATCTATACGAGCGACAAGAATGTGCTCACGTTGCGGGTGGTCGCAGCCCTGCTGGTCTCCATCGCCCACCAGGGCGACGGAAACCAGAGCGAAGCGTGCCGATGGGTAGACCTGGGCCTGGCACTGAAGCCGGACTACAGGCCGGCAGTGAATCACAGGCAACGGCTCGGTTGCTCATGACCCAGCCCGGATCCGACTCGCGCCCTGTCCGGGTCTCGGTCTTCGGCAAGACAGATGTCGGCCGTAACCGCGAGCACAACGAGGACTCCTTTCTCGTGGCGGACCTGACGCAGAACCTCGCGTCGCTCCAGCCCGAGGTCCGCGAGCACGAGCTGGGGCCCAAGGGCACCCTGCTCATGGTCGCCGACGGGATGGGGGGGGCCGCCGCCGGCGAAGTTGCCAGCGCCATGGCCGTGAAATGCGTCAACGAACACATGGCGACGGAATGGGGCAACGAGCCGGAGCACACGCCCCAGAAGTTCGCCCACCGACTCAAGGAAGCCGTGGAGAAGACGAACCTGACGATTCACACGTTCGCGAAAGAGCATCCTGAACACCGCGGCATGGGTACCACCACCACGGCCGTCGGCCTCATCCAGGACACCGCCTTCATCACGCAGGTGGGTGACTCGCGCGCGTACCTCGTCCGGAACGGCACCGCCATCCAGCTCTCCAAGGACCAGTCGCTGATGCAGCGGCTGATCGACGCCGGCGAGCTGACCGAAGAGGAAGCCGAGAAGAGCGAGCGCCGGAACATCATTCTCCAGGCGCTCGGCCCCGACGCCCGGGTGAAGGTGGACCTCACCTACCAGGGCATCCGCAAGGGCGACCACATCGTACTCTGCTCCGACGGACTCTCGGGCCAGGTCAAGAAGAATGAAATCGCCGCCGCGGTCGGGGCGAGCGACGACCTCATGCAGGTCTGCAGCTCGCTCATCGACCTCGCGAACGCCCGGGGCGGGCCGGACAACATCACGGTGATCGTCGCCCGGCTGCACGGCGACGGGCTCACCGAGTCGACCAGCGAGGAAAGCGTCGGGCACCAGGTCTACCCGCTGCTGGACACCGAGTCGACCACGCAGCCGGTGCCCGTCTACCGCGGCAGCAACCCGCCGCAACCGAAGGGCAACGGCGGCGCGTGAAGGCACAGTTCAAGATTCTCTCCGGGAGCCGGGCCGGGCAGGTCCACGTGATCTCCAAGGCGGAGATCACGGTCGGCCGGCATCCGTCGTCCGATCTGCGCTTCCATGCCGACCAGGATTTGGACGTATCCTCCCGGCACGCCGTCATCACGAAGAGCGGTAACGGCTGGATCGTGCGGGATCTCCAGAGCCGCAACGGGACCATGGTGAACGGTCACAGCATCCACGGCGACACCAGGCTTGATGACACGGACCAGGTCCGCTTCGGCGCCGATGGCCCCAACGTGGAGTTCCGCGCGGTAGCCGATTCGGTCGCGGATACGCCCGCGCCGAGTTTCGATCCGCCCACCGGTGGGATCCTCCGCCCCTCGGTCGGCGCACAGGCTGCGCCGCCGCCGACGCCTGCCGCGGGAACGCGGCCGCGCGCGGCGGGAGCACCGGCAGGCGGCAGCACGACCCAGCGCATCCGGGTGGAGGTCGCGAAGCAGACCGCCAAGATGCGGGTCGTGAGCGTGGTGCTGATCGTCGTGCTCCTCGGCGCGGTCGGCGGGTTCTACGCCTGGACCCAGATGCAGGAGGCGAAGCGCGAGGCGGAAGTCGCCCAGATGCGCACGGCGACCGACGAGGCGCTGCGCCAGGTGCAGGTCCAGCTCGCGGGGCTTACCGATGCCCTCCGCCGCTCACAGACGGAAGTACAGCAGCTCCAGAACGAGCTGAACAGCGCGCGGGCCTCGGGTGACCAGTCCCAGGTAGCGCAGCTATCGCGCCGCCTGGACGAGGCTAACAATGCTCTCCGCAATCAGCAGGAAGCGGCGCAGGTCGATTACCGGAGCATCAACGTTGCAAACAACCACGCGATCGCGCTGGTGTTCGTAGAGTTCGCGCCCGGCGAGAGCTATACCGGGACCGCCTTCACGGTGCGGAAGGACGGCCTGCTCGTCACCAACCGGCACGTGGTCGCGGGTGAGGACGGGCGCCGGCGGCCGCTCCGGATTGCCGTTCGCTTCTCAGATTCCTTTCAGAACTTCCGGGGGACCCTCGTGAAGATCTCGGAGGAGGCCGACCTGGCCGTCATTCGCGTGGACAGCCTCGGCGACGTTCCCGTCGTGAAGGGCATTAACACGTCGGGCGACATCCAGCCGGGCGACCCGGTGGGCTCCATCGGCTTCCCCCTCGGCGTCGAGCTACCGATGGGCCAGACCGCGGGGAAGCAGGTAGCGAAAACCACGTTCGGCGTCGGCACCGTGAGCAAGGTGCTGCCCGAGATGATCCAGATCGACGGCTATAGCGCGCAGGGCGCCAGCGGCAGTCCTTTCTTCAACCGTAACGGCGAGGTCGTCGCCGTCCTCTACGGCGGCCAGCCCGGCACCAGCGGCCGCATTCTCTATGCAGTGCCAGCCAGTTTCGTCACGAAGCTCCTCCAGTCCATCAACTGATCACAACTAAGGAAAACCGTATCATGCGCATGAAATACGCGGCGGTGCTCGCCGCGACCCTGTTCACGGCGGCCGCTTGCGAAATACCGCTCGCGCCGAAGTGGAACATCGATGTCTTCTTCCCGCTCAAGTACCCGGATGTACAGCTCTCGCAGTACGCCGGGCCGGGTGGGGTCATTCCCACCACGCCCACGGCGTTCACGACGCCCGCCGATAGCGACGACGTAGCGGACGCGACCGCCCAGGTCCTGGACCAGGACATCGCGTCGATCAAGGCAGACCTGATCTTCATCAACCAGACCAACGTGCTGGGGAACCTGCGGATCTCGCTCGCCCCCAACCGCCTCGCCCTGAACAGCACGAACCCGGCGCAGGCCGTCACGGTGACCATCCCCCTGCACATCACCCCCGCGACGGGCGACACGATTCATGTGAACGTGAACCCGGACCTCTTCGCGAACGCGAACAAGATCTACACCCAGAGCAGCGGAGACATGCGCTCGGGGACGGGCGGCCTCCTCATCGTCGGGCCGACCGATCGCTTCCGTATTTCCGTGGA
Organism: bacterium HR33; assembly: GCA_945889655.1. Lineage (GTDB taxonomy): Bacteria > Gemmatimonadota > Gemmatimonadetes > Gemmatimonadales > GWC2-71-9 > SHZT01. The sequence goes on from CAMDCH010000009.1 coordinate 13,464, forward strand.
CCTGACCGCCAACGTGCCGTTCAGCAAGGAAGGGGGCTCACAGTGATCCGCGCTTCTACGATTGCGGTCGCCCTCGTGAGCGTCGCGCACGCCGCGGCCGCCCAGCTCCCGAATTCGTCCACCCGCGCATTAGCCCTGGGCAGCGGCTACACCGCTTCCGCGAAGGGCTTCGAGGCGATCGCCTGGAATCCTGCCCTCCTGGCCATGCCGGGCCGCCCCGTCTTCTCGCTCAACCTCATACAGTTCGGTGCGGGAGTGGGCAGCAACAGCTACGGGCTGAGTGATTTCAAGAAGTACAGCAACAAGCTCCTGACCACCGCCGACAAGGACAGCCTGCTGGCCAAGGTGCGCCAGGGCGACCCCAACCGGACGCTCGCGCTGAGCGGCGACCTCGGCGTGACGGGCCTCGCGCTCTCGTTGGGCAACTTCGCGGTATCCGCCTCGGGGGCCGCCGATGTCCGCGGTGACGTCAGCGCCGACGCCATCGAGCTGGCACTGTACGGAAACGTGACCCGCAGAGCGGCCGGGCAGACCTACACTCTGACGGGCTCCGGCGCGAAGGGCTGGGGTGGCGGCACGCTCGCACTCGCATACGGCATGAAGCTGCCGGTACCCGTCGGCGCGCTGGGCGTGGGCGCCACGCTCAAGATCAACAAGGGTTCGTTCGGCCTGCGCGCCGCGGACATCAACACTTCCCTCCAGACGAATCCGAACTTCGACGCGAGGGTCGGTTTCCACGCGCTGATGACCGACATCGAGGCCAGCAAGATCTCCAACGGCTCCGGCTTCGGCCTGGACCTCGGCGGCGCGTACCAGCTGCCTGGCGGGCTGCGCGTGGGCCTCGTGGTCGAGAACATCGTCCAGAAGATGAGCTGGAGCGACGCCAATCTGGTCTACTACCGCAAGCAGTTCCGCCTCACCCAGAACGGTGACGTGGTGACCGACACCACGATCGCGGACATCGAGAAGGCGGCGTACAACGCGTCCGACCCGATGCAGAAGGCGCTGCGGGACTCCCTGGACACGGGTACCAACCCGACGCGCATCCGCGCCGGCGTGAACTACAGCACGGGCATGCTGACGCTCGCGGGCGGCGCGATCATCAACGCCACCAAGGGCCTGGACATCAGCGCCGCGAAGCAGGTTGGCGTCGGGCTCGAGCTCCGACTCATCCCGTTCATTCCCCTGCGCGCCGGCCTCAACACCGACTTTGCGGGCGGCACCACACTGTCGGCTGGCTTCGGCCTCAAGCTCGGTCCTGTCAGGATGGATGCGGCCCTGGCCAGCACCACCGCCGGCGACCACCAGGGGTTCCAGGGGGCGCTTGGGCTGAGTTTCATGAACTGAAGCACTGATGGCGCTGATGCGCGCTGACTAACGCTGATGCGCTCCGAAACAACCGAAGGGCCGGCTCATTCGAACCGGCCCTTCGTCTTTCTGGGAACGAATCTGCGTTAGTCAGCGGCATCAGCGCACAATCAACGGAGTCTTTCAACCACCCACCGTGCCGCGGCCTCCTGCATCAGCGGCTGCCCGTGCCAGGCACACAGCACCGGCACGTTGCCCGGGATCCGGCTCAGCAGGCGGGGATGGCCAAAGAGCACGACCAGCTGTGACCGGGCCACTTCGCGATTGATCCGCGTCACCGATTGCGCCGACAGCGAGGCGTGCCCCTTCCACGAGCGGGGCTCCGAGTAGACCAACAACACCCGCGAACCCCCGGGGCCGACCCGCACCTTGGCGGCGGCCAGGGTCTTCGCGAAGACGTCACGCGGACCGACAGCGTAGGGACCACCGACGTCATCATCCACGATGACCGGCAGCATCGGTCGGCGCAGGTTGAGAGACTCGCCGCGCAGCAGCGCCATCGCCATGTCCGCCGTGGCAGCCGCAAAGGCCCGGTGCTCAGCAAGATCGGGAGGAGTCGACTCGACCGTGACCGCTTCCGCCATCTGCCGGACCGCATCCACAGCCTGGCTGGCGCGGGCGTTGAAGGAGTCGTCACGCTCGGCCTCGGCCTGTAACGCCGCCGCGACCTTCGCCGAGTCCACGGGATAGAGCAGCGCGTCACAGCCGGCGCGGACCGCCTCCACGCACGCCTTTGCCTCTCCACGGCCCTTCAGCGCGCCCTCCATGATCAGCGCGTCGGTGACGATCAGGCCCGTGAATCCCAGCTCGTGGCGGAGATAGCCCAGGATCGTGGGTGACAGGGTCGCCGGCAGGCCCGACGCGTCCCATGCGGAGTACGCCACGTGGGCCGACATGACGGACCGCACGCCCCCCGCCACGGCCCAGCGGAAAGGCTGGAGATCACTCGCCTCGAGCTCCGGCAGCGACGTCGTGACCACGGGAAGGGAATCGTGGCTGTCGGTGGTGGTCCGGCCATGCCCCGGATAGTGCTTGGCCGACGCAATCACCCCGTTCCGTTCCGCCGCGCGCACCCACGATTGCACCAGGCGTCCCACCCGCTCCGGATCGTCACCCAGGCTGCGGGTCTGCACGATCGGGTTGTCGGGCTCGTTGTCGAGATCGGCGACCGGCGCGTAGACCCAGTTGATCCCCACGCTCCGCGCCTCGAGCGCGGTGATGCTGCCGCACCGCGCGGCAATCTCTTCGTCGTTGAGAAATCCGAGCGCCGCAGCCGCCGGAAGGTGCGTGAGCCCTTCCATCTGCTGACCCCCGCCCCGCTCGAAGTCCGAGCCGATCAGCAGCGGGTGCGGGCTCGCGGCCTGGAGCTGCGCCGAAAGCTTGCGGGCGGCGGCGGCATTGCCGCCAAACAGGATGTAGCCGCCCACGCCCAGCTTGAGCGTGACGTCGATGCGCGGCTGCTCGTGGGCAAATCCGGTCCGCGAGCGATGGCGCAGCGACGGGAAGATCAGCCGCGCGAAGGGATTCATGCGGGTGTGATGCGGCCCAGGACGCGCGGGCCGCGCGCCCCGGTGGCCGAGGGCACGTTGCCGGGCCGGTTCTCAGTCGTGAGCCAGCCCAGGAGCGCGAACGCGACTGCCTCCTTGGCGTCACCGTCGAAGAACACGTCCGCAAACTGGCGGACGGACCACTCCGGCAGCGCGCGCGTGAGCTCCGACACCAGCGTCCGGTTGCGGGCGCCACCACCGGAAATGAGCAGTTCGGCCGAACCCGTGCCCGGCAGCCACTTGCCGAGCTGGTCGGCGATCGAGCGGACGGTCAGGCTCACCGCCGTGGCGATGCAGTCGTCATCCCCGCGCACGCGGGCGCGAAGGCGCTCGGCCAGCGCATCACCGAACAGCTCGCGGCCCGTGCTCTTGGGTGGCATGGCGGCGAAGTACCGGTGCCCGAGAACCTCGTCCACGAAGGCCGCGTCCGGCGCTCCCCGCGCCGCACGCGCCCCGTCCACGTCGAAACGGCTGTGCGGGTCCACCATGCGGGCCACGGCATCGATGATCGCCACACCCGGCCCGGTGTCGAACGCGACCACGCCAGCCGTATCGCCGAGCCGCGGCACCCACGTGACATTCGCCATCCCGCCGATGTTGAGAAGGGCGCGCCCGCGATCCGCGTCGCCGAAGAGCAGCGCGTCGGCGATCGGCACCAGCGGCGCGCCCTGCCCTCCCGCCGCCACGTCCCGGCTCCTGAAATCGGAGACCACCTTCACGCCGACCCGCTCGGCGATGACCGCCGGGTCCCCGAGCTGCAGCGTCGCCTTTCCAGGCTCGTGCCACACGGTCTGCCCGTGGGACGCGATGAACGCCAGGTCACGAGCCTGGAGCCCGTTCTCCCTCATCAGGTCCTGCGTCGTGGCGGCGAACCGTTCGCCAAGCATCACGTTCACCATCGCCAGGTCGCGCGCCGTGCCGTGGCCGATCGCGTGGCGGATCAGGTTGCGGTCGTCGTCGCCGTAGGCGTCCGTCCGGAAGCGCAGCAGCTCCACGGCCGCCGAGCCGTGGATGCGGACCAGCGCCGCGGACACGCCGTCCAGCGACGTCCCCGACATGAGACCGATCGCCAGCTCGCTCATTCGCGCACCGGCGGCGGGTCGCCGATCACTTTTCGCACCAGGCCCCCCGCTTCGGCCAGGCGCCGCTCAGCCTGCTCGCGGCTCACCTCCTGGCGGGCCATGACGATGGCGACCTTCACGCTGCCGCCGGCGCCGGCAATGGCCTCGCGCGCCCGCGCGCGGCTCACGCCGGCCACCTCCATCACGATCCGTTCGCCGCGATCCTGCAGCTTCTGCGACACGGCGCGCAGGTCGACCATCAGGTTGCCGTACCCTTTGCCAAGTCGTAGCATCGCGCCGGTGGAAATGGTATTGAGAATGAGCTTGGTGGCCGTACCCGCCTTCATGCGGGTGGACCCGGTGAGTGCCTCGGGCCCCACCTTCGCCACTATCAGCGCGTCGCAGGTCTTCTTGAGTGCGTCCGGTGGGTCCGCACACGTGACCAGCACGGTCCGCGCTCCCACTGATTTTGCCCGCTCCAGCGCGGCGCGTACGAAGGGGGTCGTTCCGCTGGCCGCGATGCCCACCACGAGGTCCAGCGACGAGACGCGCTGCTCGGTCATCGCGGTCGCGCCCGCGTTTACGTCATCCTCGACTCCCTCGGAGCTCCGGACCAGCGCGGACGGGCCGCCGGCGATCACCCCAACCACCATCTCGGGTGGCGTCCCGAAGGTGGGCGGGCACTCCGAGGCATCCAGCACGCCGAGGCGGCCGCTGCTGCCGGCACCCACGTAGATCAGCCGGCCGCCGGCCCGAAACGCTTCGACCGCGAGATCGATGGTGCGCGCGATGTCGCCGGCCGCAGATCCCACCACGGCCGGGATGGCGGCATCCTCGCCATTGAGCAGGCGGACGATCTCCAGGGACGACGCGACATCGATGCCGGTGGTGCGGGGATTGCGGCGCTCGGTCAGACGCGGATCGAGAAACTCCGGGGTGGCCATGTGGCTCGCAAAAGGTGGAAGGCTAAATTAAGGCCATGAAAGCCCTTTCCGCATCTTTGCCGCGCCCGTTCCTGGGCATGCTGCTCCTCGCGATCACCGCCTGCAACCGCCCCGGCACGCCGGGCCCGCGCGGATTCGTTCCGCCGGAATGGCCGCTCTTCGCGACGGTGAAGCCACTCACCAGCAGCAAAACGATGGTCGTATCGGGCAGTCCACTCGCGAGCCAGGTCGGTGCTGAAATCATGCAACGCGGTGGCAACGCGGTGGACGCCGCCGTGGCCGTGGGGTTCGCGCTGGCGGTCGTGCATCCGGAAGCGGGCAACCTGGGCGGCGGTGGATTCATGGTGATCCGCCTGGCCGACGGGCGCGTCCGCACCATTGACTACCGCGAAACCGCCCCGGCCCTGGCGACGCACGACATGTACCTGGACTCAACCGGCGCGGTGACCGACAAGAGCATTACGGGTCACCTGTCTGCCGGCGTCCCCGGAGCCGTGGCCGGCATGGCTGAGGCGGCGCGGCGGTACGGGTCTCTTCCGCTGCCCATCCTGGTCGAGCCGGCCCTGAAGTACGCCCGCGACGGATTTCCGCTCGACTCGTTCCGGAATGCGTCCATCAACGGATCACGGCGCCGGCTATCGCTGTTCGAAGCGTCAACCCGCCAGTTCCTGGTGGATGGCCAGGCCCCTCCCACCGGGACGCAGTTCATTCAGGCCGACCTGGCCCGGACCCTCCAGACCATCTCCGACAGCGGCGCGGCGGCGTTCTACCACGGCTGGATTGCCGACTCGATCGTGGCGGAAATGGCCCGGGGAGGCGGGATCATCGCAAAATCCGACCTTGCGGGCTACGAACCGGTGTGGCGGGACCCGATCACGATCAGCTACCGCGGGCACACGATCTACTCGATGGCGCCGTCGTCGTCCGGCGGCGTCACCATGGCCGAGCTGCTGAACATCATGGAAGGATTCTCGCCGCTCCCCGCGTTCGGCAGCGCGGAGCACGTGCACATTCTCACCGAGAGCATGCGGCGCGCGTTCATGGACAGGAACAAGCTGCTGGGCGATCCCGGGTTCGTGGACCTGCCGCTCGCGTGGATGCTCCTCAAGCCGCACGCCGACCGCCTGCGCGAAACGATCGACTGGCGCCGCGCCACGCCTACGCCGGCCGACGGCCGGGCGCTGCTCAGCGAAGGAACGGAGACGACCCACTATTCCGTGGTGGACTCCGCCGGGAACGCCGTGAGCGTGACGACCACGCTGAACAATTCATACGGGAGCGCGGTCACCGTCAGCGGCGCGGGATTCCTGCTGAACGACGAGATGGATGACTTCACCTCGGCGCCGGGCAAGCCGAACATGTACGGGCTGGTCCAGGGCGAGAGCAACGCCATTGTCCCCGGGAAACGCATGCTGTCAGCCATGACGCCCAGCATCGTGCTCGACCCTCGGGGCGACCTCATGATGGTGGTGGGAACGCCCGGCGGGCCCACGATCATCACCAGCGTGGCACAGGTCATCTCGAACGTCATCGACTTCAGGATGTCCCTGGCGGAAGCGGTGGCCGCGCCCAGGTACCATCACCAGGCACTCCCCGACACGATCCGGTTCGAGAAGAATGGCCTGCTGCCGGCCACGGTTGCCCGCCTCCAGGAGATGGGGCATGCGATCCTGACCCGCTCCGGCTACAGCGGCGACATCGATGCGATACAGAAGACGGCTGCGGGTTGGGTGGGGGTGGCCGACCCGCGGCGGGGCTCAGGCGCTGCAGGATATTGATTCGGGTCGGCCATCCTGAGCGGCGGAGCCGCGAAGGATCTCTCTGGAACGCGAAGGATCTCTCTGGAAAAAGACGAAGGCTCTGGCGGTGATCCTGCCAGAGCCCTCGCTGTAAAGATCCTTCGCTGCGCTCAGGATGATCGCTACGCGATCAATCAGCTACTTCCTTCAGCTCGAACGGAGCCGTCAGGATGATCCGGACGAGCGCGCCCGCCGGAAGGATGATGTCCACGTCGCGCGTCGCCGCGGCGTAACCCACGCCCGCCGCTGCGCCCGCCGCCGCACCAATCGCGGTGCCCTTCTTGTTCCCGCCGAGGAGACGACCGGCGATGGCACCGACTGCGACGCCCGCGCCAACCTTGGCCGCTTCACCAGCCGTGACGCCACGACCCTTCATGTAGGTGCCGATCGTGTCGAGCCGGGCCTGCACCGCGTAGTTGTGCCCGCCGAACGACACCCGGTTGAAGGTCAGGACCATGCGGCCCTTGCCACCGGGCGTTTCCGACGGTGCGAGGTCGGAGATGGTGCCGCTGAATACCGCACCCGCCGGAATGACCGATTGACCATTGGCACCAGCAATGGCCATCGCGGTCGTCGCCGTGACCATCTCACCCTTTTTGTTCGTCCGGGAGGTGATGGTATCGGTCGCGTAGAGATCCACGCTGGTGCCCTCGCCGATCGTGGGGATCGCGGGGGGCTCGGGCGCGCGTGGCTGAGGGCGCGGTTGCGCCTGGGCCGGCGTCTGCGGACGCGCTGCGGGCGGCCGAGTGGGCTGGCGCGCCGGGGGCTGTGCCGCCGGCGGCTGGTCCTGGGGACGATCGTTCAACTTGGCCACTGATTCGGCCGGTGCGAGACTCAAGTCACGTGCCGGCGGCTGATCTGCTGCCTTCTCGCCGCTGCATGCCCATACCAGGGCTGCGGCCGCAACCAGCGCGATCCGTCCCTGACTGCCCATCATTGCCATAACTCCCTCCAGTAGTGTTCGCTTTCCTGCGTCCAACCTGCACTCCGGAAACTCACTTGCCGCGGGGACCCACGCAAGCAGTATACGCAGTCTCACGCAGTGACCTGTGGGTTACAACCGGGACTTGATGAACGCCGGGGTCAGCGGCTCGAGGAATCCCGCGAGGCGCGAGAACGAATGAGTCGCCAGCAGGACCCCCACGAATACCAGCATGACCCCGGAAAGTTTCGTCACCAGGGGCATGTACTTCCGGTACCGCTGGAACCAGTCGATAAAACGTTCCACCGCCAGGGCCGCCAGCAGGAACGGCACGGCGAGCCCGAGCGAATACACCAGCAGGAGAACGATCCCCTCTCCCACGGTACTCTGGGCGCTCGTATACGTGAGAATCGAGCCAAGGATCGGCCCGATGCACGGCGTCCACCCGGCTCCGAATGCCACACCCACCAGGAAGCTGCCGAGATATCCCACCGGCTGGTCCTTGATATGCACGCGGCGCTCTTGCGCCATGGGCATCCACTGGAAGGCGCCAAGCAGGTACAAGCCAAACACGACAATCAGGATCCCGCCGACTCGTTCCATCCATATCTGCTGAAACCGAAGGGCCGTGCCGAGCGCCGTCGCGGTCGCTCCCAGCAGGACGAAAATGACGGTGAACCCGGACACGAACAGCAGTGCGTGGGTCAGGGCAATCCACCGCCGCTGTCCCATTTCGTCGAGCGACATGCCCGTGATGAACGAGACATAGCTCGGCACCAGGGGCAGCACGCAGGGGGAGAGAAAGCTGATCAGGCCGGCCACGAAAGCCGCCGTCAGGGCTACGGATTCATTGGGCATGTTATGGGAAATGTAACGGTGCTACGAGGGGTTGGGTTCCGGGTTGCGGGCGGTGGGGTTGCACACCCCACCACCCGTCACCCATCACCCGCAAAAAACGAGGGCCGAAACCGTCGTCACCCACCGGCCGTCATCCTGCGCTTCGGCCGTGCAGCTGATGTTGGTGGTCTTCACGATCTCGCCGGACAGCAGCCACTGCTGCTTGCGGTCGTCCCACGCCTGGTTGGGATCGAACGGCACGCCGAGCACGGTCGCCAGCATGGACGCTGCGAGGTCCTCGGCATAGTCGCCCGCCGACTGCTGGCGCTGGCCGAACGTGTGGTGTTCGGAGATGTAGCCGTGGTGATTGGGATCGGCGGGGATCGCGAGCCCCAGCGATGACGCCGCGAGCCGTGACGGTTCGTTGGTCGCCGCCTCGGCGATAACGGCAAACACCACCTGTCCCGGCGCGAGGCCCTTGAGGCCCTGCTCCCAGGAGACGAGCTGGCAATTGGGGGGGAAGATCGAGCTGACACGCACCAGGTTGTACTGGGCGATGTGGGCCTCACGGAGCGCCAGCTCGAAGCTCGTCAGCTTTTCCTTGTGCCGGCCAACGCCCTTGGTAAGGAACGCCTTCGCCGGCACGAACATCTTGGAATCGATCACCTGCCTCTAGCCCCCGCTCTGAATTCCCCTGGTTTCCAGCGTGACGGCGTCACGCCGCTGACAGTCCCGACAGATCCCGTAGATCTCGAGACGGTGGTGGTGATGCCTGAATCCATGCTCGTCCGCGATCAGCGACTTCATTCGCTCGATCCGGTCGCTGGAGAATTCCACCACCTTGCCGCAGTTCAGGCAGATGAGGTGCTCATGGTGGCTCTCGGCTTCCAGCGGTTCGTAACGCTTGAACCCTTCCCCGAAATCGTGCTCCTGTACCAGCCCCGCGCGCACCAGCAGGTCGAGCGTTCGGTACACCGTCGCCTTCCCCGCCTTCACTCCCCGCTCCCGCAGCGACTTCTCGATGTCGCCAACCGAAAGATGGGCGTTGGAAAAGAAGATCGACGCCGCGATCGATTCCCGCTGGTGCGTCACCGGCAGGTTGTGATCGCGCAGGTAGCGCCGCAGGACTTCCAGCAGCGCCTTCCCGTCGATCTTGGGCGGCGGGCTCGTCACGCCGGGCCGTACCAGAGCGAGGGGGAAATCTCCACCGGGGGCTCCGTTTCCGCCATGCGCTCCTGCACGCCCTTCAGGACTTCGTACAGCACCTCGGGCGGGCAGACCGCGACCTCCTCGATCCCCACCTTGCCCTGCCCCCGCTCCCGGCCCCGGGTCAGCTGCACGTACCGGGCCGTGTAGACGCGGATCCGCTCATCCTCGGCGCGGCGCGTAACGATTGCCGTACCCCACTCCTTGTCGTCCTTCCGGACGGCTGGAAAGACCCAGATACCCTGCATCTCGACCGGGGGAACCCGGCCCGCCAGCTCGCTGGCGAGACGCAGCCACCCTGGTCCAACCCCTGGAGGCCCTGCTGCTGGGCGCGAATGCGTCGGATTCGTTTCAGCCACGATGCGAGGACGGCAAAATAGGGACGGCCGGGGTGCGTTTCAACTGGCTGAGAACACGGGAAACGCCGCGTGCCTCACAGGAGCGCCACCGGATCGCGATCGTAGACCACGCGGACGCTTCCGCCGCGCGCCAGGGGACCCCGACCCACCGCGTAACGCAGGACTCGGCCCAGCCACCGCTGGTCTGCCGCCCGCACCAGAAGGTGCCACCGCCAGCGACCCTTGATGCGCTGAAGCGGCGCGGGCGCGGGCCCCACTACTTCTACCGATCCCTCGCCTCGTTGCGCGATCAACTCACGGAGCCACCCGGCCAGGGACACCGCCCCGGTGCTGACGGCCCCCTCATCCTCACCGCTCACGACCACGTTCGCCAGCGCCACGTGCGGCGGGTAGGCCGGGGACGAGCGCAACGCCACCTCCTGCGCGGCAAACGAGGGGAAATCGTGCGCGGCCGCCGCCACCAGCGCGTAGTGCGCCGGAGACCTGGTCTGGACGATGACCACGCCCCCCTGGGTTCCCCGCCCCGCGCGGCCCGCCACCTGCGCCACGAGCTGGAACGTCCGCTCGGCGGCGCGGAAATCGGGCAGGTGCAGGCCGCTGTCGGCGTCCACGACCCCGACGAGCGTGACCCCCGGAAAGTCGAGCCCCTTGGCGATCATCTGCGTGCCGAAGAGGATGTCGATCTCGCGCCGGGCAAACGTGTCCAGTATCCGCCCATGCGACCACTTGGTGGATGTCGTGTCGGCGTCCATGCGTGCCAGCCGAGCGCCGGGATACCGCGCGCCCAGCCACTGCTCCAGCAGCTGTGTGCCGACGCCGCGCGTGCGATGCGTGGCTTGTCCGCATTGCGGGCACTGGCCCGGCAGCGGCTCCTCGTGCCCGCAGTAGTGGCACTTCAGCCGCGCGGGTGACTGGTGCACGGTGAGCGCGATGCTGCACGAAGGACATTCGACCACGTGGCCGCACGAGTGGCACTGGAGAAAGTGCGCGAACCCCCGGCGGTTGAGGAGCAGGATCACCTGCTCGCTGCGCCCCAGGCGCGCCTCGACCTCTGCGTCCAGAACGGCGGACCAGGGCACCGCCCCGCTGTCCTTGACCAGCGTTTCGTGCCGGAGATCCACGAGTCGCACCGCGGGCATCCCCTGCGCCGTGGCACGCAGCGGCAGCTCCACCACCCGGATCGCCGGCCGGCGCGCCCAGGTCTCCAGCGATGGCGTGGCACTCCCCAGCACCACGCGCGCGCCCTCCAGCCGCGCGCGCCGGAGCGCGACATCACGCGCGTGGTAGCGGGGCGCCTCCCCCTGCTTGTAGCTGCCGTCGTGCTCTTCATCCACCACAATCGTGTCGAGCTCCGGCACCGGCGCGAAGATCGCCGACCGCGCCCCCACCACCACGCGCCGCACGCCGGACGCAACCGCCCGCCACGCATCCGCCCGCTCCGCCTCGGACAGGGCGCTGTGCATCACCGCCACGGCGTCGCCGAAAACGCCGCGAACGCGGGCCACGGTTTGTGCAGTAAGCGCGATCTCCGGCACGAGCACGATGGCGCCGCGGCCCCGCTCGACCGCCGCGCGCATCGCCTCGAGGTACACGAGCGTCTTGCCGCTCCCAGTGACGCCAAAGAGCAGCGCGGCCGCGCCCGGCTCCAGCGCCTGGATCGCCGCGATCGCGGCCTGCTGCGCGACCGTCGGGTTGGCCGGCGGCGGGACCGATACGCCGCGGAAGGGATCACGCAACGCCGTCCGCGACTCGATGCTCGCCAGGCCACGCTCGACGAGGCCCCTGAGAACGGCCGGCGAAACATCGAGCTGGCCCGTGAGATGCTTCGTCTCCGCTTCCCCACCCAGCCCGTCGATCAGCTCGTACGCCACCCGCTGCTTCTTCGCGCGGCCGAAAACCTCCTCGCGCTCGAGCAGGGACGACAGCGCCCGCGTGAGCTTGACGACGGAGACCTTCCCCTCCCCGGGGCCGAGGTCGGGCGGCTCCGTCTCGAGTGCGATCGCTCCACTTCGTTCGAGGCGTTGCAATGCGTCCCAGACGGGCCGCTTGAGTTTCCGCGCCAGGCCGCCCGCGCTCGCTCGGCCGTTCATCCGCTTCAGCGCTTCCACGATCTCCTGCGACAGTCCACCGCCCGCCCGGGAGACGTCGATGACGCGCGCCACCAGCCGCGAGGCGCCCCAGAGCGCGGGCGGAAGCATGGTGCGGAGCGTGAGACCGAGGGGACACGCGTAGTAGCGCGAGATCCACTCGGCGAGCCGGACGAGTGATCCAGGGACGAGCGGCCGGTCGTCCGGGGCCAGCAGCACCGGTTTCAGCGAGGGCAGAGATTCGTCGGAAAGGCCGACCACTACGCCCACCATCTCGCGAGCGCGGACGGGCACCACCACCCGTGCCCCTTCGACCACGCGATCAGCGAGCGCGGGAGGTATGGAGTAGCGGTAGGGCCGCCCCACCGGAAGCGGCAGGGCTACCGAGCAGGTGACCGGAACGCTCACGCCAGCGCGCGCAGGTGCGCGGCAGCCGCGAGCCGGATCCGGCTCGGCATGTAACCACCCTCGAGCACCGACGCCATCGGGACTCCGAGGGATCGCCAGTCACGCACCCACGTCGCGTAGTCCTCGGGTTCGAGCGTGAAGCCGGCGAGCGGATCCCCCGCCATGGCGTCGAAACCCGCGGAAACGAGGATCAGGTCGGGACGCCAGCCCCGGGTAGCCTGCTCCACCGCGGCGTTGAGGTCTTTCACGTAGGCCTCGGGCGGCAGGCCGGGAGGCCTCGGCACGTTGAAGATGTTGCCGACGCCACGCTCCTCCGCCCGGCCCGTACCCGGATAGAGTGGCCACTGGTGCAGCGAGACGTAGCGAATCCTCGGCTCGGCCTCCACGATCGCCTGCGTCCCGTTCCCGTGGTGTACATCCCAGTCCACGATGAGGACGCGTCCGCAGCCCATCTCTTCAAGAGCCGCATACGCCGCCACGACCACGCTGTTGACCAGGCAGAAGCCCATCGCCGTGTCACGCAATGCGTGATGACCGGGTGGCCGCATCGCGGAGAACGCCGGCGTACCCTCGAGCGCGAGTCGCGCCGCGGACACGGCGCCTCCCGCTCCGGCTACCGCGGCATCGAGGCTGGTCGGTCCCATGACGGTATCGGCATCGAGCCAGCCCCCACCCTGTTTCGCCACCGCGCGCAGCCAGTCGAGATAGGCGCGCGTGTGTGCGCGCCCGAGCTGGGCATCCGTGGCGGGCGCCGCTTCATGCCATTGCACATCGGCAAACGATGGCCCGCGCAGCTCCTCGAGGATTGCCGCGAGGCGTGCCGGGGACTCGGGATGCCCCGGGCCAGGGTTATGGGTAAGCGACAGCGGGTGGGTGATGACGTGAACGCGGCGGTTCACACCACCGGCCGGCGGCGGGCCGGCAGGACGATCATCGGCGCGCGGTCGGGCACACCCAGGGCGCCCAGCGTCTGGCTTTCATCGCTCACCAGCGCGCCCCGGTACTTCACGATGAAGCCCGCCGGGTCTGCCCGCCGCCCTTCCCCGAACGCCTGCTGGAGCGCGCTGGCTTTGACCGACGCGACCGTGGTAGACGCCTGCCCGCCGATCTCGACCACGTCCCAGACATCCGGTACCCACACGCGGACGATCGTGGCGTCACTCACGCCGCGGGGGCCTCGCTGAGGTGTGGCAAAGTCGAGAAGAATCGATCGATGACCTGGTCGAACAGCAGCGTCGAGGCGCGCACGCGCGTCCCCTGCCCATCCGGGATCGCCGCGATGGCGATCTCCTCGCCGCCCTGTCCCCGGAACGTTGCGAACGTCGGGCCCTGTCTTTCCAGGAAGGCGCCGTACTGCGGTACCCGCTCGGCAAAGAACAGCTTGGCCCGGTCGAGGACCTGGGCGGGAGACAGGGAGGTTTGCGTCTCGTGTACCATGCGACGAATCTAGACGCCGACTAGCCTCTTGGCGAAGCGGACGCGAGCTCGGCCCTGGCCGTCAGCTCCGCTGGACGGCGCGCGCGGCGGAAAAGGTCCAGCAATCCCGGCTTGCGACGAAACACCACGATCGCGTCACCCGCGGGGCTCGGCACCAGACCCTCGACCACGACGTACAACGGCAGGTCCGATGGCGGGATCGTGATCCGGAAGAGACGGCCCTGCCAGGTGATGTCGGCAGACGCCGGCACGCTGGGCACCTGCCGGTCGAAAAAGACGTCGTCGTCCACCTGGTAGGTGCCGTCCCCGATCTTCTCCCCCGCGAGATAGTAGAGAGGATCGAATGCGTCGGCGTCGCCGCGGGCAAAACCCTGGTCCGCGGCCCAGTCGTACTCCTCCAGGTCCTGGGCGTTGACCTTCCACTCGAGATGGTGCCGCAGCTCGTGGGT